>NZ_JBVIJX010000007.1:192423-511604 GCF_055581185.1 Streptomyces sp. NPDC031474
CCCTGCTGGCCGCCCGCAGACCCCCGCTGTCGCCCCAGACCCCCGCTGTCGGCCCCTGAAGGGCCTCGTCCTCAAGCGCCGGGCGGGCTGCAGGACCGCGCCGCGGTCACCAGGGCCCGCATGACCCGTACGTCCTCGGCCATCTCCGGGTGCCACTGCACGCCGAGCACCCAGCCGCCGGCCGACGGGAGTTCGACGGCCTCGACGGTGCCGTCCGACGCGTACGCCGACGGGATCAGGCCCGCGCCGAGGCGGTCCACCGCCTGGTGGTGATAGGTCGGCACCGATGTCTCCTCATCGATGATCCCGGCGTACAGCGTGCCCGGGACCGGCTTCACCGGGTGGTGTCCGAAGACGCCGACGACCTCGGCGTGCCCGTCGATGTGCTGCGTCATGGTGCCGCCGAGCGCGATGTTCAGCAGCTGCATGCCCCGGCAGACGCCCAGCAGCGGAACGCCGGCCGCCAGCGCCGCCTCGATCAGCGCCAGCTCCCACGCGTCGCGCTCCCGCGCCGGAGGCCCGGTGCGGGGGTCGGCCTCGGCGCCGTAGCGGACCGGCTCGACGTCGGGGCCGCCCGAGATCACCAGCCCGTCGAGGCGGGCCACGGTCGCCGCCGCCCGCTCGGGCGCGTCCGGCGGGAGCATCGCGGCCAGCCCGCCGGCCCGCTGCACGAGCCGCGGGTACCCGACGGGCAGCAGCGCGGCCTCAAGCTCCCACACGTGCCAGCGCGTCCCGGCCTCCAGATACGTGCTGATCCCGATCAGCGGACTGCCCGTCATGGTCCCTCCCCGGCGCTGCAATGGACTTCGTGCATACCTTTACCTGTTTTCTGTCCTCTTCATGCCAGGAAGCCCCTGAGCAGGGCCGCCGTCCCCGCGCAGTGTTCCCGCATCATCTCCCGCGCGCCGTCCGCGTCGCCGTCCAGCACCGCCTCCACCAGCGCGGTGTGCTGCCGCTGCGAGTGCTCCAGGTTGCGCACGAGCAGCGGGATGCAGTCGAGCAGGTCGTTCACCGTGGCCCGCACCGCCGCGTACCGCGCGGTCAACGACGGTGAGCCGCACAGCTCGGCCAGGGTGAGATGGAGCAGGGTGTCCAGGCGGCGGTAGTCGGCCAGCGGCGCGTCCGCCGTCCGGGCCAGGGCGTCGCGCAGGCGCTCCGCCTGCTCGTCCGTCAGCCCGTGCGCCGCGCACAGGCCCGCCGCGCCCACCTCCAGCACCTCGCGGAAACGCAGGACGTCCTCGATGTCGACCTCCGCGACCCGCCGCCGCAGCTCGTCCTCGCCGCCGGCGTCCGCGCGCGGCAGCACGAACGTTCCGCCGTACCGACCCCGGCGGGACTCGACCAGCCCCTGATCCTGGAGGACCTTCAGCACCTCGCGCAGCGTCACCCGGCTGATCCCCAGCCGCTCCGCCAGATCCCGCTCGGCCGGCAGCCGGTCGCCCCCCGGCACCAGGCCCAGCCGCACGACCTGCAGGATCTGCTCCAGCGCCTCCTCGAAACCGTTCCCGGCCCGCACCGGCCGCAGGATCGGCGTCAGCCGGTCGTCCGGTCCGCCGTCAGCGTTCACCGACATCTGGCCGTGCCCCCTTCCCAAGCAATGGTTCTCCGCAATACCTTATGGTCCCCGGAAGCCTGAGGAGGCCCTCCAGTGGCAGACCGCACACCCCCGCTCAGTGTCGAGGAGCTGCATGCTCTCGTCGCGAGCGGTGAGATCGACACTGTCGTCCTGGCCTTCCCCGACATGCAAGGGCGGCTCCAGGGCAAACGGTTCGCCGCCGGCTTCTTCCTCGACGAGGTCCTCCGGCACGGCACCGAGGGCTGCAACTACCTCCTCGCCGTCGACACGGAGATGAACACCGTCGACGGGTACGCCATGTCCTCCTGGGAGCGCGGCTACGGCGACTTCGCCATGCACCCCGACCTGTCCACCCTGCGCCGCGTGCCCTGGAACGCCGGCACGGCCATGCTGATCGCCGACCTCGCCTGGAACGACGGCTCGCCCGTGGTCGCCGCCCCGCGCCAGATCCTGCGCCGCCAGCTGGAGCGCCTCGCCGAGCACGGATTCACCGCCCAGGTCGGCACCGAACTGGAGTTCATCGTCTTCAAGGACAGCTACGAGGCCGCCTGGGACGCGAACTACCGCGGACTCACCCCCGTCAACCAGTACAACGTCGACTACTCCGTCCTCGGGACCGGACGGGTCGAACCGCTGCTGCGCCGCATCCGCAACGAGATGGCCGGCGCCGGCCTCACCGTCGAGTCCGCCAAGGGCGAGTGCAACCCCGGCCAGCACGAGATCGCCTTCCGCTTCGACGAGGCCCTGGTCACCTGTGACCAGCACGCCATCTACAAGACCGGCGCCAAGGAGATCGCCGCCCAGGAAGGCGTCTCGCTGACCTTCATGGCGAAGTACAACGAGCGCGAGGGCAACTCCTGTCACATCCACCTGTCGCTGACGGACGCGGACGGCCGTAACGTCATGGCCGGCACGGCCGACGACCCGGGCGGCATGTCCAACGTCATGCGGTACTTCCTCGCCGGACAGCTCGCCGCCCTGCGCGACTTCTCCCTCCTCTACGCCCCCAACATCAACTCCTACAAGCGGTTCCAGCCCGGCTCCTTCGCCCCGACGGCCGTCGCCTGGGGACACGACAACCGCACCTGCGCGCTGCGGATCGTCGGCCACGGCCGCTCGATGCGCTTCGAGAACCGGCTGCCCGGCGGCGACGTCAACCCGCACCTCGCGGTCGCCGGCCTGGTGGCGGCGGGACTGTACGGCATCGAGCAGAAACTCCAGCTGCCCGAGGCCTGCCCCGGCAACGCCTACGCCGCCGACTACGCGCACGTCCCCACCACGCTCCGCGAGGCCGCCGAGCTCTGGGCGAACAGCCCCGTAGCGCTGGCCGCCTTCGGCGAGGAGGTCGTCGCGCACTACAGCAACATGGCCCGCGTCGAGCTGGAAGCCTTCGACGCCGCGGTCACCGACTGGGAGCTGCGCCGCTCCTTCGAACGCCTCTGAAAGGTCACAGGTCCCTGTCGTGTCCGACCAGCACCCGCACGAGCTGATCGTCCTCAACCCCGCCACCGAGGAGGTTCTCGCCACCGTTCCCGCCGCCGACGCGGCCGACGTGGACCGCGCGGTCGCCCGCGCGAGCGCCGCCCAGACCGGGTGGGCGGCCGCCGCCCCGGCCGACCGCGCCCGTCTGCTGCGCCGCTTCGCCGACGTCGTCGACGCTCATCTGGACGAGCTGGCCCAGCTGGAGGTCCGCGGGGCCGGCCACCTCCTCGGCAACGCCCGCTGGGAGGCCGGCAACGCCCGCGACCTGCTGCTCTACTCGGCAGGCGGCGTCGAACGGCTCCTCGGCAGGCAGATCCCCGCCCCCGGCGGCTGGGACGTCACCTTCCACGAACCCCTCGGCGTGGTCGGCGTGATCGCCCCCTGGAACTTCCCCATGCCCATCGCGGCGTGGGGCTCCTTTCCGGCCCTCGCCGCCGGCAACGCGGTCGTCCTCAAGCCCGCCGAGACCACCCCCCTCACCGCTCTGCGGCTGGCCGAACTCGCCCTGGAGGCAGGCCTGCCGGAGGGGTTGTTCCACGTCCTTCCCGGCTACGGCGCGGTCGCGGGCCGCGCCCTCGTCGACCACCCGGGCGTCGCGAAGATCGTGTTCACCGGCTCCACCCGCACCGGCCGCGAGGTCATGGAGCGCTGCGCCCGGCACGTCAAGCCGGTCACCCTGGAACTCGGCGGCAAGAGCCCCAACGTCGTCTTCGCGGACGCCGACCTGAAGCGGGCCGTCGACCCGTTCTCCTTCCTCGACAACTCCGGCCAGGACTGCTGCGCCCGCACCCGCATCCTCGTCCAGGAGTCGGTCTACGACGAGGTGGCCGACCATCTCGCGCGGGAACTGTCGGCCGTGGTCGTCGGCGACCCCGCCGACGAGGCGACCCAGATGGGCCCGCTGATCTCCCGTCAACAGGTGGACCGCGTACGGTCGTTCGTGCCGGACGACGCCCAGGCGCTGCGCGGCACCGCCCCCGAAGGCCCCGGCTTCTGGTTCCCGCCGACGGTCCTCACCGGGGCCGCGCCCGACTCCGACGCGGCCCGCGAGGAGATCTTCGGACCCGTGGCCGTCCTGCTCCCCTTCACCGACGAGGCGGACGCGATCCGGCTCGCCAACGACACCCCCTACGGCCTCTCCGGCTCCATCTGGACCCGGGACGTCGGCCGCGCCCTGCGCGTCTCGCAGGCCGTGCGGGCCGGGAACCTGTCCGTCAACTCACACTCCAGCGTCCGCTACTGGACGCCCTTCGGCGGCTTCAAGCAGTCCGGCGTCGGCCGTGAGCTGGGCCCGGACGCCCTGACCGCCTTCACCGAAACCAAGAACGTCTTCATCAGCACGGAGGGCCCCGCACAGTGACCGCTCAGAACCCTGACATCGTCTGCCGCCGTCTCGTCGGCCGGACGGCCGTCATCACCGGAGCCGGCAGCGGCATCGGCCTCGCCACCGCGCGCCGGCTCGCCTCCGAGGGCGCACACGTCGTCTGCGGCGACGTCGACGAGGCCCGCGGCAAGGCGGTCGCCGAGGAGATCGGCGGGACCTTCGTGAAGGTCGACGTCACCGACCCCGAGCAGGTCGAGGCGCTGTTCAAGACCGCCTACGACACCTACGGCAGCGTCGACGTCGCCTTCAACAACGCGGGCATCTCACCGCCCGACGACGACTCCATCCTGGAGACCGGCCTCGACGCCTGGAAGCGCGTCCAGGAGGTCAACCTGACCTCCGTCTACCTGTGCTGCAAGGCCGCCATCCCCTACATGCGGCGCCAGGGCAAGGGGTCCATCATCAACACCGCGTCGTTCGTGGCGAGGATGGGCGCGGCCACCTCCCAGATCTCGTACACGGCCTCCAAGGGCGGTGTGCTCGCCATGTCCCGTGAGCTGGGCGTGCAGTTCGCGCGGGAGGGCATCCGCGTGAACGCGCTCTGCCCCGGCCCGGTGAACACGCCGCTCCTTCAGCAACTGTTCGCCACGGACCCGGAGCGGGCCGCCCGCCGCCTGGTCCACATCCCGGTGGGCCGGTTCGCCGAAGCCGAGGAGATCGCCGCCGCCGTCGCCTTCCTGGCCAGCGACGACTCCTCCTTCGTCAACGCCTCCGACTTCCTGGTGGACGGCGGGATCTCCGGCGCGTACGTCACCCCGCTGTAGCCGCTCCAGGACCCGGAGGAACGGGACTCGGAGGAACGGGACTCAGCAGAACAGGGCTCAGCAGAACAGGACTCAGAGGAACGTGTGCCCCTCGCCCCGGTAGGTGGGCACGGTCGCCGTGACCGTGTCCCCCTCCACCAGGTGCAGCACATCGAACCGCTCGCACAGCTCACCGGCCTTCGCATGCCGGAACCACACCTTGTCGCCGATCAGCAGATCGTCGGCGGGAGAGCCGATGAGCGGCGTCTGCACCTCGCCGGGGCCCTCCTGGGGGTCGTACCGCAGCCCCTCCGGGAGGTACGGCACGGGCAGCCGGTCGGGCCCGGCGGCGCCGGAGGCGGGGTAGCCGCCGCCGAGGACGGTCACGATCCCGACGCCCGGCCTGCGCACGACGGGCTGGGCGAACAGGGCGGCCGGACGCCCGCTGAACGACGTGTAGTTGTCGAACAGACGCGGCACGTACAGCCCCGACCCGGCCGCGATCTCCGTGACCGCGTCCTCGGCGGCGGTGTGCTGCACACTGCCGGTGCCACCGCCGTTGACGTACTCCAGATCCGGTACGACGGCCCGCACCGCGCGCACCACGGCGGCGCGCCGCTCGGCGAGTTCACGGCGGGCGGTGGCCTGCATCAGCCGGATCGCCCGGGACCTGAAGGGCCGCCCGGCGACCGCGTCGCCGACCCCGGCGATGTGACCCTCGTAGGCCATGATCCCCACCAGCTTGAAACCGGGGCGCCGGGCCACCGCCCGCGCCACCTCGGCGACCTGGGCGGGGGAGTGGAGGGGGGAGCGCAGGGCGCCGACCCGCAACCGTCCGCCGAGCATCTTCAGCGAGGTGTCCAACTCCAGGCAGATCCGGACGACTTCGCTGCCGCCGGCGCGCGCGGAGTCGATGAGGTCGAGCTGGGCGACGTCGTCGACCATGACGGTGACGGCGGCGGCGAGCTTGGGGTCGGCGGCGAGCTCCGCGAAGGCGGTGCGGTCGGCCGACGGGTACGCCAGGAGGATGTCCTCGAATCCCGACCGGGCCAGCCACAGCGACTCGGCGAGGGTGAACGACATGATGCCGGCGAAGCCGTCCTTCGCCAGGACGCGCTCCAGCAGCGTCCGGCAGCGCACGGACTTGCTGGCCACCCGGATCGGCTTCCCGCCGGCCCGGCGGACGAGATCCTCCGCGTTGGCGTCGAAGGCCTCCAGGTCGACGATCGCGAGAGGGGCGTCGAGATGCTCGGTGGCCCGGTCGTATCGGGCCCGGTCGGCGGCGCGCGCAGTCATGAACGAAGCCTGCCAGACTGGATTACCGCAGGGTAGGGGGACGTTCCGGGCAGATGCCCCGGGGGGCGTGGACTGGTTCCCGTTTGGCCAGCAACAAGCCGTAGAGTGACGCGCACGTACGGCGGAACGGCGCCGGTCGGGCACCCCCGTCGGGATGCCGGTCCGCCCGTGCGGGTATGCGAGCCCTGGAGGGACCACCGTGTCCGCGCCGGGCCGCCGGGCAAGCGCACGTCGGCCCGCGTACGAGAACGACGGCCCGGGCACGAGGAAACGGGGGGTGCATGAGCACGGAAGCACGCCGCGCCTCGGTCCCCCCGCGCCCGGACGTTCCGCCCCACCCCACCGTCCCCCCACGCCCGACGACGCCGCCCCACCCCTCCCAGCCCCCCACGACGGGCCAGGACGACCAGCGGGAGCAGGAGCGGGAGCCCGCGCGCGGGGCCGGCACGGCCCCCGCCGAGCAGCAGGACACGCGTCCGGCGAAAGCGCCGGCCGCCGGGGACACGGACCCGGCCCGGGACGGCTCGCCCTTCTCCTCCGCCGCGCCCCCCATTCCCCGCACCGCCCCCCGCTTCACCGACCTGCGGGCCCAGCACACGGACGCCATGACCCCGCCCCCGCCGCCCGCGTCGGCCCGCTTCCCCGACACCCCGCCGCAGCCGGCCCGAAGCGCCGACACGGGGACGCCCGCGCCGCCAGAAGAGCGCCCCCCAGCCCCCCGCCCCGCCCCACCCCACGACTTCCGCCGCGCCCCCCGCCCCCCCAGACCAACCCCCCGCCCCACTCCCACCCAGCCCCCAACTTCCCGCCCGACGACCGCGGCGGGCCAGGGCCCCACGGCTCCGGGTTCTTCGCGCCCGGCGTCCGGGGCAGGTCAGGGCTCCACGGCTCCAGGTTCTTCGCGTCCGGCGTCCGGGGCGGGCCAGGGCCCCACGGCTCCGGGTTCTTCGCGTACGACGACCGCGGCGGGCCAGGGCCCCGCCGCCCCGGCCTCCGCACGCCCGGCGTCCGGGGCGGGCCAGGGCCCCGCCGCCCCGGCCTCCTCGCGTCCGGCCACCGCGGCCGGGGCGGCTGCCCCGACGGGTTCCGGGTTCTTCGACGCGCCTCCCTCCCGCACCGCCGCTTCGGCCCCGGCCGCTTCCCGCCCCACCCCGAACGGCACCCTCAAGCACACCACTTGGGAAACCCCGAGCCCCGATAGGGACGCCCGACGCGCCGACGCGTCCACGTCGGCCCTCGCCGACCGGGACGCCTCACCTCCCGTCGGTCCTGTCGGTCCCGACGTGCCGGGTCCTGGGGGCGGGAGTGAGGGTGCGTACGGCCTCGCCGGTCGCGAGGGTTCGCGCCCTGCCAGCCCGGGTGCCTCGCGTCCGGGGGGTGCGAGTGACGGCGTCTCCCGTGCGGGGACGTCTGCGCCTCGCCCCGGCGACCGGGACGATTCGGGGCGGCCTGTCGGGAGCGACGGGGCCGGTCACGTCGGCTTGGGCCGGGCCGGTGACGGGTCGGCGCGCGCCGGCGGTACCGGGTCCCCCGCCCGCCCGCAGAGCGCCCCTGCCGCCGCTCCGGACCGTGCCTGGTCGCCCCTGCCGCGCGGTTGGGTGCCCGCGCCCGAGCGGACTCGGCAGCAGACGGAGGCGGCCGGCGACCGTGGCGACTTCCGGGCGGCCCCGGGGCTGGACGACCCGCCGGCCTGGAGTCCTGGTGCTTCCGTGCGGCAGCCCGACTTCCTCATGCCGACCATGCCGGCCATGCCGACCACGTCAACCGTGCCGACCCCCCCGGCCACGCCGACGGAGTCACCCGTGCCGGAGGCTCCGCCACGGCCCGACGTCGCCCCGGACGTGCCGAGCGGCCCCGATCCGGCCCTCTCCTGGAGTGCCCCCATGACCCCGGGCGCCACCCCCGGCGCCACGCGCCCCGTGGTGACGTTCGCGCGGCCCGAGGGGTACGGGGACACGCCCCGGATCCTCGGCCGGCGGGGACGCACCGCGGCGGCCGCCGCCTGTGTCGTCCTCGGACTGGGACTCATCGGCGGTGCCGTCACCGGCAGTTGGCTCGTCGGGGACTCGGACGACGGCGCCGACCGCAGCACCTACGTCACCGCCGGCGGCCTGTGGCACAACGTGCCCGTCGACCAGCTGTTCCCGCCCACGGTCGACGGACAGGGAGCCGGCCCGGGCGGCGCCGACCGCACCTGGACGCGGATCGCGGTCGCCCCGGACAGCACCTGCGCCGACGCCTTCGACCCGCTGTTGCAGCAGGTCCTCGCCCCCGTCGGCTGCGCCCGCCTCCTGCGCGCCACCTACACCGACGCCACCCAGAGCTACGTGACCACCGTCGGCCTGCTGTTCACCAAGGCCGACGCCGTCGCCATGCGCTCGCTCGGCAGCCGCTTCGCGAAGGAAGGCCTGACACGGCGGACGGACCTGATGCCCCGCCCGTACGCAGCGAAGGGCACCGTCGCCGCCGCGTTCGG
Organism: Streptomyces sp. NPDC031474; assembly: GCF_055581185.1. Taxonomy (NCBI): domain Bacteria; kingdom Bacillati; phylum Actinomycetota; class Actinomycetes; order Kitasatosporales; family Streptomycetaceae; genus Streptomyces; species Streptomyces sp. NPDC031474. Next base: position 201,381 of record NZ_JBVIJX010000007.1, read on the forward strand.
CGACAAGCAGCGCGCCGCGTGGACGGTCTCCGTCCTGACCGACGCACCCGTCGTCGTCTACGCCGTCTCCGGCTGGGCCGACGGCCGTACCGTCGACACCCCACAGCCTGCCCCGGAGGCGACCGCGACCGGCGCCACCACGGCCCCCGCCCAGGCCGGCCTCGGCAACGAGGCCCAAGGCCTCGCCGACCGCATCGAGCGCGGCCTGCGCAAGACCGCCGTCACGCCCACGGAGCAGCCCTCATGAGCCGTCGCACGACCACCCGCCGGGCCGGGATCCTGTGCTGTCTCCTCGCCGCCGCGGTTGCCCTCGTGCCGTCCGCCACCGCCTACGCCGACAACATCCGCGGCCAGCAGTGGGCCCTGGACGCCCTGCACACCCAGCAGGCCTGGCGGACCACCAAGGGCAAGGGCATCACCGTCGCCGTCCTGGACACCGGCGTCGAGGCCGACCACCCCGACCTCGCAGGGAACGTACTCGCCGGCAAGGACATGGTCGGCTTCGGCGCGGTCGAGGGCCAGCCTGCCTGGGCCGTCCACGGCACCGCGATGGCCGGCATCATCGCCGGTCACGGACATGGCGCCGGAAACGCCGACGGCGTCCTCGGGATCGCCCCGGAGGCGAAGATCCTCCCCGTCCGCGTGATCCTGGAGGACGACGACCCGCAGCGCACCAAGGCCCGCAACACCCGTGGCAACGCCCTCGCCGAAGGCATCCGCTGGGCGGCCGACCAGGGCGCCGACGTCATCAACCTCTCCCTCGGCGACGACTCCGCCTCCGCCCACCCCGAGCCCGCCGAGGACGAGGCCGTCCAGTACGCGCTGAAGAAGGGCTCGGTCGTCGTCGCCTCGGCCGGCAACGGCGGCGACAAGGGCGACCACATCTCCTACCCGGCCGCATACCCGGGCGTCATCGCCGCGACCGCCGTCGACCGCTACGGCGTCCGCGCCTCGTTCTCCACCCGCCGCTGGTACGCCACGGTCAGCGCGCCCGGCGTCGACGTCGTCATCGCCGAGCCGGACCACAGGTACTACCAGGGCTGGGGGACGTCCGCGGCCTCCGCCTTCGTCTCGGGGGCCGTGGCGCTCGTCAAGGCCGCCCACCCCGGTCTGACGCCCGCGCAGATCAAGAAGCTCCTGGAGGACACCGCCCGCAACGCCCCCTCCGGCGGCCGCGACGACTCCCGCGGCTACGGTTTCACCGACCCGGCCGCCGCGATCGAGGCCGCCGCCGCCCTCAAGCCGGAGGGCCCGCAGTCCGCGGCCTCCGGCGAGCGGTACTTCGGCCCCGGCCCGGACCAGGAGAAGACGGACGACGACACGTCGAGCTGGGCGGGCCTGCTCGCGGGCGGCGCCGGGGGAGTGCTGCTGGTGACGGCGGTCTTCCTGTGGCGCGGCCGCCGCGAACGCGACCCGCACGACGCCCGCGAGACGTACGAGGCCTTCTAGCGCCGGCGCACCGCTATTCGGCGGCGGACGACGTGGCGGACGTGGACGCCGACGTGGTGACGGGCGCCGAGCCGTCGTCGTCCGTGAACGCCGACACCGCCGCCTCGGCCACCGCCTCGACCAGCGCGATCCCCGCGCTCTGCGTCGCGTTGCCGTTCGACAGCACGGCCACCAGGTAGTCGTGGCCGTCGACGGTGACCCGCCCGATGCTGTTGACGTCCCACAGCCCGGTCGTGCTGCGCGGCAGCCAGCCGTTCTTCAGCGCCCACGAGGACCCGTCGGCCGCGGCCGAGACACCCCAGCGCTGGTCGACGGCTATCTGCCCCATCAGCCCCTTCAGGTACGTCCGCGAGGCCTCGCTCAGCATCGAGTCGTCCCCGAACACCTGCTGGAGCAGGGCGAGTTGATCGGCGGCCGTGGTCTGGGTCAGCCCCCACAGCATGTCGTCGCCACCCTCGGTTTCCGTCAGCCCGAACCGCTCGTTCGCGGCGTCCAGACCCGCCGCCTTCCCGATGGTCCGCCACAGCGCCGACGCCGAGTCGTTGTCACTGTTCTCGATCATCGCGGTGGCGTACGACTTCTCGGCCGCCGTGAGACCACGGTCCGCGTCCTGGGCCTGGAGCAGCAGTGTCGCCAGGATGTCCACCTTGACGATGCTCGCCGTGTCGAAGACGCCCTCGCCGTACGCGGCGCCGGCCCCGGAGGCCAGGTCCAGTACCGCCACCGACACGGCCGCCGCACCCGGCACGGTCACCGACCTCATCGCCGACGCCAGCAGCCCGTCGTGGTCCGTCCCGGACGCTGCCACGGTCTCCACGGACACCTCCCCGTCCTGTGACCCGGACGCCGGGGCCGAGGCCGACGGCGCGGGAGAGGACGACGATACGGCCCCCGCGCCCGAACGGGCCTGTGCCTTCACATAAACGGTGCCGCTCGCCGTCGCCCCCAGGACGGCGACCGTGGCGAGTGCGAGGTGGAGGAGCGGACGGCGCCGCGAGGGGCGAGCGCGGCGGCTGCGACGTGCTCTGGAAGACTCCATGCCCGAGATGCTCGGGGCGGCGACTGTGCACGGCGTTAGACGGCCGTTAAAGGTGTGTCAGCGGAGCCTGAGAATCCCGTGAAAGCCGTCACCAGCGCGTTTCGGGCCCCGCACAAGCCCAGCAGCATCCCCCCGATAAGGTCGACGACCGTGGCGAACAAGAACATTCCCGACTCCGGCTTCTCCGACGACGACGGCAGTGCCGACCCCCGGCTGAGCGAGGCGCTCGCCGCCTGGGCCGCGGACCGCACCGCCGTCGGGCCGGTCCTGGCGGCCCTCAAGGGCGCCCGGCTCCTCGTCCCCGTGGTGGCGGTGCTGGGTGAGGTGGAGGAGGACGAGAACGGACTGCGGCGTGAGAAGACCAGCGACATGGCCGTCCCGACCCTGAAGGCCGGCGGCCGCACCGCGCTGCCCGCCTTCACCTCCACCGACACTCTCGCCCGCTGGGACCCCGAGGCCCGCCCGGTCGCCGTCCCCCTGCATCAGGCGCTGCAGGCCGCCGCGCACGAGAAGGCGGACACGGTCGTCCTCGACCTGGCCGGCCCGGTCGCCTTCGAACTGACGGGGCCGGCGCTGCTGGCGCTCGCCGAGGGCCGTACGACGACCGACCCGCTCGCCGATCCGGCGGTGATCGCGGCGGTACGGGCCGCCGTGGCCGCCGAACCGGAGGTCCTCCGCGCCCACCTCGGGCCCGGGCAGGCCGACGGCACCCTCGCCCTCGTCCTCGACCCGGCCGCCGCCCCCGCCGAGGCCGCCCGCGCGGTGGCCCGGCGTCTCGCCGCCGACGAAACACTGAGGGCCCGCCTGGTGCGCGGTCTCGACCTGGCGTTGCTGCCGGCCGGGACGACGCCTCCGGGCGAGCCCCTGTACGTAAAGAACTGAAAAGCCGAAAAGTCTGTGGCTGACGGGAGCCGAGGGAGCGGAGGGAGCTGGAGGGCTCGAGAGCGGGGTCAGCCGTAGATCGGGCCCGTGTACTTCTCTCCGGGACCCTGTCCCGGCGCGTCCGGGACGAGCGACGCCTCGCGGAACGCGAGCTGGAGCGACTTCAGGCCGTCGCGCAGGGGCGCCGCGTGGAAGGAGCTGATCTCGGTCGCGCTCGCGTCCAGCAGCCCGGCCAGGGCGGTCACCAGCTTGCGGGCCTCGTCCAGGTCCTTGTACTTGTCGCCCTCCTCGGTCAGTCCGAGCTTCACCGCGGCGGCGCTCATCAGGTTCACGGCGACCGTCACGATCACCTCGACGGCGGGGACCTCGGCGATGTCGCGGGTCATCTCGTCGAAGTCGGGGGAGCCGGCTGAGCCGGGGGTCTCGGCGGAGCCGGCGGGGGAGGTCTCACTCATGCAGGACACGATAGGCGCAGGGCAGGGTGGGTCCCTCAACCGAGGCTCGATTCGCCGTTCCTGGCGCGGGCTGCTAATCTCGTGTAACGACCGGTCGGACACGCGTGCGTCCCAGCAGGCGGGCCCGGCCCACAAGTGGAGACTCCGAGCTCCCACCCGACTGTCCTCCAGGACGGCGGGTCACCCCGGTCAGGCGGCCACCATCGTTCCGTACGGACGATGGAGTCGCCCGGTAGTGCGCCCCGCGATCCTTGCGGCGGTGCTCCGGTAGTGCTTGGAGCCCCGCATGTGATCGTTCGGGGCATTTTTTGTGCTTCGGCGTGGTTATAGGCCTAACGAACACAGACGTTACGCGGCCGTCCGCCAGACCGCCGCGTGGTGCTACCGAGGAGGATCCATCAGCGCCGAGCCCCGCATCAACGACCGGATTCGCGTTCCCGAGGTGCGACTTGTCGGTCCCAGTGGCGAGCAGGTGGGCATCGTCCCCCTGGCCAAGGCACTGGAGCTTGCGCAGGAGTACGACCTGGACCTGGTCGAGGTCGCGGCGAACGCCCGCCCGCCGGTCTGCAAGCTCATGGACTACGGGAAGTTCAAGTACGAGTCGGCCATGAAGGCCCGTGAGGCGCGCAAGAACCAGGCGCACACGGTCATCAAGGAGATGAAGCTCCGGCCGAAGATCGACCCGCACGACTATGACACCAAGAAGGGTCATGTCGTCCGGTTCCTCAAGCAGGGCGACAAGGTCAAGATCACGATCATGTTCCGCGGTCGTGAGCAGTCCCGGCCCGAGCTGGGCTACCGACTGCTGCAGCGTCTCGCGGAGGACGTCCAGGACCTCGGGTTCATCGAGTCGAACCCGAAGCAGGACGGCCGAAACATGATCATGGTCCTCGGTCCGCACAAGAAGAAGACCGAGGCCATGGCCGAGGCCCGTCAGGCGCAGGAGGCCCGCAAGGCCGAGGCGAAGGCCAACCCGGGCCGTTCGCAGAACGCCGCGGACTCCGACGCCGTGAATGCCGAGGCCGACGCCGAGGCCCCTGCCGAGGCTTCCGCCGACGCGTGATCCGAGGGACGTCAGTCCCACGGACCCAACCGATACAAGCGACGTTCCACCGTGCCCGGTTTCACGACCGGGCACCGGAACGCCACCGACGAGGAGAGAACGGCGCTATGCCGAAGAACAAGTCGCACAGCGGTGCCAGCAAGCGCTTCAAGATCACCGGCTCCGGCAAGGTGCTCCGCGAGCGCGCCGGCAAGCGCCACCTGCTCGAGCACAAGTCGTCCCGCGTGACGCGTCGCCTCACCGGCAACGCCGAGATGGCCCCGGGCGACGCCGCGAAGATCAAGAAGCTTCTCGGCAAGTGACGCGGCGGCGCCTGATCCCTTGATCATCGCGCGCCGTACGTCTGGACCGGGACCCCATCGATTCCGGGCCGTGTGACCATGAACCACGGCCCCGCTACAAGGAGTTAAACAAGTGGCACGCGTCAAGCGGGCAGTCAACGCCCACAAGAAGCGCCGGGCGATCCTCGAGGCGGCCTCCGGCTACCGCGGTCAGCGTTCGCGCCTGTACCGCAAGGCCAAGGAGCAGGTCACCCACTCGCTGGTCTACAACTACAACGACCGCAAGAAGCGCAAGGGCGACTTCCGTCAGCTGTGGATCCAGCGCATCAACGCTGCGGCCCGTCAGAACGGCATGACGTACAACCGCCTCATCCAGGGTCTGAAGGCCGCGAACATCGAGGTCGACCGCAAGATCCTGGCCGAGCTGGCCGTGAACGACGCCACCGCGTTCGCCGCGCTGGTCGAGGTCGCGCAGAAGGCCCTCCCGGCGGACGTGAACGCGCCCAAGGCCGCGTGACGCTGCGCTGGCTTTAGGCCGACGTGAAAGGACCCGCAGGTTCCGCCTGCGGGTCCTTTGCTGCGGACGCCATGGCCGCCGGTCGGCCGCGGGCCCGCTGTGGCCGGTCGCGCAGTTCCCCGCGCCCCTGGGAAGTCCACTCAGGTCGGCCCCAGGTCGACCCCGTCGCCGAAGGTGAACCAGTACATGTCCTCCGCCAGCCCCGAGCTGATCTCGCCCCGCTCTCCCCGGGTGTCCGCCGCGCGGCGGCTCGCCCGGCGGAACTTCCGGGGGAAGGAGCGGCTGTTTCTCGCGGAGGGGCCGCAGGCCGTGCGGGAGGCGGCCGCGCACCGGGCCGACGGCGACGCGACGCTCGTGGAACTGTTCGCCACCGTCGAGGCCGCGGAGCGGTACGCGGACATCATCGGGGAGGCGCGAGGCGCCGGCGCCCGGGTGCACCTCGCCGACGAGCAGGTCATCGAGGACATCTCCACCACCGTCACCCCGCAGGGTCTCGTCGGGATCTGCCGGTTCCTGGACACGCCCTTCGAGGAGATCCTCGCCGCCCGGCCGAAGCTGGTCGCCGTGCTCGCCCATGTGCGCGACCCCGGGAACGCCGGCACCGTCCTGCGCTGCGCCGACGCCGCCGGGGCGGACGCCGTGGTCCTCACCGACGCCTCCGTCGATCTCTACAACCCCAAGGCCGTCCGCGCCTCCGTCGGGTCGCTGTTCCATCTGCCCGTCGCCGTCGGGGTGCCCGTCGAGCGGGCAGTGGCCGGGCTGAAGGAGGCCGGGGTGCGGATCCTCGCCGCCGACGGCGCGGGGGACGACGACCTCGACGACGAGCTCGACAAGGGCACCATGGGCGGGCCCACCGCCTGGGTGTTCGGCAACGAGGCCTGGGGGCTCCCCGAGGAGACCCGCGACCTCGCCGACGCCGTCGTACGGGTTCCGATCCACGGGAAGGCCGAAAGCCTGAACCTGGCGACCGCCGCCGCCGTATGTCTCTATGCATCGGCCCGTGCACAGCGCGCCTCCGGAGGGTGCCGCTCCGTCACCGAGAGCTAGTAGGGTGACCAGCTCGGGGGCCCCTCAGTCGTCTGAGAGGTGGGGTACGGGGAATGAGCGTCGGCATGAGCAGTACACGGGATGCACAGGCCGTGCCGCCCACGCCACGGCCGGCCGGTGACCTCGCCGGACTCGGCATCGACCCCGACGACCTGCCCGACGGACTCGTCGTCGCCGACGAGCACGGGCACGTGATCTGCTTCAACGCCGCCGCCCAGCGCATCACCGCGGTCCCCGCCGCGGACGCCCTCGGACAGCGCCTCGACAAGGCCCTGCCGTTAGAGGACCTCGAAGGCCGCCGCTGGTGGCAGCTGACCGACCCCTACGGCGGCCTCGCCATCCGCGTCGGCCAGCCCGAGCGCAACCTGCTGCTGCCGGGCGGGCGCGAGGTGCTCGTCACCGCCCGGTACCTGCGGACCGAACCCACCGGCCCCGTCCGCCGGGTCGTCGTCTCGATCCGCGACACCGAGGCCCGCCGCCGCACCGAGCGCAGCCACGCCGAGCTGATCGCCATCGTCGCCCACGAACTGCGCTCGCCCCTCACCTCCGTCAAGGGCTTCACCGCCACCCTGCTCGCCAAGTGGTCGCGGTTCACCGACGACCAGAAACGGCTGATGCTGGAGACCGTCGACGCCGACGCCGACCGGGTCACCCGGCTCATCGCCGAACTGCTCGACATCTCGCGCATCGACTCCGGACGACTGGAGGTGCGCCGCCAGCCCGTCGACATAGGCGCGGCCGTAGGACGGCACATCCAGGCCTACGTCGCCGCCGGACAGCCCGCCGACCGGTTCCTGCTGCGTCTCGTGCAGCCGCTGCCCGACCTGTGGGCCGACCCCGACAAGGTCGACCAGGTGCTGAGCAACCTCATCGAAAATGCGGTGCGCCACGGCGAGGGAACCGTCACGATCGACATCACGCCCACCGCGTCCCCCCGGGAAGGGGAGGACACCGGTACGTCGGTCACCGTGAGCGACGAGGGCGCAGGCATCCCGGAGGAGTCCATGAACCGCGTCTTCACCCGCTTCTGGCGGGGCAGCAAGCGCGGCGGCACGGGCCTCGGGCTGTACATCGTCAAGGGCATCGTCGAAGCACACGGCGGCACCATCACGGTCGGCCGCGCCCCCGGCGGCGGCGCCGAGTTCCGATTTACGTTGCCCGTGAGCGCCCCCGCGTATCTCACCTGAGAACCGGCCCGGCCGCCCGCGGGCGCATGCGCGTACCTCCACCCCGTTAGACTCGGCCTTTGGCACCTTTGTGTCCCATGGACGGCCCTCTGACCTCAGCGTGAGTCGGTGACGGGGACCTTCAGCCAGCCAATCGGAAGCACGGGAAGAGATGTCGGCACCGAATAAGTCGTACGACCCTGTAGAGGTCGAGGCCTTGAAACCGGAAGAGATCGAGCGCATGCGGGACGAGGCGCTCGCCGCCTTCGCCGCCGCGGACTCCCTCGAAGCGCTCCAGGAGGCGAAGGTCGCCCACACCGGCGGTTCCTCCCCGCTGGCCCTCGCCAACCGCGAGATCGGCGCCCTGCCCCCGCACGCCAAGGCCGCCGCCGGCAAGCTCGTCGGCCAGGCCCGCGGCGCCGTGAACAAGGGTCTCGCCGCGCGCCAGGAGGAGCTGGAGGCCGAGCGGGACCAGCGGGTGCTGGTCGAGGAGGCGGTGGACGTCACGCTGCCCCACGACCGGGTGCCCGCCGGCGCCCGCCACCCGCTCACCACGCTGTCGGAGCGCATCGAGGACGTCTTCGTGGCCATGGGCTACGAGGTCGCCGAGGGCCCCCAGGTCGAGGCCGAGTGGTTCAACTTCGACGCCCTGAACATCGGCCCGGACCACCCGGCCCGCGGCGAGGCCGACACGTTCTTCGTGCAGGGGCCCGAAGGCGGCACCGAGTCCGGCGTCGTGCTGCGCACCCACACCTCGCCCGTCCAGATCCGCTCGCTGATGCAGCGCGAGCTGCCGGTGTACGTGATCTGCCCCGGCCGCGTCTACCGCACGGACGAGCTGGACGCCACGCACACCCCGGTCTTCCACCAGGTCGAGCTGCTCGCCGTCGACGAGGGCCTGACCATGGCCGACCTCAAGGGCACCCTGGACCACATGGTCCAGTCGCTGTTCGGCGAGGGCATGAAGACGCGGCTGCGGCCGAACTTCTTCCCCTTCACCGAGCCGTCCGCCGAGATGGACATGGTGTGCTACGTCTGCCGCGGCGAGTCCGTCGGCAACCCCGACCGCCCCTGCCGCACCTGCTCCAGCGAGGGCTGGATCGAGCTGGGCGGCTGCGGCATGGTCAACCCCAAGGTGCTGGCCGCCTGCGGCGTCGACCCGGAGAAGTACAGCGGGTTCGCCTTCGGGTTCGGCATCGAGCGGATGCTGATGTTCCGCCACAACGTCGAAGACATGCGAGACATGGTCGAGGGTGACATCCGGTTCACTCGGCCGTTCGGGATGGAGATCTGATGCGGGTCCCGCTTTCCTGGCTGCGGGAGTACGTCGACCTGCCGGCCACCGAGACCGGCCGTGACGTGCAGGCCAAGCTCGTTTCCGCAGGCCTCGAGGTCGAGACCGTCGAGCAGCTCGGCGCCGACCTCAAGGGCCCGCTCGTCGTGGGTCAGGTGCTCACCATCGAGGAGCTGGAGGGCTTCAAGAAGCCCATCCGCTTCTGCACGGTGAACGTCGGCACGGCCAACGGCACCGGTGAGCCGCAGGAGATCGTCTGCGGCGCCCGCAACTTCGCCGTCGGCGACAAGGTCGTCGTCGTCCTCCCGGGCGCCGTCCTCCCCGGCAACTTCGCCATCGCCGCGCGCAAGACGTACGGCAGGACGTCCCACGGCATGATCTGCTCCGGCGACGAGCTGGGCATGGGCGACGACGGCAGCCACGGCATCGTCGTGCTGCCGCCGGAGACCGAGGTCGGCAAGGACGCCATCGAGCTCCTGGAGCTCGTCGACGAGGTCCTGGACATCGCCGTCACCGCCAACCGCGGCGACTGCCTGTCCATCCGCGGCGTCGCCCGCGAGACCGCCATCGCCTACGGCCTGCCGCTGCGCGACCCCGCCCTGCTCGACGTACCGGCGCCGAACGCCTTCGGCTACCCGGTGCAGGTCTCCGAGCCGATGGGCTGCGACCGCTTCACCGCCCGCACCGTCACCGGTCTGAGCCCCGAGGCGCGCTCCCCGATCTGGCTGCAGCGCCGGCTGCAGAAGGTCGGCATGCGCCCGATCTCGCTCGCCGTCGACATCACCAACTACGTGATGATGGAGCTCGGCCAGCCGCTGCACGCCTACGACCGTTCGCTGGTCCAGGGCGCCATCGGCGTCCGCCGGGCCGGTGAGGGCGAGCAGATCGTCACCCTCGACGGAGTGACCCGCACACTGCACGCCGAGGACCTCGTCATCACCGACGACCGCGGTCCCATCGGCCTCGCCGGTGTCATGGGCGGCGCCAACACCGAGATCGCCGATCACGATGCCCCCGAGAACGGCGGGAACGTCACGACCGACGTCGTCATCGAGGCCGCCCACTTCAACGCGGTGTCGATCGCGCGCACGGCCCGTCGCCACAAGCTGTCCTCCGAGGCGTCGCGCCGCTTCGAGCGCGGCGTCGACCCGGCCGCCGCCGCGGCCGCCGCCCAGCGCACGGTCGACCTGCTGGTGCTCCTCGCCGGCGGTACGGCCGACGCGGGCGTCACGGAGATCATCGCCCCGTCCGCCCCGCACACGATCAGCGTCCCGGCGGACCACCCGGACAAGGTCGCGGGCGTCGTCTACGGCCGGGAGACCGTCGTGCGCCGCCTCCAGGAGATCGGCTGCGACGTCTACGGGCAGGACGAGCTCATCGTCACCGTCCCGTCCTGGCGGCCCGACCTCGTCGAGGCCAACGACCTCGCCGAGGAGGTCATCCGGCTGGAGGGCTACGAGAACCTGCCCTCCACGCTGCCCAAGCTCCCCTCGGGCCGCGGCCTCACCCACCGCCAGCGGCTGCACCGCCGCGTCGGCCGCGCCCTCGCCGGGGCCGGCTATGTCGAGGCGCCGAACTACCCGTTCATCGGCGAGCAGGTCTTCGACCAGCTCGGACTGGACGCCGACGACCCGGCCCGCCGCGTCGTCAAGCTCACCAACCCGCTGAGCGACGAGGAGCCCGCGCTGCGCACGTCGCTGCTGCCGGGCCTGCTCGGCGCCCTGCGGCGCAACGACGGGCGGGGCAGTCACGACCTGGCCCTGTTCGAGACCGGTCTGGTCTTCCTCCCGCGCGAGGAGCAGCGCGTCGCCGGTCATCTGCCCGTCGACCGCCGCCCCACCGACGAGGAGCTGGCCTCGCTCGACGCCGTGCTGCCCGAGCAGCCGCGCCATGTCGCCGCCGTCCTCGCCGGCGCCCGCGAGCAGGCCGGCTGGTGGGGCAAGGGCCGCCCGTCGGACTGGGCCGACGCGATCGAGTCGGCGCGGGCCGTCGCCCGAGAGGCCGGCGCCGAGCTGGTCGTCCGCAGCGGTCAGTACGGGCCGTGGCACCCCGGTCGCTGCGCCGAGCTCGTCGTGGTCGTCGACGGCGCGGAGCGGGTCGTCGGCCACGCCGGTGAGCTGCATCCGCGGGTGCTGAAGGCGCTGGGGCTGCCCGCGCGGACCTGCGCGATGGAGCTGAACCTCGACGTCCTGGAGCAGGTCGGCGACGACACGCCCCAGGCGCCGAGCATCTCCACGTTCCCGGTGGCCACGCAGGACGTCGCCCTCGTCGTGGACAGGTTCGTGCCGCACGCCGAGGTCGAGGCCGCGCTGCGGGAGGGCGCGGGTGAACTGCTGGAGGGGATCCGGCTGTTCGACGTCTACGAGAACGCGGATCAGCTCGGTGAGGGGCGCAAGTCGCTGGCGTACGCGCTGCGTTTCCGTGCGGGCGATCGGACCCTGACCGTCGACGAGGCCTCGGCCGCCCGGGATGCCGCTGTCGCTCTTGCCGGCGAGCGCACGGGAGCGGTACTGCGAGGCTGACGCCGGTCGCACAGCCCCCGCACCCCCAGGGTGCGGGGGCTGTGTCGACCCCGGGTCCGTGGTGGCCTCGACCACCCGCACCGGAATTGCGCCGGACCCGCGGAGCGCGTCGCCGGGCCGTCGTTCTTGAGGGGGAGCCGACGGCCCGGCGGACCTCTTGCGAGGCATTCCAGTCAAGCGGCCGGGAAACGCTGCGCGACAGCGCGCACACCCTGCGAATGCGCGCACTCCGTTCACACCCCGTGTGAGTGCGGACCCACTACGCTGACGGCACCGAGGTACCGGGGGGCCACTCATGCAGCCCAACACTCTGCTCGACGCGATCCTGGACGAGGCGGGCATCTCGCACGCGGGCCTCGCCGCCCACGTCAACCAGGCCGGACGGGCCCGCGGACTCGCCCTGCGGTACGAGCACACGGCGGTGGCCCGGTGGCTGAAGGGCCAGCGGCCGCGGGGCCAGGTGCCCGACCTGATCTGCGAAGTGCTCGCCACCCGCCTGCACCGGCCGGTCACCCTCGACGACATCGGTCTCGGCGTGCCGGGGGAGCCGTCCAGCCCGCACGGCACCTCGCTCTCCGGGTTCGTCGAGCGGGCCACCGCCCTGTGGCGCTCCGACGAGCAGCAGCGCCCGCACCTCCTGGGCGCTCCCGCCGTCACCGGCACGCCGGCCGTGATGCCGGTGTGGGAGTGGGAGAACCCGCCGGAGGACGTGGACGTCTCCCGCGGCGGCCGGCATCGCGTCACCTCCGCCGACATCGAGATGCTGCGCGCCGCCCGCGCCCACTACGAGCAGATGTACCGCAAGGCCGGTGGCATCGCGACCCGCAGCCGGATCGTCGGCTTCCTGAACGCGGAGGCCGCACCCTTACTGAGGGGCAGCTACACCGACGAGACGGGCCGTCAACTGCACCGGGCCACCGGCGGGTTGGTCGCCGTCGCCGGAATCTGCGCGTACGACTCCGACGCGCACGGGCTCGCCCAGCGCTACTTCCATCAGGCGCTGCGGCTGGCAAAGGCCAGCGGCGACCGGGGACTTGGGGCGTATGTCATAGCTCTCCTGGTCAACCAGTCGCTGTTCATGCGCGAGTACCGGCAGGCCGTCGCCTTCGCGGAGGCCGCGCTGCGGGCGGCGGGCAGGCACATCACGCCCGCGCTCGCCTCCGACCTGTACGCGATGCAGGCCAAGGCGTACGCCCACCTCGGCGACGGCACGAGCGCCCTGTCGTGCATCCGGCGCGCGGAGACGGCCGCCGAACGGATCCGGCCAGGACATGAGCCCGACGAGACCGGCTATGTCCAGCCGGGCCTGGTCAACGTCCAGGTGGCGGAGGCGCTGCTCAGCCTCGGCGACCTCGCGGCAGCCGCCGAGCATGCCGCGGCCGCCGTCGACAACCCGTCGCACGACCGGGGGCGGGTGCACCGGCTGGCCATGCTCAGCACGATCGAACTGCGGCAGGGCGACACCGACAAGGCGGTGGTCACCGCCGTGCGGATGGCCGAGCAGGCGCGGGGAATGGAGTCCCAGCGTGTGCGCGACAGACTTCGGGCGGTGCGCGAACACCTGGTCCGCAGCGACTGCGCGGGCACGGCCGAGGCCGCCGAACTCATCGACGGGGCGCTGCGCGTACCGCTGTAGACGGAGTGTCACGGGGTGTCCGACGACAGACATCAACACCGGTAGCGACGCCGACGCTGCATAGTTCCTGCTGCGATATTGCCACTTACTCGACGGAAGGTGGCAGAACCGTGCAGTGGACGAAACAGAACGAACAAACTGTGTATGAAAACCGCTGGTTCAGCGTCAACCTGGCGGATGTGGAGTTGCCGGACGGCCGACATCTCGATCATTTCCTCATACGGCTGAGGCCCGTCGCGGTGGCGACGGTCGTGAACGAGGCCAACGAGGTCCTGCTGTTGTGGCGCCACCGCTTCATCACCGACAGCTGGGGGTGGGAACTCGCGGCGGGCGTGGTCGAGGACGGCGAGGACGTCGCCCGCGCGGCCGCCAGGGAACTCGAGGAGGAGACCGGCTGGCGACCGGGGCCGCTGCACCACCTGATGAGCGTGGAGCCGTCCAACGGGCTCACCGACGCCGTCCACCACATCTACTGGTCGGACAGGGGCGAGTACGTGGGACACCCGGTCGACGACTTCGAGTCGGACCGCCGGGAGTGGGTCCCCCTCGAGCTCGTTCCCGACCTGGTCGCCCGGGGGGAGGTCCCGGCCGCCAACATGGCGGCCGCGCTGATGCTGCTGCACCACCTGAGGCCCGCTGTCGGGCCCTGAAGCGAAACCGCCCTAGTGGGCCAGGGCCTGCCAGACCGTCACGACCAGTGCGCCTACGGCGGTGAGGGCGGCGATGGCCGGCAGCGGCCAGCGTGCCTGTTCCAGCGTCACGATGCGGCTGCTCAGTTCGGCGATCTCCTTGGCGGACTCCTCGGTGCGGTGCGTCAGCAGAGCCAGCCCGCCCTCGACGCGGGCGTACGCCACGTCGAGCCGGCGCCGTAACTCTGCGAGTTCTCCATGGACGACGGGATGCTCGGGATCGGCGGTCACGTGTCCGCTCCTTTCCGTAGTCGTCTCACACCCCTTGCATGGGCATGATGAGTCAACTCGCCTGGTGGGCCCACGGGGAGCGTGTGCGCGCGGCATATGCGGGCCCGGTGCGCACACGGTGTGTGAAGCGAACGGGCCCGGCACTCCGAGGAATGCCGGGCCCGTGGCGAACACGGTGGGTCATCAGTACGTGTAGAAGCCCGAGCCGGTCTTGCGGCCCAGCCGGCCCGCGTCCACCATGCGCTGGAGCAGCGGGGGAGCGGCGTACAGCGGCTCCTTGTACTCGTCGTACATCGACTGCGCGACCGAGGCGACGGTGTCCAGGCCGATCAGGTCGGACAGCTTCAGCGGCCCCATCGGGTGGGCGCAGCCCATCTCCATGCCGTTGTCGATGTCCTCGCGGCTGGCGATGCCCGTCTCGAACATCCGGATCGCGGAGAGCAGGTAGGGGATCAGCAGCGCGTTGACGACGAAGCCGGAGCGGTCCTGGGCGCGGATCGCGTGCTTGCCGAGCAGCTTCTCGGCGAACAGCTGCGCCCGGCCGAGCGTGCCCTCGGAGGTGGTCAGCGCCGGGATCAGCTCGACGAGCTTCTGCACGGGGGCCGGGTTGAAGAAGTGGATGCCGACGACCTGGTCGGGCCGTGAGGTGGCGACCGCCAGCTTCACCAGCGGGATGGAGGAGGTGTTGGAGGCGAGGATCGCGTCCGGGCGGGTCACGACCTGGTCGAGGACCTGGAAGATCTCGGTCTTGACCTGCTCGTTCTCGACCACGGCCTCGATGACCAGGTCGCGGTCGGCGAACTCGCCGAGGTCCGTGGTGAAGCTGAGGCGCGCCAGCGTCGCGTCCCGCTCCTCCTCGGAGATCTTGCCGCGTTCGGCGGCCTTGGCCAGGGAGTTGAACAGCCGGGTACGGCCGATCTCCAGGGCTTCGCCGGTGGTCTCGGCGACCTTGACGTCGAGTCCGGCGCGGGCGCAGACCTCGGCGATGCCCGCCCCCATCTGGCCGCAGCCGACCACGCCGACCCGTGAGATGTCTCCCGCTGGGGTGCCCGTCACATCGTCCCTTTCGCCGCGCTGACTCTGATGGCCGTGACAGGTCCGCCGGATTCCGGCCGGCCTGCTCCGATCGTGCACGTTACTAGCAAGTATCGATGATCGATCGCCGGGGTGGGGGCATGCTGGGCCCCGATACGATCCGTGACCGAGCGGATCCGCGGAGTATGTGGGGATGTGTGCGATGGGGCGACTGACCCGGCGGGCGTTCGCGCTGGCAGCGCTGTCGGCGTTCACCACGACGGGTGCGGCGGCCGCTCCCGTGGGGGAGCGACGGGCGACAGGGGAGCGGCGGGCGACGACCGAGATGCGGGGGATGTGGCTGGCGACGGTCTCCAACCGCGACTGGCCGTCGCGCGCCGGACTGACCGCCGCCGCGCAGCGCGCCGAGCTGATCGCCTGGCTCGACCTGGCGGTCCGCAGACGGCTCAACACCGTCGTCATGCAGGTGCGGCCGACGGCCGACGCCCTGTGGCCCTCGCCGTACGAGCCGTGGTCGCAGGTCCTCACCGGCACCCAGGGCAAGGCGCCGGGCTGGGACCCGCTGGGCACGGCCGTCACGGAGGCCCATGCGCGGGGCCTGCAGCTGCACGCCTGGTTCAACCCGTACCGGGTCGCGACCCACGACGACCCCACGAAGCTCATCGCCTCCCACCCGGCCCGCAGACATCCGGACTGGGTGGTGCCGTTCGGCGGGAAGCTCTACTACAACCCGGGGCTGCCCGAGGTTCGCGCGTTCGTCGAGGACGCGATCCTCGACGCGGTGGAGAAATACCCCCTGGACGCCGTGCACTTCGACGACTACTTCTACCCCTACCCGGTGGCCGGCCAGAGCTTCGACGACGACGCCGCGTACGACGCCTACGGCGGCGCCTTCCCGAGCCGGGCCGCCTGGCGGCGCGACAACATCGACAAGCTGGTGCTGGAGACGGCCGCCCGGATCAAGGCCGTACGGCCCGGCACCCAGTTCGGCATCAGCCCCTTCGGCGTGTGGCGCAACGCCTCCACCGACTCGCGCGGCTCCGACACGCGGGCGCTTCAGTCGTACGACGACATCCACGCCGACACCCGCAAGTGGGTGCGGGAGGGCTGGATCGACTACGTCGTCCCGCAGCTGTACTGGAACATCGGCCAGTCGGCCGCCGACTACGCCAAACTCGTGCCCTGGTGGGCGGAGGTGGCGAAGGGCAGCCGCACGCGGCTCTACATCGGCGAGGCCCTGTACCGGGCGGGCGACCCGACGCAGCCCGCCGCCTGGCAGGACCCGGCCGAACTGTCCGACCACCTCGATCTGGCCGCCGCGCACCCGCAGGTGCGCGGGCACGTCTTCTTCGCCGCCAAGGACGTCAAGGCGGACCCGATCGGGGCGATGGCGCGGGTGGTCGCCGACCACTACCAGCAGCCGGCGCAGCCCCCGCGCTGATCTGCGGTCGAGCTACCGCCGGCGGTCTACCGCCGTCGTTCCTCGGCCGTCCTGTGCCGGATCTCCGTGTCGGGGCCGGGTGAGCACAGGCCCACGTGCCCGTCCTCGAAGCGGACGCGGTACGGAGGGTTGCCTGCCTGGCCCAGTACTTCGACGATCTCGCCGACCTTGTCGTGTTGGCCGACCACCCTGCCGTGCTGGACAAGCTGGTCGCCCTTGGTTGCGCGCATCTGTGGGGCCTCCTCATCGGATGCGGAAGCGGCGGCACGTTCTGCCGAGGCCAGTGCCGTGACCGGAAAGGCACTAGCCGCGCGCCCGCTGCGTGACCGCGATGCAGATGAGCACGGCCGCGGCCGTCAGCGGAGCGGCGGGCGTGAGGTGCTCGCCCAGCAGCAGCACCGACCACACCAGTGTGAGCAGGGGTTGGGCCAACTGCAACTGGCTGGCCTTGGGGATGCCGATGGCCGCCATGCCCCGGTACCAGACGACCAGCCCGAGGAACTGCGAGCCGGCCGCGACCCACAGCAGCCCGGCCACGCTGTGCGCGGTCAGCCGGACGGGCTCGTGGGCCAGGGCGAGCGCGGCGGCGGGCACGCTCAGCGGCAGACAGCACACCAGGGCCCAGCCGATGACCTGCCAGCCCGGCATGACCCGGGCCAGCCGGCCGCCCTCGGTGTAGCCGGCCGCGCACACCAGCAGCGCCCCGAACAGGTACAGGTCGGCGCTGGTCAGCGCGCCGCCGCTCTGCTGCACGGTGAACGCCGCCACCGCGCCCGCGCCGGCCAGGGCCGCCGCCCAGAAGGTGCGGGAGGGGCGGGTGCCCATGCGCAGGGCGGACAGCAGCGCGGTCGTCAGCGGCAGCAGACCGACCACGACGGCGGCGTGCGAGGTGGTGGACGTCCGCAGCGCGAGCGTGGTGAGCAGCGGGAAGCCGACGACGACCCCGGCGGCCACGACCGCGAGCCCCGCCCAGTGCCGCCGGGCGGGCGGCGGGACCCTGAGCACGAGCAGACATGTGCCCGCGATCAGCGCGGCCAGGACGCTGCGCGCGGCCACCAGCGACCAGGGGCCGAAGCCTTCGAGACCCCAGGCGGTCGCGGGGAAGGTGAGGGAGAACGCGACGACGCCGAGGACGGCGAGCAGGGTGCCGAGGCCGCTCGACCCGGGCGGGGCGTCCGCCGTGCGAGGGCCGGCGTCCGGGGTGCTGACCGCTATCGCGGGCCGGGCAGTAGCGCTACTCTGTGTCTCCATGCAAGAGCGTAGCAGCGTGGGTGAGCTGGCGGATCGACTGCGTCGGGAGTTCGACCGCTACTCTCCCGGTGGAAAGCTCCCGTCGAGCCGGGCCCTGGTCGAACGGTTCCGGGTGAGCCCCGTGACGGTCTCGCGGGCGCTGGCGCAGCTCGCCGCCGAGGGGCTGGTGGTCACCCGGCCGGGCGCGGGCGCCTTCCGGGCGCGGCCGACGGGGACGACCGGCGCGCCGGCCGGCGACACGTCCTGGCAGGAGGTCGCTCTCAGCGCGGACGGCGCCGCCGACCTCGTCCCGCGTTCCGTGGACGCCTCCGGGGTCACGGTGTCGCTGGCCGCCCCGCCGCCCGGCGTCGTCGAGTTCAACGGCGGCTATCTGCACCCCTCGCTGCAGCCGGAGCGGGCGATGGCCGCGGCGCTGGCGCGCGCGGGACGGCGGCCCGGAGCGTGGGGGCGGCCGCCCATGGAAGGGCTGCCCGAGCTGCGCGAGTGGTTCGCGCGGACCATCGGCGGCTCCGTCACCGCGGCCGAGGTACTGGTCAGCGCGGGCGGCCAGGCGGCCCTCACCACCGCCCTGCGCGCCCTCGCCCCGCCCGGCGCGCCGGTGCTCGTCGAGTCGCCCACCTACCCCGGCATGCTCGCGATCGCCCGCTCGGCGGGCCTGCGTCCGGTACCGGTCCCGGTCGACCCGGACGGTGTGAAGCCGGAGCTGCTCGCCGACGCGTTCCGGGCGACCGGAGCCCGGGTCTTCGTCTGCCAGCCGCTGTTCCAGAACCCGACCGGCGCCGTCCTCGCGGCCGGCCGGCGGGCGCAGGTGCTGCGCATCGCGCGCGAGGCGGGCGCGTTCGTCGTCGAGGACGACTTCGTGCGGCGGCTCGCGCACGAGGACGCCGGACCGCTGCCGCGTCCGCTCGCCGCCGACGACCCCGACGGCGTCGTCGTCCACGTCGGCTCGCTCACCAAGGCGACCTCGCCGAGCTTCCGGGTCTGCGCGCTGGCCGCCCGCGGTCCGGTCCTTGAGCGCCTGCGCGCCATCCAGGTCGTCGACACCTTCTTCGTGCCCCGCCCGCTCCAGGAGGCGGCCCTCGAACTCGTCGGCTCGCCCGCCTGGCCACGCCATCTGCGGGCCGTCGCCGCCGAGTTGCGGGCCCGGCGGGACGCGATGACCTCCGCGCTGCGGCTGCGGCTGCCCGAAATCGCCCTCCCGCACGTCCCGTCCGGCGGCTACCACCTGTGGCTGCGGCTGCCCGACGGCACGGACGAGGGCGCGTTCACCTCCGCCGCGCTGCGCGCGGGCGTCGCCCTCACCCCCGGCCGCCCCTACTTCAGCGCCGAACCCCCGGCCGCCCACGCGCGGTTGAGCTTCGCGGCCGTCGCCGGGACCGAGGAGATCGCGGAGGGGGTACGGCGGCTGCGGGCGGCGGCCGACGAGGCGCTCCCCGCAAACGGTTCGACACGGCGCCCGTGATGCGGTGAGGATCCCCGCATGAACGCCACCCTGCCCCTCGCCGAGGGCTACGAGATGTCCACCGACCCCGCCCGCATCGACGCCGGACGCGTGCACCGCTGGCTGTCCACGGACGCGTACTGGGCGATCGGGCGCGAGCGGGCGAAGCAGGACCGGGCGATCGCCGGTTCGCTGAACTTCGGCGTCTACGAGACCGCGTCAGGGGAGCAGGTCGCCTATGCGCGGGTCGTCACGGACCTCGCGACCTTCGCGTGGCTGTGCGACGTGTACGTGGACCCGGCGGCCCGGGGCAAGGGCCTCGGCACCGCCCTCGTCGCCGCCGTACGCGACCACCTGCGGCCGCACGGGCTGCGCCGCATACTGCTGGCCACGCACGACGCGCACGGGGTGTACGAACGGGTCGGCTTCGCGGCGCTGGAGAAGCCCGGCCAATGGATGGCGCTCGTTTTCCAGTGACTTGTCCGACCCGGCCTGACTCACCGGTAAGAATTCCCGAACCCATCGGCCGACACCCCTTGACCTGCGCAGTTGTGCGGCTCACCATCACCGCATGCCACTTCGGGTCACGTTCGTCGCCGCCGCTCGCAGCACCTCGCTGCTCGCGGAACGCTTCGAGGACGACCAGCCGCTGGACCAGGCGGGCTGGGACGAGGTGCAGCGGGTGGTCCCCGACCTCCTGCCCCTCGCCGCCGCCGAGCTGCGCTACTGCTCGCCCACCCCGCGCAGCCGCACCACCGGCGACGCCCTCGGCTACGCCCCACTCGTGCAACTCGCCCTGCGGGACTGCGCCATGGGCCGCTGGCGGGGGCTCACCCTGGGCGAGGCGATGGCCCGTGAGCCGGCGGCCGTGGACGCCTGGCTGGCCGACCCGCTGGCCACCCCGCACGGCGGCGAGTCCCTGCTGGACTTCATCACCCGGGTGGGCGACTGGCTCGACACCCGCCCGCTCGGGGACGGCGACCGGATCGTGGCGGTCGCCGAGCCCGGCGTGATCCGGGCCGCGGTGGTGTACGCGCTCAAGGCGCCTCCGTCGACGTACTGGAACATCGATGTGCGCCCCCTGTCGACGACCACGGTCACCGGCCGGGGCGGTCGCTGGAACCTGCGGCTCGAAGGGACCTCGGTTCAGCCCACCCGCATGTAGTCGGTGATGAGCAGCAGGTCCTTGGCCGGTCCGGCCACCCGCCAGAGCGTCCGCCAGCGGTCCGCTCCCAGGGCAGTGAACTCGCCCTGGTAGAGGTCGGCGGAGCAGGGGTGGTCGGCGATGTGCCGGCCGCTCGTCAGGTCCAGGTCGTGGAAGGGACGGCCGTCGGCGAACCGCACGTCGGCCGTGCCGGCCGTCGGCCCCGGCAGGAAGCGCAGGGTGCGCTCCGCGGGCCGGGCGACGCCGAGCCAGACGAACGTGCCGGACTCCTCGTGCAGCAGCCCGTTGTGCGGCAGACCGTCGTGCGGCAGACCTTTGTGCAGCAGCCCGTCGTGCCCCGGGCCGCCCTCCTCCAGCGCGCTGAACACGGTGATCCCGTCGAAGCGGCCCTCGTCGCCGCTCGCCCGGTCCCGTACCGACCGCTGCACCCGCCAACTCCCCGCGAGGTACGCCAGTACGTCCGGAACTGGCCGGAACTCGCCCATCCTCAGCCGCCCTCCGTCACATCCGTTGCTGCACGCCCCATTGACGCGTCTCGGCCCCCTCCCTATCTTGCCGTTCGAAGTGCTGATCATCGTCCGACATTTCGAACAACTGACATACAACGCGCACCACTGAGCCGCGGAGTCACACATGTCACGCAGCACCACCCGCACCCGCTGGAGAATCGGTCTCACCTCGACCGCGCTTCTGACGGCCACCGTCCTCGTCCCCGCCCCCGCGCACGCCGAGGCCGTGACCGACTACGCCATCACCGTCGACCCCACCGCCAAGGGCGCGAAGATCGACGACACGATGTACGGCGTCTTCTTCGAGGACATCAACCGGGCGGCCGACGGCGGCCTCTACGCCGAGCTCGTGCAGAACCGATCCTTCGAGTACTCCACCGTCGACAACCGGTCATACACCCCGCTGACCTCCTGGACGGTCGACGGCACCGCACAGGTCCTGAACGACTCGGGCCGCCTGAACGAGCGCAACCGCAACTACCTCTCCCTGGGCGCCGGTTCCTCCGTGACCAATGCCGGCTACAACACCGGTGTCCGGGTCGAGCAGGGCAAGACGTACGACTTCTCGGTGTGGGCCCGCGCCGAGAGCGGCACCACCCTGACGGTGTCGTTGCAGGACGCCGACGGCACCCTGGCCACCGCCCGCAAGATGGCCGTGAAGGCCGGCGGCTGGGCGCGGTACAAGGCCGCCTTCACCGCCACCCGGACCAGCAGCAACGGCCGACTGGGCGTGGCCTCCTCGGCGGCGACCGCCCTGGACATGGTGTCCCTGTTCCCCCGTGACACCTACCGGGGCGAACCCAACGGCCTGCGCAAGGACCTCGCCCAGAAGGTCGCCGCCCTGCACCCGGGCTTCGTGCGCTTCCCCGGCGGCTGTCTGGTCAACACCGGCTCCATGCAGGACTACAGCGAGGCCTCCGGCTACCAGCGCGCCCGCTCCTACCAGTGGAAGGACACCATCGGTCCGGTCGAGCAGCGCGCCACGAACTCCAACTTCTGGGGCTACAACCAGAGTTACGGCCTCGGCTACTACGAGTACTTCCGCTTCGCCGAGGACATCGGCGCGATGCCGCTGCCCGTGGTCCCCGCCCTGGTGACCGGCTGCGGCCAGAACCAGGCCGTCGTCGACGACGCGCTGCTCAAGCGGCACATCCAGGACACGCTCGATCTGATCGAGTTCGCCAACGGGCCGGTCACCTCGACCTGGGGCAAGAAGCGCGCCCGGATGGGCCACCCCAAGCCCTTCCACCTCACGCACCTGGAGGTCGGCAACGAGGAGAACCTCCCGAACGAGTTCTTCGCCCGCTTCAAGGAGTTCCGCGCCGCCATCGCGGCCAAGTACCCGAACGTCACCGTCATCTCCAACTCCGGCCCGGACGACTCCGGTTCGACCTTCGACACGGCCTGGCAGCTCAACAAGGACGCCAAGGTCGACATGGTCGACGAGCACTACTACAACAGCCCGCAGTGGTTCCTGCAGAACAACGACCGCTACGACTCCTACGACCGCAGCGGCCCCAAGGTCTTCCTCGGCGAATACGCCTCCCAGGGCAACGCCTTCAAGAACGGCCTCTCCGAAGCCGCCTTCATGACCGGCCTCGAACGCAACGCGGACGTCGTCGAACTCGCCTCCTACGCCCCGCTGTTCGCCAACGAGGACTACGTCCAGTGGCGCCCGGACCTGGTGTGGTTCAACAACCACGCCTCCTGGAACTCGGCCAACTACGAGGTCCAGAAGCTGTTCATGACCAACGTCGGCGACCGCGTCGTGCCCTCGACGGCCACCGGAACCCCGTCCCTGCAGGGCCCGATCACGGGCGCCGTCGGCCTGTCGACCTGGGCGACCAGCGCGGCCTACGACGACGTCAAGGTGACCGACGCGGACGGCGACCCGCTGCTGAGCGACGACTTCTCCGGCGACGCCTCGAAGTGGACGCACACCGGCGGCGGCAGCTGGTCGCTCCAGGACGGGCAGTACGTGCAGACCGACACCGCCGCCGAGAACACCATGGTCTCCGCCGGTGACCCGAGCTGGCACGACTACGACCTGCATGTGAAGGCCACCAAGAAGTCCGGCAAGGAGGGCTTCCTCGTCGCCTTCGGCGTCAAGGACACCGGCAACTACTACTGGTGGAACCTGGGCGGCTGGAACAACACCCAGTCCGCCGTCGAACAGGCCGTGGACGGCGGCAAGTCGACGCTGATCTCCAAGGCCGGAAGTGTGGAGACGGGCCGTGCCTACGACGTCGACGTGAAGGTGCGCGGCCGCCAGGTCACCCTCTCCCTCGACGGCCAGGAGTGGGGCAGCTTCACCGACGACAAGCCGGCCGAGCCCTTCCGCCAGGTCGTCACGAAGGACAAGAAGACCGGTGACCTGATCGTCAAGGTCGTCAACGCCCAGTCCACGGACGCCCGTACGGCGATCGACCTCGGCGGCGCCAAGGTCGCCTCCAAGGCCAGGGTGACCACGCTGGCCGCCGCACCGGACGCGGTCAACACCGAGACCGCGACCCCCGTCGCACCGGTGAGCTCCACCTTCACCGGAGTCTCCGGCAGGTTCACCTACACCTTCCCGGCGAACTCGATCACCTTCCTGCGGATCAGGCAGCGGTAGCCGGTTCACCTGCCTGACCACAGCTGTTCTCCCGGGGACACCCAACCCACCGCGAACGCCGGCCGTCTAAGTCGGCGAATCAACGCCGGTGCGGGGAGGCGTCCCCGGGAGAACGCCGGCCCGTGCCGCTTCTTTGGGGGCCTGTCCGACGTGGATCGCTCGACCCTGAACAAGCACGTCCCGTCGGACCCGGCCCCGGCATCGCCGGGGAAGGCCCCCTCGGTACGGTCGCCCCGCCGCCCGCAGTGGCTCCGGCTGCCCCGCCCGACGACCGAGCCGCGGCAGGCCGCCGCCCTGCTGGCCGCGGTGATCACCGTCACCGCCTTCTGCGCCGCCGACGTCGTCGCCCGCAGCTACCCCTTCGGCCCCCGTACCCGCAGCGTCAACGACCTGGGCAACCAGTACGTGCCGTTCCACGCACACCTGTGGGACCTGCTGCACGGACGGGCCGACGGCGGTCTCCTCGTCAACTGGCAGTCGGGCTACGGCGCCAGTTTCCTGCCCGACCTCGGCACCTATCTCACCAGCCCGTTCGCGCTGCTCGTGGCCGTCTTCCCGCGGGACGAGATCGACCTCGCGGTGTATGTGATCACCGTGCTGAAGGTGGCGTGCGCGGGCGCCGCCATGGCCTGGCTGCTGCTGCGCCTGCGACCGGGGCGCTGGTGGGCGGCGGGACTGCTGGGCGCGTCGTACGCCCTGTGCGGCTGGACCGTGGCGAGCGCCGTGTACAACCTCATGTGGCTGGACGGGCTCATCGCCCTGCCGCTGCTGTGCCTGGTCGGCGAATGGGCG
This sequence comes from Streptomyces sp. NPDC031474, assembly GCF_055581185.1. Classification (NCBI taxonomy): domain Bacteria; kingdom Bacillati; phylum Actinomycetota; class Actinomycetes; order Kitasatosporales; family Streptomycetaceae; genus Streptomyces; species Streptomyces sp. NPDC031474. Next base: position 225,900 of record NZ_JBVIJX010000007.1, read on the forward strand.
ATGACCGGACGGCGGCCGTTCCTCGGCGTGGCAATCGTGACGGGGGCCTGGGTCGCCAACTTCTACACGGCGTACATGGCCACCCTCGCCGCCGGACTGGTCCTGCTGCTGAGGCTGTGCCTCTCCGGTCTTCCGCGCCGCCGGATCCTCGCGGCGGCGGGCCGCGCCGGTGCGACCGTCGCCCTCGGCATGGGCCTGGCCGCACCGCTGGTGACCGTCGTCTACTTCGGCACCGAGCACGCCTCCCCGGGCCGGTTCAAGGACTTCACGCCGGTGGCGACCGAGGACCTGCTGGCCCGCCTGCTGCCGACGACGTACAGCTTCGGCTCACCGGCCCTCTACGTCGGCGCCACGGCGCTGCTGCTGGCCCTCGCCCTGCCCTTCCACCGGGCCGTTCCCGGGCAGGTGCGCGCCGCGTGGACCCTGCTGGTGGCCGCGATGACGCTGTCGATGCAGTGGGCCCCCACCCAGCTGTTCTGGCACGCCTTCACCCCGCCGCAGGGCAGCTCGTACCGCGAGGCGTTCGTGCTGTGCGCGCTGCTGGTGATCGCCGCATGGACCTCGCTCTCCTACGGCCCGCCCGACCGGCGTGCACTGGCTGCGGCGGGCGCGCTGTACGCGCTGATCGTCGCGGTGGCGAGCCGCAGCGATCTGGTGCGCCCCGTCGCCTGGCCGGTGCTCCTGCTCGCCGCCGCGGGCGCGCTGGGCGGCCTGGCCCTGCTCGGCCGCACAGGCGCCGTGCGTCCCGTGCGCCCTGCGCGTCCCGTGCGTCTCGTCGGCGCCGGGCGCCGCACCCTGCCGGCCGTGCTCGCCGTGGTCCTGCTCATCGGGACACAGCTCGGCGAGGCCACCGCCACCGCCGCCGTGGCCACCCGGCTGCGGCTCGGGCACATGGACGACTACGCGCCCTGGGGCGAGCGGCAGGAGCAGCAGGCACAGGCGATCGCGCAGGCCGACGGCTGGCCCCGCTACCGCACCGACCCGGGCCGCGAGCAGACCGTCGGCAACGACCCGCTGCTGCTGGGCGGCCAGGGCGCCCAGTACTACAGCAGCCACACCTCCGACGTGCTCTTCCGTACGCTCACCGCACTCGGCGGCGGCTGGACCTCGGGCGGCCGCAGCCTGCAGAGCCTGGACAACCCCGTGACGGACGTGATCTTCTCCGTCGGCGCCCGGGTGCACTCCCCGCCGTACCCGCACCAGAACTGGTTCCCGCAGGACGGCACCGGGGTGACCGTGTCCCGCCAGGACGTGCCGCCCCTGGTCACGGTGCGACCGCCGGGCACCTCCGCGCACACGCCCGTCTCCGCGTTCGGGCCGTCGCCGTACCGCAACCAGGAGTTGCTGCTGGGCGCCCGCGTCTACACGGTGCCCCCGCTGACCGTGCGCACCGCAGCCGGGGCGGCGCCCGAGCGCAGCAAGGGCGACACGCCCGGCGTGCGCCTCGACGCCCTTCCCCGGGGGGCCGCCGAGCCCCGGCCGACGATCACCGCCGAGTGCGCGGCGGGCAGCGAGGTGTATCTGTGGGCGCCGCACTTCGCGGGTACCGCGCGGCTCACCGGCGACCTTCCCGCCGGCCCGACCGGGCGGTTCCGGTCCGACCCCGTCTCCAAGATCGCCGCCATGGAGCCGCTCGGCACGGTCCCGGCTTCCGGGCGGCTGCGGATCGAGCTGTCCCCCGACCGGCCGAGCACCGTGCCGGACGGCGCGGTCGGCTGCCTGGACACCGCGGGCCTGCGCGCCGCCACCGACCGCCTCAGGACCACCGGCGCCACCAAGGTGACGGTGGACGACGACACCGTCCGCGCCGAGCTGCCGGCCGGCGCCCTGGGCACCGCCGTCCTCTCGGCCCCCCGGATCGCGGGCTGGCGCTGCGCGGTGGACGACGACATCGCCGTGCCCGCCGGTGAGTACTACGGGCTGATCGCGGTCTCCCTCGACGGCTCCGCGACCAGCGTCACCTGCACGTTCCACCCGCCGGGTCTGCGGCTGGGCGGGGTGATCGGGGGCATGTCGCTGCTGGCCGCGATCGCGCTCGGCACGTTCACCGTCGTCCGCCGACGGCACGCCGTGACATAGCGCTCCGCCCGGCGCGCGGTCGCTCCGCCTCAGGACGGGGCGAGGACGCAGAACTCGTGGCCCTCCGGGTCGGCCAGGCACGTCCACGGGGCGTCGCCCTGGCCGACGTCGAGGTCGGTGGCGCCGAGGGCCCGCAGCCGGGCCACCTCCGCCGCCTTGTCGTCACCGGGGCAGGGCAGCAGGTCGAGATGGACACGGTCCGGCACGGTCTTCACCCCGGGCGTGCGGAGGAACTCGAGATACGGGCCCACACCCTCGGCGTTGCGCAACACCGCTTGATCGTCGCTCACCTCGTGCAGCGTCCAGTCCGTCGCCCCGCCCCAGAACCGGGCCATGGCCCGCGGATCCACGCAGTCGACGACCACCGCGGCGATCGGCCCGGTGTCCCGGTAGACCTCCCGAGGCTCCAGCACGCAGAACTCGTTGCCCTCGGGGTCGGCGAGGACCGTCCACGGCACGTCGCCCTGACCCACGTCGACGGGCGTCGCGCCGAGCGCCTTCAGACGCCCGACCAGCTCCGCCTGATGCGCCGCGGAGGCGGTGGCGAGATCGAGGTGCACGCGGTTCTTCGTCGCCGCCTTGGGTTCCGGCACGGGAACGAAGTCGATGCCGAGAACCACCGGGTCGGGCCAGACGAGGCCGCCGGCGGGTCCGACGTAGGTGGTCGCGCCGGGGCTGTAGGCACTCCAGCCGAGCGCCTGCGCCCAGAACCGGCCCACCGCCGCGTGATCAAGAGCCTTGATGTTCACCATGACGGGTCTCAGTGCCATGCACGTGTGACCGAGAACTTTAGTTGGCGAATCATGGTCTGAGACGCGCAGGTCACGCTCGAGTGGAGAAGTCTTGTTGGCGAATCATGAGAGAGATAGTTGGCAAATCATGGTCGCGCATGTTCGCTCTCTGTCACCGACAGTAGCTCTGCCTGCGACGACGCAAGCGAGGTGAGTGCGCCGCATACGGCTTCCGAGATGGCGGACTGGGCTGGCTAGGCAGCCGCTCGGCCACGTTGATCGTGGGCGGTCTGGGGGAACTGGCTGTCCCTCGGGGTCTGTGGCGTCATCCGCTTTCGTTGGCCCGGGTGGTGGCGTTCCATGCCAGGCCGCCGAGGTCGAGTTGGTGACGTGCGCGAGTAACGGCGACGTAGGCGAGGCGGGCATCCGTGTCGCTTACATCCGGGTCCTGGGCGGCCGCGCTTGTGCCGGGGGCGGTGTCCTTCGGCTGGGGAAAGTCGTTGCCGATCCTGACGGTTGGCCACTCGCGGCCTTTGGCTTTGTGGGCGGTGGAGACGGTGACGTCGGCGTGTGCTTCTTCGGTGAGTTCGGACACGGCGGCGAGGATGGCGTCGGGTCCGTGGGTGTCGACGAGGTCGACGAAGGGCTGTAGGTCGCGGCCGGCCGGGTCGTAAGCGGCGTAGTCTTGCAAGTCGCCCCAGGACGAGAACAACACCAGTTCGGGGTGATGAGTGCGGCGTCCCTCCTTCAACTCGCGTGCAGCAGAAGCGAGTTGTGCCAGCTGCTGGCCTCCCCGAGTGAGGGCGACGCGGTGACCTTCGCTGAGCAGGCGCAGAACCTCTGTCATGGCGCCGATATTGGTGCGGCACAGCACGGCATCGGGGTGGTCGACGCTGCTGACCTCTGCGGGAACGCTGGTGGTTCCCGTCAACCGGATGGGAGCGCCGGCAAGCGCGAGCCACCGGTTGGCCTCGTCGGCGATCGGCGGTCCGAAGCGGAACGAGCGGGTGAGGGTCAGCTGTTCGGCGTCGAAGCCGGTCATCACGTCGGTTGCGCCCCGCCAGCCGTAGATGGCCTGGGCGGAGTCGCCGACCATGACGAGCTGGGCGTGGTCGCGCTGCGCGATGAGCACTTGCTCCAGCACCGGGTTGGTGTCCTGGGCCTCATCGAGAAAGAGGAAGTCGGCCTCGATCGTCGGCCCGGTCAGTGCCCACATCTTGAGGTAGTGGTCGTGCTCGAAGCGGACGACGCCCTGGCCGGGGCACTGAAGGTCTGCCCACGCCTTTGCCGCGAAGGGGAGCACGAGTTCGGTGAACTGCCGGTGGTCGGCGGGAACGTTGAGGCCGCGCAGGTGCGGCACATGGTGGGGGGCCAGAGCGTCGTCGGCGGAGTGGCAGAAGCGGGTGACGGTGCGCAGCACGTAGTGAGACAGGGTTCTTGGGCTGATCTCGTGGTCGGCGATCCGCACGGGACGGAGGATGCCGAGGGACTGTCCGGTCTTCCAGGCTGGTTGGCGGGGGCTGTTGAGCCGGTCGGCATAGCGGTGGCCGAGTGCGGCGAAGGCGGTGGCGTGGGCGGTGCGGCACTGCACTGTGGACGGGAAGCGGGCTGCGGCGTCCCGCGCAATGTCCTTGTTGAAGGCCAGGTAGCGGCCCCGGCGTTTGGTGTCGGTGGCAAGCAGGCACAGCGTGCTGGTCTTCCCGGTTCCGGCTCCGGCCTGCAGCGCGAGGTGTCGGCCGGCGCGGAAGGTGTCCGCCGCGTGGATCTGTTCGTGGGTGGGGGCGTGCAACGTGGGCTCCGTGGGATGGGAACGGTCGGACGGGGCGCAGCCGGCGGCTGCCTCCGGCCGGGGAGACAACGACGGGTTCAGTGCGGCAGACGTACCTGCAGAAGGCGGCCTGCGGCGCAGGCCAGAACTTCTTCCGGGGCGCGGTGGGTGAGCACGCGCTGCATCTGCGATTCGAGGCGGTGGCGCCGCTGGCGTTGCTTGTGCGCGAGGTCGGCCATGATCCGTCCGGGCAGACGTCCCCGGCGCGCCGACCAAGAGCGGCCGCCTCCCGAGGGACCTACGCGTCGACGCGGCGGCTGAGGACGACATAAGCAGGACGTGGTCACCGCGATCGGGATGGTGCGTGGTCAGCACGTCGATCGGCAGGAACGTGTCCAGGCGGTGCAGGGCGCGGCCCGGGCTCTTGCCGCAATGCGTCGTCATCAGCCGGGTGCGGTCGGCGTTCGCGGCGAACGCCACACGGTGGTGGGCCCGGTGAGGTTCCCGAGCGGTGGCGGGCCGGGGCAGGACGATCTCGACGGCGTACTGATGCCTCAGGGCCAGACCCGCCGGGGTGCGTGGCCGCCGGGACGGCGCCCGTGCGTGGGCAGGCGGGTGCGGATGTGCTCGTGGTGGCGGAGTGGGTCGAAGGGTTCCCAGTCCGCGACGGCGAGGTCGCCGGCGGTGGACGCGGCGGCATGGTCCCGACACCGTTGGGTGCGCCAGCGCAGCTGTTCCTGGTACGGAAGCGCGGACAGGCTGTAAACGGCCATGACATCCGACGGCAGCGCGAGCTGACCGTGGTGCACGGTCGCGGGTACCAGGGTCCACACCCCGTGCAACCCGCTGGAGCCGAGGATCTCGGCGGTGCAGCGGGTTCGGCGCCGGGTCTGGGCGACGCACTGGATCTCATCGACGGGACGCGAGGCCAGGTAGCGGACGAACAGCAGCTGCACGACGGGCCGAGCCGGACGGCAGACGGCCTCGTCCGCCGGCCCGCCGGCCCGTGTGGCAGGCGGAGCGAGAAGTCCAGTGTCGAGCAGACGGCGGGTGCGCAGGGCAAGGGACCGGCGCAGCCCGGACAACTGCGGCGCGGCCGTCGGCGTCGGGCGGGCTGGGCACAGCACCTCATGGGCCAGCCGGCACCAGCTGCTCCCGTCGCCCGCGGGATGGGCGATGCCGCGGCTGACGTGCCAGCGGCAGAACTCCGGCACCCCGGCCACCGGCAGTTCGTGCGGATGCAACTGCACCAGTCGGTCGTCGGTCCTTGGGTACCACTCGACCGGATTGCCGCATTCGCGGCAGGAAGCGTTCTGGCCGCAGCGCAGCAACCGGCTGGCGCTGTCAGGGGCGATACACAGGGACCGCCGGTGAGGCGTGCTCGCGCGGCTGCCGTCCCAGCACCGCGCAGAAGGAGAGGAGGGAGAGTGCATGTGGGCGAACCTGCCAGCCGACACGCCCCACCGGAGGCACCCGGCCCGGATGTGCCCCCGGGCGGAGCAGCACCGGGCGACAACAGTACGAATGACTGCTCACGCATTCGGCACCGCGTTGCCGGATCGGGTGAACTGCCGTCGGCGGCGTACAGGCCCGGGTCAGCTGTCGGAGCTGTCTTCGGTGCCGGGTAGGTCGTGCTCGTGGCAGAGGCTGGCCAAGAGCTCGTCGAACGGTGTGTCAAGGGCGTGTGCGAGGGCGTGCCATGTCTTGAGGGTGCCGACGGTGCGGCCCTGCTCGATCTCGATCACAGTGCGCCTGCTCAGACCGCTGCGGGAGGCAAGCTCGTCGTAGCTCCACCCGCGCTCAGCCCGCAGACGCCCGAGCTCCAGTCGGAGGGCGTCGAGGTCCGGATCGGGCGGCAAGATCGTCACCCGACCATCCGACGGTGCAGACGCTTGCCCTGTCAGTGCAGACCTCTGCCCTGTTTCTCCCGATGACTTCACCGGCGGGAGGGCAGGGGTCTGCACTACGGTGTCGGCCGTCCCGCCGTACCGCGCGGTGGGGCTGGCGCCGGACCGGGAAGGGAGGGACACACGCCCATGAGGCTGCGCACCGTGTGTCCACAGGCGGCGCGGACCTGGACGGTGGAACTGCGATGCCAGACCGGCGGGCTCGTTCTCGTTTGCCAGCACTGTCCCCAGGACGGTCGGCGGGTCACCGCGCAGTCCGCGCGCTCGGCGGCCCTTGCTCACCTCGCCCGGCATGCCCGCGGTGACCTGAGGGCTCCTCACCTGCGTACCTGTCAGTGTCATGAACGCGGCTGCCGTTGGCACCGCCGTCACCGCGGGTGCGCGGGGCCCATCCGCCTGCTCCTGGCTTGCGAACGTGGCGGCCGTGTCTGGCGCCTCGCCGACGCCTGCGGCGCCTGCGCCGCGGCAACCGCCCAGGCCGCCGTCGTGCCCGACACCGTGCTGGCCGCACCGTTCCACCCGCCTTCCGCGCGGCCGCGCGGTCCCCGGCCCGGCCGGGGGCCGGGGGAGCGTGTCCGCGTGAGCGAGATCCTCAGCTACCTGGCCGCGGCCCTGCCCGCGGACGTGTCCGCCGGGGCGAGGCTCCTCGCCCTGCAGTGCGCCCTGCGCATGAACGCGTACCTGCACGTCGAACTCCGTGCGGGCCTGCTGCGCAGCCTTCGTATCGATCCGGTGCAGGCCTGCCGCGAGTTGGAACAGGCGCGGTGGGCAAGCATGGTGAACGGTCCCGGAGCGGCCGGGGTCGCTGCGGAGCTTCGCGACGCCACGCTGCTCGCCCAGTCACCGGCTCGCCCCGACCGGCGGCGCGCGGCCGACTGGGCGTTGCGCACCGGGTGCCCTGCCCGGATCGGTGGAGCAGAGCCGCAGCTGCGACTGTCGGGCGTCTATCTCGCGGCGCGCAGCGATCCGTCCTCGGGGGAGGGGCTGAGTGAGTGCGACCGGATCATCCGTGACTGTGGCCTGCGCGATCAAGGGTTCCACGGTGTGCTCAGCCATCTGACGGCGAACGGCGTTTTGGAAGGGTGGTGGATCTGTCCGGATTCAGGCGACGTGCACTGGACGCTAGCGCCGAGGCGATGATCGGCAACCCCTTGCCGACCGTGAGATGCGGGAACGGCCGGCGGGGGTGACTTGGCTCGTCAGACGTGCTGTCGGGTAAGCGGTTGCGGGTTCGAACCCTGGAACGGGATGAGCGAGGGAAACGCCTGACCGCGCCGGCGGCGAGGGGACCGATGGCGACGTGACCGACGTCGCGGCCAGACCCGAACTGGGCACGGTCACCCCAGTGTTCCGCCTTCCTCCGCTGACCGCGCACACGAGTAGAGAAGGGTGCATGCAGGGGCTGTCGTCGGTCTCTCAGAACACAGGTCCTGTGGATACCGGTGTCCTCCGTCGTCAGGGCACCGCGTAGGTGTCGATCCAGTCGTCAGTCGTGGGCAGTCTCGGCCTCGTCGTCCGGCGTCGTGGACAGTCCGGCCGCGTCGGCGAGATCTGGGTCCTCCATGCTCTGGTTTCCAGCAGGTGTGTCCGACCCCTCGTTCGAAGTCCGGTCGCCGTCGGCGAGTGTCGGGAGGACATATGCCTGGGCCAGCCCCGCGAGGTGGAGTGGGAGGGGGAGAGACAGGGCAGCGGCGTAGTCCGGGGCCTGGCGGAGCTGGTGCATGGCGAGGGCCAGCGCCTCGGGGTCGTCGGGCTTTTCCCGTACGGGGGCAGCCGGATCGTCATCCTCGTGGCAGCCCAGTACCGCGATCTCCACCAGGGTCGGGTTCCAGGCGCTGGTGCCCGCCTGCGAGGTGAGGTTGCCTGCTGCGTTGACCCGGGTGGCGAGGCGGTCGAGTGCGGGGGAGATCGCATGGGTTCCGGGGCGTTCGGTGGTGCTGTAGAAGATCCGCTCGCGCGATGAAGCCCTGTACTGCTGCTGGGGATCCTGTGCCCAGAAGCCGGCCGGCTGTCCGTGGGGCTTGCCCGGGTCGGCCAGCCCCCACCACTGGGCGCTCTCGCGACCGCCGCATCCGCGCACGCGTACGAGGCGCAGTTCGTCGTCCAGTCGTCCTGCTGGGGCGTGGCCGGTCTTGATCAGATCGCGTTCGGTCTGGCCGTCCTGGAGCCAGGGCCAGTGCAATCGGCTGTTCTGAGCGTGGGTGATCAGTGCGGTGGGTTGCCCTCGGAGGGAGTGCAGCACGCGTTGGAGGAATGCCGCGGTCTCCCTGCGCTGTTGGGCGAGGTTGCTGCGCCACTGCTTGCCGGTGACCCTAGGGGCATCGGGACGTGCGTCATCGTCTGGAGTCCCGGGTTCCGTGAACGCTTCGGGGTCGATCTCCGCCTGTTTCACCAGACCGAGGAGGAACTGCGGGTAGGGCACCCATTCCCCCGCGGTGTCATCCCAGCCGCGTACGGCTGCAAGGCCTTCCCCGGCCGGGAGCGGGGTGACGAGGACGGCCACAGGCAGGTGCTTGGGCAACCGGGTCGGGCCGTCCTTGCGACGTTTCACCATCCACACCGCCGCGTATTGCAGCGAGTCCGGAAGATCGTCACCGAGGGTGTGCTGGGGCAGAACGCGGACGCCGAGCTGGCGCAGTCCGTCGAGCCACGAGCTGCACGTGCGGTGGTCGAGGCTTTCCGCATTGTCGATCTGCCGGTCGGTGGAAGGGGTGACGACGAACTGAGTCAACAGGCCCGCGTCGGCGCACCCGAGGCGGATGGCGAACTTGGGGTCCGTCGACGCCGGGCGGAATGTGCTGCGGTGTGCGACTTCCACGAGGGCGAGTTCGGGGCGGAAGGGGTCCGCGCCGTCCGTGCGGAGCCATGCGCGCAGGGCGCGGCGCCGTCCGGCGACGGCAGCCGCGAGCGCCGCGCCTTTGCCCTTGACGGCCGGGTCGGGCACGAGCCGGTCGCCCAGTCCGTCGGCGAGGGGCAGGCAGCGCAGCCGGAGTGTGACCTCCGCCGTCCGCCACTCCAGGACGACCGGTGCTCCGGGCGTGGCCTCGTCGAAGTCCCGGTCCGTGACATGGGCGGCACTGGCGCCGCCGTCGCCGTCGAGGCCCAGGGCCTTGGCGAACTGTTCCACTGCCTCGCCGCGTACCTCGGGCGACTGCCACAGCAGCCGGGCCTCCACCACGGGCGGGCCGGCCTGTTCCGGACCGTGGGAGGCGATCCGGGCCTGTGCCGCGAGTGCCACGCGCCGTGCCCGGGTCTCGCGCAGCAGCTCGGTCTTCTTGGCCTCGTCGGTCCTGGGCTTGGGCCGCCGGTTCTCCGGAGCGCCGATGCCCTTGCCGCGTCCGCGCGTGAGGTCGGGTACCCGGGCCAGTGTTTCAGGGAGGGCCTGCTCGGCCCATTCGGTGAGCTGGGCCCGCTGGTTGGGCATGAAGCCGGTGCCGATCTCGTGGTTGCCCATTCTGGTGCTGTGGACCACGGCGGCCCGGACGCCGCGGCCCTCGCCGATCCAGGAGACCGGTTCGGTGAGGAGCTGTTCGGGGTCGGGGAAGTTGCCGGCGAGGCTGAGTCCGCGCAGGATGCCGGCGGTGTCGTTCTCCGACCAGACGAAGGTGTCGGTGGCCCGGTCGCGGCGCAGGCGTGCCAGTGCGTAGCGTTCGGTGGCCGGTGCGCCGGGCAGCCAGGGGATGGTGGGCCGCAGGTAGACGGTGGTGGCCTCCCGGTAGGGCAGGTTGAGGCGTTTGGTGGTGGCCCGAGGGTGGGTTGCCCAGCGGCGTACACCCCAGTGCAGGTGGAGACGCGGCCTGGGGTCGAACGGAGTGGTGTGCAGGGAGATGTTCAGAAGGACGGAGAACCACCACTCCTTGCGTTTGACGGTCCGGCACAGAGGCTGCGACATGAGTTCCGCGCCCTGGTCGCGAGGTCCGCGGGGCAGCGCCCGGAACCGCAGCTCCCCTCCCTCGAACGGGAAGGGGTCGAGGGTCAGGATGCGGCGTGCCAGGGCGTCGGTGGCGAGTTGGAACTGGCGCGGTTGCGGAGCGGCGGTGCCGCTCCGGGTGGTCGGGGTGGTGAGGAGTTCGACGCCGCTGACCGGCTGCCACTCGGGCAGGTTCTGCTTCAGCTCGGTGCTGCTCGCCAGCAACATCGAGCGGAACCGGGGATCCTGTGCGGAGCCCTTGGGACCGAGGGTACGCAGCCAGGCGTCGAGGAGTTGCTGCATGGAACGGCCGGGGAGGGGGTCGGGCGCCGAGGCCGGTACGTACATCCAGAAGTCCTCGGCGGCCTGCGGCCCCGGTTCCACCGGGATCCGCGGCCGGGGGCGGACGATCACGTCGGGGGCGAGGGTCTGGAGCACGCCGTCGAGTCGGCGGGTGGGCAGCGTCGGCTGCCGCTTCTCCTCGTCCCGCCCGTGGTTGTGCAGTTCGAGGAGTCCGGCATGCCAGTGTTCGGGGAAAGGGAGCGCGTGGAAGTCCTCGGTCCAGGGGGTGCCCTCCTCGGCCAGATGGTACGCGGATCGGCGGATGTTCTTGTACATGTCGGTTCTCCCTGCGATGTCCGTACGTGGGCGGGTGCGGTTGCCCGCCAACAGTGCTGCCCGGCGCGGTGGTTGGTGTGCTTCAGCCGACCGATCGCGGGTCGGGTGACGTCCCCATGGCGCACAGCGCTTCGTACAGCGGGCGGTAGAGCAGCTTGACGAGTGCGGCATCGGCGGTGTCGGTGCGCGCGCCGTATGCGACGGTGGCGGTGTCGCTCTGGGCGAAGTACGGTGCCAGGACGTCCCGCAGTCGGACGAGCAGCCCCGGGTCGCCTGCGCGGCGTGGACGCCGGCCCTGGCCGGTGAAGGGGGCCTGTGCCGCGGCGAGTTGCGGTGCGAAGGCCGCGTCGACGAACACGACGCGGGCGGGTACGCCACCGCGGACGAGGCGCCCGATGACCTGCCAGATGGTGACGAGTTGGTCCCAGACGAAGGACTTCTTCTCGTCATCGGAGAGCGAGGAGTAGATGTAGGGCCGTGACAGTACGTGCCGCCACACGCCGCGTGCGGTGGTCCTGAAAGCACTGCCTGCCGCGTTCAAGTCCCCGGCCTGGGTGACCATGTCGCTGAACGTCCCTTCGTCCGGCAGCTTCAGCTGACCGCGTACGAACCGCGTCGCCCAGTCGTTGATGGCGAAGACCGCCAGGGACAGGTCGTCAGGGCGGGGATGCGGGCGGACCAGGAAGAACACCGTTCCGAACGCCGCCACCTTCTCCTCGCCGGGCCGTTGGGGGGCGGTGAGGATGTTGTGTCCTCGCTCCACGGCGAGGAGGGGCGCCACGAGCAGTTCGGCGTCCGGGTCGTCGGCGAAGGACGCGAGGTCCCCACGCCGGACCGCTCCCGCACCTGATCCCGTGCCCGGCGCCTGGCTCCCCGTCGGCGCCGTCCCGTCGACAGCGGCCTCCAGTTCGGCGTCGTCGGCGGCCAGGACTCGTACCCGGCCACGCCAGCGCGGGATCTCGTTCAGGGCGGTGGCGGCCACCTTGGCTTCCGCGTAGCTGCCCACCAGAAGCAGGGCACGCTTGCGGCGCTGGTCGGGGATCTGAGCGAGTTCGCTCTGGAGAGGGGAGGAGTTGCCGTCGCTCCGGGACCGGGCGAGCCGGTCGATCATCAGGCGCAGGACGTCCTCTCGCTGGTCGGGGTCCTGGCCGGAGAGCCGGATCGGCTGTCCTGCGGCGTCGTAGAGGAACTCGGTGCGGAACACGGTCTTCCGGATAGCATCGAGAGCCTTGCGCTGCGGTTTCAGTACGGCGCGGACGGGGGCGAGGACGTGGGCCCGGGTAGAGGTGCCGGCCCAACTGGTGCCCGACATCAGCAGCACGTGTGGGCCTGCCTTGCCGAGGCCTGGGTCGGCGCCGAGCTGGTGAAGACCCAGGAGCAGTTCCCGGCCCACGCCCGCGCAACGGAAGAAGCGCAGGGTGCCGGTGCGGTGCCCGTCCTTGTTGCGGGCGGCGGCCCGTTCGTCCACCAGGTACTGGAAGCCCAGGACGTTGCCCATGGGCGCTTCGGGCAGCAGTGGCGCGTAGTCGAGGGGCGGGCGGCGGGTCAGCTCGTGGGCCGCGGAGTCCAGCCGTAGCGCTGCCTCCACTTGAGGCCACAGGAACGTCACCCGGTCCAGGCGTTGGTGCAGGGCGGCGAGGACGAGTGTGAACTCCAGCCGCCGTGCGTTGAGTTCACGCCACTCCTCGGTGAGTGGTACGTCCTCGGGGGCAGACTCCTTGCCTCGCTCGGCGGCGGGCATGGGGCGCTGTTCCGGGCCCGGCGCTCCGACAAGGAGGGAGTCGAGGAGCGTGCGGACACGGCGCCGTGTCTGTTTCTCGTCGAGGGTGTGCAGCACGTCGTGGGTGAGGGCGGTGAGCTCGTCGGCGGGGGTTCCATAGGGGCCGCGTCCGCCGAGCGGATCGTCGCGGAACGTGTCGAAGAACCCGGTAATATCCGTGCGTCGCTGCGCCCAGGGAGCGTCGGGGACAGGGGAGTCGCCATCGGCCCCAAGCCCGTCTTCGTCCTCGTAGAGTGCGCTCTCGTCTTCGACGTCCCCTTCGCTCGTGCTCTCCGGTCGCCCGACGGCCTGGCCTCGCGTCAGCGGGTACCAGGCGTGCAGCAGCTTCTCCTGGAGGGTCCACGCACTGAAGTAGTCGATCTGCGCCCAGTCCCGCAGCGCTCCGTCGTCGATGAGCATGGCGTACAGCCGGTCCGCGGCAGAACCAACGACGTCCAGGGCGGCGGACCACCGTTCCACGTCCTGGTCGGAGAGCTGGAGCCGTCCCTGCCGGGCGAGTTCGGCGATCTCGTGGGTCTGCAGCTGGTCGAGCCAGGAGTCGGAGACACCGGTGGTGACGAGCGTGGCCGACGGGGCGAACATCTGGTCGAGCTGCATCTGTACGCGGTCGGCCTCGTCGACGACGACGATGTCGCTGCGCAGGCAGGCCAGCTCCAGATAGCGCAGGCGCTCGGCGTTGAGCTGACGCGGAACCGCCGTCTGGACGAGACTGGCCGGGTTGGCCACCCAGATCAGCGCGTCCACGAGGTCACGCGCGGCGGAGTGTCGGGGGCAGACACTCCACAGCGGGCAGGCGTGCGGGGTGCCCAGGTCCTCCTCGTCGGTATCGTTGTCGTCCGTGGCGCCCTGCCTGTCGACGGCGCCTCGGGCTCGTTCGAGCTCGCGTACCGCGCGCTCGGCCGCGGGCTCCTCGGCGGTCTCCTGGCGCCGAGCGGGGTGAAGGGCACCGCACGGTGCGTCGGTGTAGCGCAGGGGCTCGGACGTGTCGAGTGCGCGCAGGGCGTCCAGCGGGCAGGCGGTGCTGAGGTGGGCGAAGACGGGTCCGGTGTGCGCCAGTAGGGAGTGTTCTCCCCGTGCGGCGAGTCTGCGGTGCAGCCGCTGGGTGTGCTGGAGCCGCGTCGTGCCCCCCTGCACCAGCGCGGCGCTCAGGCCGAGCGTGCGGAACAGCTCGGTCAGCGTCAGCTGTTCGGCCACGTCGCCGACGACGAGAGTGATGCGCAGGCCGTTGTGGTACGCCCAGACGGCGAGCAGGGTCATCAAGGTCGACTTACCGGCGCCGACCATGCCGACGAGGTGGGTGAGCCGGTCGAGCGGCAGCGCGGACGCCGCTTCGAAGTCTGTCCCGTCCGGGGTACGGGTGTCGAGGTCGAGTTGGGCGAGACGCTGCTCCCAGTTCCCCGCCTTGAGCCCGCGCCGCTGCTCCTCCGCGTCCATCCACCGTGCGACGTCGGCGAGTTCGTCGAGTGGCACGTCGAGGGGGCCTGCGGTGGCCGGGCGTTCGGCGGTGAGGGGGTGGCCGGGGAAGGGGTCCCGCACGAGATCGGCGGGGACCGTGACGGAAGTGCGCCGGTGGCGGCGGTCCATGAAGCGGTGTTCGCCCGCCTCCGCCGGGGGAAGCACCTTCGTGGCGAAGCCGGGGAGGTTCGCGAGCGCGTCGTCGTAGGTGGTGAAGCGGTCGGCCGCCACCTTGAGGGGGACTCGATGGGCGGGCTCCCCGGCCGCCGGGACGCGGTACGCGCGCAGTCGTTCGGGCAGTTCCAGGTAGGCGTCCAGGCTCTGCTGCCACATCCGGCCGCGGCGCATCGGCCAGAGCAGGTGCCGGGCCGCGGCCAGCGCGACCTGTTCGGTGGTGCCAGTGGGGAGCTTCGAGGCCCGCGCGAAGGCGAGGCCGTAGCCGCCGAGGAGCGTCCACGCCCCCTCGGCAGCGTGACCGGGCGCCACGGTCTCCATCAGCCGCAGGGCGAGCTCGACCTGGCAGAGCAGAGCGGGCCGGGTCCCGGCGTGTTCTTCGGGCCAAGGCCTCAGTGCGGCGACGACCGGCTGGTACCAGCTGCTGCGGTCACGCATGGTCTGCTCCCTTCTTCCCGGTGCGGTCGGTCGCCGCGGTCTGGTTTCCGGACCGGGACGACGCTGTGCGTGCCCCGCCGTGCTCCCTGGCCCGGGGCACGGTGTGCAGAGGCGCGATGGACGCGTCCGGCCCGCGTTCGCCGGACAGCCGTAGCCGCGCGGTCCGTTTCAGCTGGTCGTCCGTCAGCAGCCGCAGACCGCCCGCCCCCGCGCCCCGCTCCTTGGCGTACATGGCCAGGTAGTCACGGCGGGCGCGCACCCGGAATGCGGGCACCACCCAACAGGCTTCGTCGAAGGGGGGCTCGGGGCGGACGGCAGTGGCGGCGCGTCCGAGGAAGGCGGGGTGTGCCCAGTCCTTGACGTCGACGGCCCACACGTGACCGTCGGGGAATGAGATGCGAAGGTCGTACGCGTCGAAGCCCGGCCACATCTCGACGGTGAGGCCCAGGGCGCGTAGCTCGCCCTCCAGAAAGACCTCGGCGCGTCCGGGCCCGGTGACGAACTGCCGCAGGGGTTTCCGCAGTTGACGCAGCTCGCCCACCTCGGACGCGACGAGTTCCCGGCCGTGCGGTGGGGGACCTTGGTGCCGGCACTGGTCGCGCTCGCACCACCACTCGGTGTCGGACACCGGATGGAGCAGGGTCAGGCAGCGATGACAGCACAGGTACGCGCCGTCCCGGCGGAACCCGAGCGGGACGGGGGCATAGATCTCCTCGACGAGGAAGCGCACGGGGTCGAGGAAGAGGTCGGTGCTCACCTCAGCCCAGTCCGCCTCGGTGAGGACGGGCTGATTCACCAGGAGGCGACGGAAGGCCGTGTACGACTCGGGTGACGACACGGCCCGACAGGCGCGCAGGGCCTCGTGGATCACCAGACGGTCGTACTGCCGTCCGGTGCTGTCGCCATACCCCTGCACGGCGAGCTCGTGGCAGAGCTGCGCGGGTTCTCCGGAATCCTCGTCGATCAGCCGGTCCGCGGTGTCGAACAGGTCGGTGGGCAGTCGGTCTAGGGGCCAGCTGCCCAAGGGGCGGGCGCGGGCCCAGCGCAGCATCTCGGGCACCCCGGACGGGGGCTTGGCGCCGTTGCGCAGGCACTGGAGTACCAGGGCATCCAGGGCCCGCTGCGCGCCGGCCGGGTAGGGCAGAGTGAAGGAGTCGAGGCGGTCGACGGCCGCCAGGTGCACTACGGCGGTGGCCACGTCCCGCAGGAGGACGACATCGGGGTTGGACAGCCAGTCCGGTACGAGCTGTTGGTCAGGCATGGGGCGTGGCGTCTCCTCGCGGCGAGGTCTGCGTGTCGGGGCTCGGCGGGCGCGGATGGTCGGTGACGTAGGCGGTGCCGGGCCGACACCAGGTCCGGGCCTGACAGCCGTGGCAGTGGCGTCCGGTCCTCGGTTCGTAGGTGGTGTCGTCCAGGAGCGGCTGGGCGAGTTCGGCGATGACGGCCCGGGCTTCGTCGACGTTCTCGGCGCGACCGGGGTCGATGGGTTCGAGCCGACTCTCACCGTGGCCTTCACGTAGGTGCTCCAGTTCGACCCAGGAGCGGCGCGGGTCGTCGCCGAGCGCGCCCGCGTGGAACAGCAGTACACCCAGGGCAAGTTGGGGATAGGTGTGGAGCAGGGAATCGCGTTCCCACAGCGGGCGGGCCGACGTCTTGGTCTCGCGCCAGATCCACCGGCCGCGGTGGGTGTACACCAGGTCGGGTACGGCGAGGACGACGATGTCGAGTTCGGGCACGTAGGCCGTGACCCGATGCTGCACGAGCACCTGCTCGTCGGCGTCAAGTCCGTTGAGGGGGCACAGGAGCCGGTGTTCCGCGAGCATCCCGGCAGCCTCGCGTGCGGAGGTGTCGTCGAGTCCGGCCCTGGCCCGCACCGCCGTCGGCTCGGGGATCTCGCGGTCCCGGCAGCCGCGCACCGGGCGTTCGGCGTGCTCTGCGTCGAGCCAGGCGTCGACGGCTCGGCCGCGCCGTGCCCCCCGGTCCTCGGCTGAGAGGTCGTTGAGGTGCAGCCGCCGCACCAGGTGGTACTGGGCGGGGCACTCGGCGTGCAGCCGCAGGTCCCAGACGGAGACGGAGCGGCGTTGGCGTGCGAGAGCCGGAGGGCGCCCGCCCCACAGCCGCGGGGTGCGTTTCAGATCCGTGCAGCCGGCGATGGCCTTGCAGTCGACACAGCTCTCCCCGGGCTGCACGCCGAGTTCGGTGGCAGCCGTGACGAAGGCAGGCACAGCGTCGTCCCTGAAACGCTGCCTCGCCTCGGCGGGGTCTTCGGAGAGCAGCTCCTCCACGGACCCGTCGGCGCACCCGACGTCGAAGACGCGGACCAATCGGGGCAGGCTGGTGCTCTCGGTCGCGGTGGGCGGAGGCTGGGCGCGTTGCTTGCGGCGAGGCGTGGGCGCGCCGAAGGCCATCACCTGCGCCACGGCCCCGAGCTCCGCGTCGGGGCGGCCGGTCTTGGCCCGGCCCATGGAAGGCAGCCACAGGTCGCGCACCTTTCCGTCGGAGGAGGCGTACATGCGGCCCCAGAGGGTGTGCTCGTACTGCCGGGCGCCACGGGCGTCGGGAGCGTCCGTGCGGGGAGTGCGCCACGTCCATGGCTGCTTCACCGGCTTGGTCTCAGGCAGCCCGGCCTCGACGGCTGCTGCCTGTTCGCGGGTACGGGCGGCCACGTAGCGCTCCAGGGCGTGGGCGGTCCAGGCCAGGTGGGCGGGGTGAACCGGGCCGCCCCATCCCCGGAAGGGACCGCGGGTGCCCCGGAGTTCCTCGCGTACCCGCTCCACCGACCATCCCTCGTGTTCCAGCAGGTCGAGGGCGGTGAACAGCGGGCCGAATGCGAACTCCTCGCGGGGTGGCCGCCGGAACGGCACGGCCGGGTCGGCGACGAGCAGGGGCCGCATCGCGGTGCGTCGGTGGGTGGGACAGGCCGCGTCGTCGGGCCGGGCCATCCGGGGGCTCGCCCTGATCAACCAGTCGTGGCCAGCGACGCCGGGTGGGTTCTGCATGGTGACCCCCGTGGCAGGCGGTATGGGCAGGAGGGTGCCCAGAGCAACGGGAGTCCGAGGACATCCGGGCACCACTAGAGCATGGCATAAATCTGTGAACTGAGTCCATGGACGGCTCATGTCTAGAATCTTTCACGCTACGCTGGTGGGTCCGATGCGCAGTGGTGCGAAGGGGCACAGTGGTGGACGCGGATACGTACAAGCCCGGCGTGGGTGATCTGGTCGACGGGCGCTACGAGTTGAAGGACTCTCTGGGCAAGGGCGGGATGGCCCAGGTCTGGCGGGCCCGAGAGGTGTCCGGGGGGCGGGAGGTGGCGGTGAAGTTCCTGCGCCACGACTCCGAGGCCCTGTACTGCCTCGACCCGTACGAGCGTGAGGCCGAACTCGCCGTCAGGAACGCCCGGTTCCGGCGTGAGGCCAACCTCCTGGGCACGCTCGATCATCCGGGAATCACCGATCTGTATGCGAGCGGATCGCACCGGGGCGTCCCCTTCATCGCCATGCGCCTGGTGACCGGAGTGAGTCTGCGGACGTTCCTCGACGAGCACAGCCCCCTGCCTCTGGCCACGGCGGTTGCCGTCGCCATCCAGGTGGCAGGGGCGTTGGCCTGCGCACACACGCTCCCGGTCGTACACCGGGACCTCAAGCCCGCAAACATCATGATCGATGAAGAGGGGTGGGTCGTCCTCATCGACTTCGGCATCGCCAAGCCGCTGCACGCCGACGCCACCCGTTACACGGCGCACGGTTCGACGCTTGGCACCCGCGGTTATCTGGCGCCGGAGCAGCTCCTGGAGCGCGAGCCCACCACGCGCACGGATGTCTACTGCTTCGGCTGCATCTTCTACGAACTCCTCACCGGGCGGCCCCCGTTCCCGCTCGGCCCGGAGTCCGGCCTGACCGACAAGCACCTCAACGAGGTGCCGCTGCCACCGAGCACGTACGCCGCGGGCATCCCGGAGCCGATCGACGATCTCGTACTGCGGATGCTCGCCAAGAAGCCCGAGCAGCGCCCGGCCGTTGACGAGGTCCTGGAGGTCCTCGACCCGTTCGCCCCGGGGATCGGCGATCCCGAACCCCGGCCCCGCACCCACCCCGACCCCACCGCCCCCCTGCGTCGGCCGCGGGACCGGGCTGTTCGTCCGCGCCCGGTCGCTCTCACGCTGCCTGTCGCGTCCGCACCGGCCGACGAGTGGCTGGACGCCCGCGTGGTGGAACAGCTCTGCGCGCAGGCCGAGTCGGAGATCGCGTCCGGTGAGCCGGGCGACGCGACCGACCGGCTGCACGGTCTGACAGAACGGGTCCGCAAGGAGTGGGGTGATCGGCGCCCTCTTGTGCGTCGCGTGTGGCAGGGGGCTGCGGACGGATTCCGCCTCTCCGGCAACTTCGGCGCTGCGGCCCGCCTCTACCAGGCCGTCGACAACGATCTCATTCACGGGGACGGCCCGGCCGAGCGGGCCGATCGCGCGCTGATCCGGCTGCGCACGGCCGAGTGCCGACTCACGTTCGGTGAACTGGAGGCGGCCATCGCGGCGGTTGACACGGCGGGCCGCACCGCCGCCGGACTGCCACCGGAACTCGCGGCTCGTGTCGAGGCCGTACGCCACGCGGTCGACGCCCAGCTCACGGCCCGCCTGGCCGAGCCCAGACGCGGGGAGGCGTGACGCCAGCCGTTGCGGGCGAGCCGATGTGCTACGCCTGGTTGGCCAGGCGTCCGGCCGCCAGTTCGTCGCCAAGGTCGCGGACGAGGCTCGTGCCGAGGTCGGCGGTGCGTCGCAACAGTCGTTCGAAAGCGGTGAGTTCGCGGAACGCCTCTCCGTAGCGCCGCTGTTCTCCGAGGGGAACCTGGCGGATCTGGAGACGGCGGACGTCGATGCGGGAGGAGTTCGTGGTGTGAGTGCCGGCCTGCCGGCCATTGGCGGGAGCCCGCAGTGAACCGGCGAGGAACCAGGCGTCGAGCTGTTCGGGCTGTACTCGCACGGCATGCAGTTGTGGGCCGAGGGCGGTCGGCGGCCCCTCGTGGACCCAGGCGGAGAAGGCGCGGGCGACGCCCACCACCACGATGTCCCCGGGTTCGGCGATCATGGCCTCGCTGGCTGCGGCGGTGTCGGGGGCGAGCCAGCTGCGGGGTTCGCCGTCCACCAGAAGGTCGGGGACAGTGAGGAGGGGGATGCTGTCGTCGGACGGCGGGCCGGCGTGGATCGATTCCTCCGGCGGCTGCTGGCCGCCGCGCAGGGTGAGCGCCCCGGCCCGGGCGAGCTCGGCGACTGTGGTTGCCGTCGGTGTGTCCGCCTCGGCCGTGGCGAGGTCGAGCGCCGCGAGCAGCCTGGCCAACTTGTTCACGTGCGCGGTGAGCCCGGTGAACTCCTGCCAGGATTCGGCCAGTCGGGGTGCCGTGTCCGCCGGGGACGGGGCGATGTGGCGTCCAGGGGTGAGGTCGACCTCGTCGTTGAGGAGTTCGATGACGGGCACCTGTCGCACGTAGGCAGGGGCCTGCGGGGAGTCGGCCTCTTCGACGGCCTCGTGTACGAAAGCGCTGATCGCCGCCCAGTCGGGGGTCCACTTCTCCTCCGGGTCCCGGGGGAAGCGCGAGGCCGCGTCGGCGACCAGCAGCCGATCGCCCACCGGTGCGCCTTCCCCGTGGGCGGGCATCCGCAGCACCCACAGGTGCAGGGAGACGCTGTGCGGTGCGGCGCAGCCCGGCGGCAGCGCGACGACGGCCCGCAGTTGCCCGGTGCGCAGCAGCGAGCCGCGGATGCGGCGGCCGGCCTTCCTGGCCGCGACGGCGGGCGGCAGCAGCAGTACCGCGGCGCCGCCGGGCCGCAACTGGGCCAGGCAGTGCTGGACCCAGGCGAGTTCGGGCTCGGTGCGCGGGGGAAGGCCGTGGCTCCAGCGGGCGTCGGTGGCCAACTCCTCGTATCCCCAGTCCCGTTCATTGAAGGGCGGGTTGCACAGAACGATGTCGGCGGGGGTGCCGGAGAACGGGTCGTCGCGTAGGGAGTCCGCAGCCCGTACGGAGACCTGCGCCCACTCCTTCTCCCTGTGGCCCTCGTTCTCGGCGAGGGCCATGCGGGAGTCCGCCAGCGAGGCGAGGACGGCGTCCCGGTCACTGCCGAGCAGCGTGAGTGCCCCGGCGCCGGATGCCCTCGCGGCGTCGGCCGCGGCCAGGAGGAGATGCCCGGGGCCGCAAGCAGGGTCCATGACCGTGGTGCCGCCTGAGCTGCCCGGGCTGTCGCCCGCCACGCCGTTGGCCGCCCTGAGGGCGAGTTGTGCCATGAGGGATGCCAGCGGTTCCGGGGTTGTGGCGATCTGGCGCACATGGACGTCGAGCCAGCGGCGCAGCAGAAACGCGAACGTTTCCGTGCCCCCTTCACGCTGTCCGAGATCCACGGCCCGTTCGATCAGCTCCCGTGCGTCGGCCCGGATCTCTTCGCCTTCGTCGCTCACCCGCCCGGAGAGGAGCCGTCCTACCTCGGCGATCGCGGCCCCGGTCTCGTCACGCCCGCCGAGCGCCTCGAAACCGGGCCAGAGCCATTCCCTCGCGGCGGACTTGTTCAACTTCTTGTTGTCGCGCAGCCAACCCTCGATGTCGGTCAGGGAGAACTGAGGGTTGGTGTCGGTGCCGGCGATCCGCTCGGGGAAGGACGGATGCCGCCGCCGCCAGTTGCTCACTGCGGCTCGTCCCACACCCGCAAGGCGGGCGATTTCGGCCAAGGTCACCGGTACGGCGCGCGACGTGGACATCTACACTCCCAGGGCATTTCTGGTGGAGGGAGGACATTTCCCTCGGTCATGGGTGTGTGATCAAGCCACCCTTCCTCCGAACTGCATCCGTCAGCGTACATGACCATTGACTTTGTTCACAGATGCACAATGGTGGGTGTGGGGTTATATGTCGCATTCCGGTTGGCGAAGCGTGCGGGTCAGTGCGACGGTCGGCCGTGCTGCCCGGAGGCCGCCCCCGTCCGCCCTGGTCGGCCGTTCCGCCCCGATGCCGCCCATGCCCGCACCGGCCGCGCTTCGGGTCCCATCGGGTGGGTGAAGGGCCGCAGCGGGTCAACCTCGGCCCACGGGGCGAGTGCCTGTTCGGGGGCGCGGCGCTCGGGCAGCCATACGGCGAGGCGCCGCCACACCTCGCCGGCGTGGGCGGGTCGGTCGTCGGGGTCCTTGGCCAGTAACTGGAGCACCAGGTCCTCCAGTTCGGAGGGGATGCCCGCGCGGAGCCTTCCGGGCGGTACGGGCGGCTGCTCAAGGATCATGCCGGGCAGCATCAGTTCGGACTCGTGCGTGAAGACCGGCTCGCCTGTCAGCATCGCGTACAGCAGGCAGCCCAGCGCGTACAGATCGGTGCGGGGGTCGACGGGCTTGCCCCGCACCTGTTCCGGCGCCATGCACTCCAGGCTGCCGGGGCGCTCACCGGTCGTGGTGAGGCCTGTGGTGTCCGGGTCGAGGAAGGCGGCGACGCCGAAGTCGAGGACCTTGACCACGCCGTCCGTGCGGATCACGACGTTGCTGCCCTTGAGGTCGCGGTGCACGACGTCGCGGGCGTGCACTGAACCCAGGACCGAGGCGATCTGGACGCCGATCGAGGCGGTCTCCTCGATGGAGAGCGGGCCCTCCTCGACGATCCGGTCGTCGAGCGGTGGGCCAATCACGTACTGCATGACGAGAAAGCGGGTGCCGTTCTCCTCGCCGAGGTCGTAGACGGTGGCGAGGCCCGCGTGGTCGAGTCGCGCGACAGCCTGCGCCTCCCGGCGGAACCTTTCGGCGTCGCGGGCGCGCTGTTCCTCGGTGAGTCCCGGATCGACGTTCATGGTCTTCAACGCCACGTCGCGGCCCAGGTTCTCGTCGTGCGCGAGCCAGACGACCCCCATGCCGCCCCGGCCGATGAGGCGCTTGATCCGGTAGCGACCGGCGATCAGTGTTCCGGTGTCCATTCGCGCTGCGGCCCGTCCCCTCCGTGCCCTGCCGCGCCCTGCCCGGGCTGGTATCAGGGAGAGTGTGACACGGCGGTGCTTCGAATGCCGCCCGCGCGACGCTTTATTTGTTGACTGAGTTCACATGCCCTTGCTCTAATGGGGTTAAGGCGGGGCGGTTCGTCCCGTGCGCCTCACCCACTACGGTGATGCGTGGATCGCGTCGGGAGCTAGTGAGGATCACGTGGACGTCTTCGAGGTGCACCGTCGGCTCATCCGGGACTACAAGGAATACACGTCCGGATCGGTGGTGATCGACGACCCGCGGATCGGCGAGAAGGTGTCCAAGTCCCTTGCCGACGGCGACCAGTGGCCCGACCCCTGGCTCTCGCTCAACCCGAGCTTCGCGAGCGGCGGCACCGTCGACCACCTCGCCGACGACCTCGGCCTCCTCCATCCCGAGTGCAAACGGATCTTCCGCACCGGCAAGGACAAGCGGGGTGCGACGATCCGTCCCATCCGCTTCCACCGGCACCAGCGCGACGCCATCGAGGCCGCCGACTCGAAGGACTCGTACGTCCTGACGACCGGCACCGGCTCCGGAAAGAGCCTCGGCTACATCGTGCCCATCGTCAGCCGGATCCTGAGCGAGAAGCGGCCCGGAGACCCCCCGAGCATCAAGGCGATCATCGTCTACCCGATGAACGCGCTGGCCAACAGCCAGCGGGGCGAGCTGAGAAAGTTCCTCACCGCCGGATACGGCGAGGGCAACGAGCCCGTCACATACGCCCGTTACACCGGCCAGGAGAAGCAGTCCGAGAAGGACGCGGTCCTCGACACCCCCCCGGACATCCTGCTCACCAACTACGTGATGCTGGAGCTGATGCTCACCCGCCCCGAGGAGCGCAAGCGGCTCATCGGCCGGGCCAAGGGCCTGCGCTTCCTTGTCCTGGACGAACTGCACACCTACCGCGGCCGTCAGGGCGCCGATGTCGCCCTGCTGGTCCGGCGTGTGCGCGAGGCGTGCGAGTCGCCCGCCCTGCAGTGCGTCGGCACCTCCGCCACCATGTCCACCAAGGGCACCCCCGCCGCCCGCCGCCGTGAGGTCGCCGAGGTCGCCTCCACGCTGTTCGACACGGGGATCTCCCCGGACCGGGTGGTGGGCGAGACCCTGGTCCGCGCAACCGGGGACACGCCTCCCACGCGTGCCGAACTCGCCGCCCGTGTAAGGGAGAACAACCCTCCGCTGGAGTACGACGCACTCAAGGCCGACACGCTGGCCCGCTGGGTCGAGACCGCGTTCGGCCTCACCGAGACCACCGACGAGGACGGCACCCGCCTGCTGGTGCGCGCCGAGCCCACCACCGTGGAGCTCGCCGCGCGCGCCCTGCGCGAGGACGCCTTCGACATCCCGCGCGACGCACCCGAGGACGAGCCGTACACCGTCTGCGCCAAGGCCATCCGGTCCACCCTCCGGGCCGGCACGCAGGTCCGCGACGCCGACGACCGCGCGCTGTTCGCGTTCCGCCTCCACCAGTTCCTCTCCAAGGGCGGCTCGGCGTACGTCTCTCTGGAGCCGGCGGACAGCCGCCACATCACCCGCACCTACCAGCAGCGGGTGCCCGGAGAGCCGGAGAAGCTCCTGCTGCCGCTGTCCTTCTGTCGCGAGTGCGGCCAGGAGTACCTCACCGTGGCCCGCGAGCAGAGCGACGACGGCAGGGTCGCCTTCCGGACCCGTGAGGACGCGGACGACGAACAGGGCTACCTCTACCTCTCGGCCGCCAACCCGTGGCCCGAGCGTGTAACGGACGCGATCGACCAGCGCCGCTTCCCCGACAGCTGGCTCACCCTCGACCCGAAGAAGGGCACGCCCGTCCTCACCGCGAGCCGCAAGAAGCGCGCCCCGCAGCCCGTGTGGGTGAGGCCCGACGGCACGGCGGTGAACAAGGACGCAGACGGCCTGTACGCCACCTACGTGCCCGCCCCGTTCCTGTTCTGCCTGGAGTGCGGGGTCAGCTACGAGCAGGTTAGGGAGCGCGACTTTGCCAAGCTGATGACGCTCGACCAGGAGGGCCGCTCCACCGCCACCTCCGTCGTCAGCGCCTCCATCGTCCGCCACCTCAAGAGCCTGCCCGCAGACGAACTCGGCGAGGACGCACGCAAGTTGCTCACGTTCGTCGACAACCGGCAGGACGCCAGCCTGCAGTCGGGGCACTTCAACGACTTCGTCATGGTCACCCAGCTGCGCGGCGCCCTCTACCGCGCCATGCTGAAGGCGGGAGAGGTGGGCCTGCGCTGGAAGCGGCTGGGCGAAGAGGTCGTGGCCGCCATGGGGCTGGCCCGTCACGAGTACGCCAACAACCCCACCGAGGTGGAGGCGCTCGCCGAGGAGACGCTGAGCGCCCTGGCCCAGGTGGCCGAGTACCGGCTCTTCCTCGACCTGGAGCGCGGCTGGCGGATCACCATGCCCAACCTGGAGCAGACCGGTCTGCTGGGCCTGGAGTACGCGGGGCTCGACCAGATCGCCCAGGACGAGGAGCGGTGGCAGCGTGCTGCCGGGCCGCTGCGCGCCGCGACCCCGGCCACCCGGCTCGACCTGGCCCGCGTCCTCATGGACGAGCTGCGCCGCCAGCGCGCCGTGGACACCCCGTACTTCACCGAGGCCAAGTTCAACGAACTGGGCAAGGAGTCCGCCAAGCTCAACGACGCCTGGGCCATCGCGGAGACCGAGTCCGCGCCGCCCGCGCCCGGTGTCGCGGTGGCCCGCTCCGGCCGGCCCGGCCGCTCCGGGCGCACCCGCAGCGAGCTGAACCTCACCGGCCGCACCGCCTTCGGCCGCCACGTCCGCAAGCCGGAGACCTTCCCGCACTGGAGTCACGACCTCTCCCTCGACGACGCCCAGGACGTGATCCGCGACCTGCTCGAAATCCTGGCCGACGGCGGCGTACTGAGCCGGATCACCCAGGGCCGTGGCGAGGACCCCGGCTACCAGATCCACCACCCGGTGATCCGCTGGCACGCCCGCGACGACGAGCACGGCGCGGTGGACCGGCTGCGCCGCACCTACCGCACCGGCCGGGGCCCGCGCGTCAACGCCTTCTTCAAGGGTCTCTACAAGGAGGTCGCGTCCACCTTCGCCGGACTGCACGCCTCCGAGCACACCGCCCAGGTCCACCCCGACGTCCGCGAGGAGCGGGAGAAGCTGTTCAGCAAGGGGCTGCCGCTGCCCCTGCTGTACTGCTCGCCCACGATGGAGCTCGGCGTCGACATCGCCAGCCTCAACGCCGTCAACCTCCGCAACGTCCCGCCGACCCCCGCGAACTACGCCCAGCGCTCGGGCCGCGCTGGCCGCTCGGGCCAGCCCGCGCTGGTCACCACGTACTGCGCGACCGGCAACAGCCATGACCAGTACTACTTCACCCGCTCCGACCAGATGGTCGCGGGCACCGTCGCCGCGCCCCGCCTCGACTTGGCCAACGAGGACCTGCTCGCCTCCCACGTGCACGCCATCTGGCTCGCCGAGACCCGCCTGGAACTCGGCCGCACCATGACCAAGATCCTCGACACCGACGGGAAGACCCCCTCGCTGGAGCTGCTGCCCGAGGTGCGGGAGCAGATCGGCGGCCCGGCCGCCCAGCAGCGCGCCCTCGTGCGGGCCCGCACCGTCCTCGCCGGCTGCGTCGACGCCCTGCGCGAGACGTCCTGGTGGCACGAGCAGTGGCTGGAGGACACCGTCGCCAAGGCCCCCGGGCGTTTCGACGAGAAGTGCGGACGCTGGCGGAACCTCTACCGCAAGGCCCTGGAGGAGCGAGAGATCCAGCACGACAACATTCGCAACCGCACGGCGACCGGCCGCTCCCAGGCCCAGGCCGTCCGCCGCCGCGCCCAGGCGGAGAACCAGATCGCCCTCCTGGAGAACAGGCAGGGAGGCGAGCGCACGGTGCTGTCCGACTTCTACCCGTACCGCTACTTCGCCTCCGAGGGCTTCCTGCCCGGCTACTCCTTCCCCCGGCTGCCGCTCGCCGCGTACATCCCCGGCACCGGCCGCACCAGCCGCGGCTACGACGGCGACTACCTCCAGCGGTCCCGCTTCATCGCGATCCGCGAGTTCGGGCCGGGCGCGCTGATCTACCACGAGGGCAGCCGGTTCAAGGTGGACCGGGTGCAACTGCCCCCGGACACCAGCGGCGAACTGACCACCGAGAGCGCCAAGGTGTGCCAGGGCTGCGGCTATCTGTCCCCCGAGGAGCGGCGCGAGGACACCTGTCTGGGCTGCGGCAGCTCGTACGGCGACCCCCGCACCGGGCTGCTGCACCTGCACACCGTCTTCACCCACCGCCGCGACCGGATCTCCTCCGACGAGGAGGAGCGCCAGCGCACGGGCTACGCGGTGGAGATCTCCTACCGTTTCAAGCAGCACGAGGGCGGCCGGGACGGTTCGCTGCGCGCCGAGGCGAAGGCCGCGGCCGGCCGCCTCCTCGCCGACTTGGTCTACGGCGACAGCGCCACCGTCCGGCTCACCAACCTGGGCTACCGCCGCTCGGTCGCCAAGGGTGACATCGGCTTCTGGCTCGACCCGGTCACCGGCCAGTGGCTGGCCGGCTCCACCGGCAGGCCGAGCACGAGCGCGCCCGGCCGGGAGACCCCGGTGGAGGACGAGGGCCTCGCCGACGCGGAGAAGGTCGTGCGCAAGATCCCCGTCATCCCGTACGTCCAGGACACCCGCAACATCCTCGTCCTCAAGCTCGCGGCCCCCGTCGACAAGGACACCGCGATCACCCTCCAGTACGCGCTGGAGCGGGGCATCGAGGCCGAGTTCCAGCTGGAGGACTCCGAGCTGGACACCGAGGAGCTGCCACCGCACGACGGTCCCCGCGAGCGGCTGCTGTTCATCGAGAGCGCCGAGGGCGGCGCGGGCGTCCTGCGCCGCCTCCAGGCCGAGCCCGACGCGCTCGCCCGCGCCGCCCGCAGGGCCCTGGAGATCGCGCACTTCGACCAGGTCGGGCGCGACCGGGGAGCCGAGAAGCGCAATGGCGACCCGTGCGAGAAGGGCTGCTACGACTGCCTGCTCTCCTTCGGCAACCAGCGCCACCACCGGATGATCGACCGCCACCTGGTCAAGCAGCTGCTGATGGACTTCGCGGGCGGCGAGGTCGGCTCCAGCCACGCGGGCCGCACCCGCGACGAGCACGCCGACGCGCTCATCGAGGGCGCCGACTCCTCCCTGGAGGAGCGGTTCGTCGCCTACCTCAGGACCCACGGCCACCGCCTGCCCGACCACCAGCAGGTCAGGCTGAGCGCGGCCCTGTCCAAGCCGGACTTCGTCTACGACACCTCCTTCGGGCCCGTCGCGGTCTTCGTCGACGGCCCGCACCACGACCACGCCGAGACGACGCTGCGCGACGAGGAGGCCGCCGAGCGGCTGAAGGAGATCGGCTGGGAGGTCGTCCGCATCCGCTACGACGACGACTGGTCGAAGGCCGTGGCCGACTACCCTTCGGTGTTCGGCGAGGCGCGCCGCTGATCTCCGGGTCCGGGGCGGACCCCTTCGGTCCGCCCCGGTCCCACGGCCCGCACGCGATCAGCCCGGCCACCGCCCCGGCTGACCCGTCCGAACGACCCCTTACCGCCCCGACCCCGGAAGGCCCGCATGACCACCGCCGCCCAGCCGACCCGGCAGTACGCTGTCGGCTCCCTCGTCCACGTCCGGGGCCGTGAGTGGGTCGTGCTGCCCGACTCCACACCCGACCTGCTGGTCCTGCGCCCGCTCGGCGGCGCCGACGACGACATCGCGGGCGTCCTGCCCGGCCTGGAGACCGTCGTCCTCGCCACCTTCGCCCCGCCCACCCCCTCCGACCTCGGCGACCAGCAGGCCGCCGGGCTGCTGCGCACCGCCCTGCGCATCGGCTTCCGCTCCGGCGCGGGCCCCTTCCGGTCTCTCGCCTCGATCGCCGTCGACCCCCGCCCCTACCAGTTGGTCCCGCTGCTGATGGCGCTGCGTCAGGACACCGTCCGGCTGCTGATCGCCGACGACGTCGGCATCGGCAAGACGGTGGAGGCCGGGCTGATCGCCGCCGAGCTGCTGGCGCAGGGCGACGCCCGAGGCCTGGTCGTGCTGTGCTCGCCCGCCCTGGCCGAGCAGTGGCGGGCCGAGCTGTACGGCAAGTTCGGCGTCGACGCCCGCCTCGTGCTGCCGTCCACGATCGGCCGCCTGGAGCGCGAGACCCCGTACGGCCAGTCGGTGTTCCGCCCCGACGGCGCTTACGTCGTCTCCACCGACTTCATCAAGTCCCCCCGCCACCGGGAGGACTTCCTGCGCAACTGCCCCGACCTGGTGATCGTCGACGAGGCGCACTCCTGCGTCTCCGACTCCACGGTCGGCGCGTCCGCCCGCTCCTCCCAGCAGCGGTACGCGCTGCTGCGCGCCCTCGCCGACCGGACCGACCGGCACCTCCTGCTGGTCACGGCCACCCCACACAGCGGCAAGGAGGAGCCCTTCCGCCGCCTGATCGGTCTGCTCGACGACCGTCTGGCCTCCGTCCCCTTCGACACCGACGCGGGCCGTAGGCTGCTCGCCGAGTTCTTCGTGCAGCGCCGCCGCGCCGACATCCGCGAGGACTTCCAGGACGGCGCGCACTTCCCGTCCTCCCGGGACACCGCCGAGACCGCCTACACCCTGCACCGCGACTACAAGAAGCTCCTCGACGAGGTCCTGTCGTACGCCCGCGAGACCGTACGCGCGGCCGACGGCGCCCTCCAGCAGCGCCAGCGCTGGTGGTCCACCCTCGCCCTGCTGCGCACCCTGTCCTCCTCCCCGGCCGCCGCCGTGCAGTCCCTGAACACCCGCGCCGGCGTCGAGGAGGCGGACACCCCCGCCGAGGCGGACCGCACCGGAGAGCGCACCGTCTCCGACCCGGCCGACAGCGAGACCCCCGAGTCCGCGGACGCGGTACCGGGCACTCGTCTCCCCAAGGCGACCGGCATCGAGGCCACCAGCACCGAGGTCGACGCCGAGGCCGACGACGAGGAGAAGGCCCGCCTGGTCGCGATGGCCGAATCGGCCAAGAAGCTCTACGGCCCCACCCGCGACGCCAAGCTGAAGAAGCTGATCACCACCGTCTCCGACCTCCTCGACAAGGGCTACCGGCCCATCGTCTTCTGCCGCTATATCGCGACAGCCGACTACGTGGCCAACCACCTCACGAAAATCCTCAACAAGAAGGGCACCGAACACCCAATCGCGGTCGCCTCCGTGACCGGCGAACTCTCGCCCGACCAGCGTGTCACCCGCATCGCCGAGCTGACCGGCACCGACGAGGAGGGCAATCCCGCGCCCGAGCGCCGCGTCCTGGTCGCCACCGACTGCCTGTCCGAGGGCGTCAACCTCCAGGAGTCCTTCGACGCCGTCGTCCACTACGACCTCGCCTGGAACCCGACCCGCCACGAGCAGCGCGAGGGCCGCGTCGACCGCTTCGGCCAGCGCACCGACGTCGTCAAGGCGCTCACTCTCTACGGCGCCGACAACCCCGTCGACGGCATCGTCCTCAACGTCCTGCTCCGCAAGCACGAGCGCATCCGCCGCGTCACCGGCATCTCCGTGCCCGTACCGCAGGAGTCCGAGAGCGCCATGCAGGCCGTGTTCGAGGGCCTGATCCTGCGCGGTGAGCGGTCGGCGTACGAGCAGGAGGGGCTGTTCGCGCAAGAGGAGGTGGCCGAGCAGCTGGAGATCGCCTGGCAGTCCTCCGCCGAGCGGGAGAAGCGCTACCGCTCCCGCTACGCCCAGCTCACCATCAAGAAGGACGAGGTCGCCGCCGAGGTCGACGAGGTTCGTGCCGCGCTCGGTACCGGCGAGGAGGTACGGGACTTCACCCGCCGCGCCCTGGGCGCCCTGCGCGGCATGCCCGCGGCGACGAAGCAGGGCGGCTTCACCGCGCACACCGACGCCCTCCCGCAGGGCCTGCGCGACACCGTCTCGCACGCGCTCGGCCCCCGCCACCCCCGCCCGGTCGTCTTCCACGACGCCCCCAGCGCCCCGCGCGGCGAGGCCGCCCTCACCCGCACCGACCCGGTGGTCGCCGCCGTCGCCCGCTTCGTCCTGGACGCGGCCCTCGACGACGCCGGCAAGGTGCCCGAGTGGCAGCGCCCGGCCCGCCGCTGCGGAGTCGTCCGTACGAAGGCCGTGGAGCGGAACACCACGCTCCTGCTGGTGCGCCACCGCTTCCAGTTGAACCTGCCCGCCCGCGACGGCTCGGTGCGCGAGCAGCTCGCCGAGGACGCCCGCGTGGTCGCCTACCGAGGCAGGCCCGACGCCCCCGACTGGCTGCCGGAGGACGAGGCCGTGGCCCTCCTCGAAGCCCGCGCGACGCAGAACACCGACCCGAAGTTCGCCACCGAGCACATCGCCGAGATCCTGGCCGCCCTGCCTGCCCTCATGCCGGAACTGCGAGACCAGTCGGCCGAGTTGGGCCGGACCCTGGAGGCCTCGCACCGCCGGGTCCGCACCGCCTCCCGCGCCCGCCTCGCGGGCCTGAAGGTCGTCCCCCAGGGCGACCCGGACATCCTGGGCGTGTACCACTACCGCCCGGCCCCGACGTTCCCCCAGGGAGTGGGCGCATGAGCACCGCCAGGACCCTCGTCACCGACACCGTCGCCACCGTCGGCGGCCTCCTGCCGTACGACCTCCTGGTCCGGATCAAGGAGGGCAAGGAGCAGACCGGCTCCAAGCCCGCCGACTACCGTCTGTACGCCAAGGGCGACTCGGTACGGGACGCCGCCGAGCGCTCCTGGGGTTATCTGCGCGGCGTGTGGGCCGCCTACCAGGATGCCCTGGCCCGCGACGGAGCCGATGCCGACCCCGGCGTGCACGCGGTGGGCGTGACCACCGAACGCTGGCTGCTGCCCCTCTTCGAGCAGCTCGGCTTCGGCGCCCTCACCCCCGTCCCCGCGCCCGGCCTGCCCTCCCACGACGGCGAGAAGGACTTCGAGGTCAGCCACCACTGGGCGCACGTCCCCGTCCACCTCACCGGCTGGAACGTCCCCCTCGACACGCGCACCACCGAACTGGCCAAGCAGGCCCCCCAGTCGATGGTGCAGGAGTACCTCAACCGCTCGGCGGACTCCACCCTCTGGGGCGTCCTCTCCAACGGCCGCCAGCTGCGCCTGCTGCGTGAGTCCGCCTCCCTCACCGGCGCCGCGTTCATCGAGTTCGATCTCCGGGCCATCTTCGCGGGCGACCGCTCCGACGACTTCGTCCTCCTGTGGCGCCTGCTGCACCGCACCCGCTTCGAGCCCCGCGCCGAGGGCGAGCTGGCCGCGACCTGCCTCCTGGAGAAGTGGCGCACCGAGGCCATCGACAGCGGCACCCGCGCCCTGAAGGAGCTCCGCAAGGGCGTTGAGAAGGCCCTGGCGGTGATCGGCACGGGCCTGATCGCCCACCCCGACAACGTCGACCTGCGAGAGGCTCTGCTCCGCAGCCGCGACAAGAACGTCCGCGACGACCTCCACCCCGCTCTGCTCCGCCTCGCCTACCGCCTGCTGTTCCTCTTCGTCACCGAGGACCGAGACCTGCTCCTGCACCCCGACGCCACCGGGCAGGCCCGCGAGACGTACGAGAAGTACTTCTCCACGGCCCGCCTGCGCCGCGTCGCCCGCCGCACCGGCACCCTCCACGGCGACCAGTGGCAGGCGCTGCGGCTGGTCATCGAGGGTCTCGGCACGCCGGGCGGCCGTCCCGAACTCGGACTCCCGGCGCTGGGCGGCCTGTTCGAGCCCACCGCCACGGACGCGATCCTGGACGGCCTCAGCCTCACCAATCAGTCCCTCTACGAGGCCGTACGCGCCCTGTCCGAGGTGTACGACGCCAAGCTGGGCCGCCCCCGCAAGGTCGACTACCGCCACCTCGGCGCCGACGAGCTAGGCTCGGTCTACGAGTCCCTGCTCGAACTGGAGCCGCGCCTCGGCGAGGGCAACGAGTACGTCCTGGCCAAGCTGGACGGCAACGACCGCAAGACCTCCGGCTCCTACTACACCCCGTCCCCCCTCATCGACTGCCTCCTCGACTCCACCCTCGACCCGGTCATCGAACAGGCCGTCAAGTCCGGTACGAGGAAGAAGGAGCGCGAGGACGCGCTGCTCGCCCTGACGGTGTGCGACCCCGCTTGCGGCTCCGGCCACTTCCTGGTCGCCGCGGCCCGCCGCATCGCCCGCCGCCACGCCGAGATTCGCAAGGACGACCCCGAGCCGAGCGCCGAGGACGTACGGCACTCGTTGCGTGACGTCATCGCGAAGTGCGTGTACGGCGTCGACCTCAACAAGATGGCTGTGGAGCTGGCCAAGGTGTCGCTGTGGATCGAGGCCATGGAGCCGGGCCGGCCGCTCACCTTCCTCGACGCCCACATCAAGCACGGCAACGGGTTGCTGGGCACGACGCCGAAGCTGCTGGCCGGGGGCCTGCCCGACGACGCGTTCAAGCCGCTGGAGGGCGACGAGCCGAAGCACGTCACCGACCTGAAGAAGCGCAACGCCGCGGAGCGGACGGCGTGGAAGGTCGCGCTGCGCCACGGGGCGAACCAGGACGCGCTGTTCGCTGAGGAGGAGGTGTTGACCGCGTCCAACTCGGCGTTCGGTGAGAAGGTTTCGGCGATCACCGGGACGGACTCGCAGGAACTGGAGGACGTCCGGAACCAGGCCAAGGCGTACCGCGAGCTGACCACGTCCCCGGACTACATCCGGGCGCTGGAGCTGGCCGACGCGTGGTGCGCGGCGTTCGTCTGGAAGAAGACGAAGACGGCGACGCCGCCCGCGCTGACCATGAAGTCGCTGCTCACGCTGCACTCCGAGGACGGCGGCGCGAGCTTGCCGGACGGTACGTTGAAGCACATCAAGGATCTGCGGGAGGAGTACCGGTTCTTCCACTGGCACCTGGAGTTCCCGGAGGTGTTCCGGGTTCCGGCGGATGCGGGGGCGCCGGGGGTGGACGAGCGCACCGGGTGGAAGGGCGGGTTCAGTTGTGTGCTGGGGAATCCGCCGTGGGAGACCCTTGAGTTCAAGACCGAGGAGCACTTCGCCACTGTCGCCCCGAAGATTGCCAAGGCCGAGAACCAGGCGGCACGGCAGGCCCTGATCGACGAACTCGCGGAGAGCGAGGACGAGGCCGACCGGGAGCTGCACGCCGAGTACATCGCCGACAAGCGGCTGACCGACGGCTTCTCGCATCTCGCGCGCTGGTCGGCCCGGTTCCCGCTGGCCGCGCGCGGCAAGCTGAACACGTACCCGCTGTTCGCGGAGGCGGCGTCGCACGGGATCGCGCCGCGAGGGCGGTTCGGGCTGGTCCTGCAGACGGGCATCGCCACGGACGCGACGACGGCACCGTTCTTCTCCGATCTGGTGCGGTCGAAGCGGCTGGTGTCGTTCTTGGACTTCAAGAACGAGGCGTTCGTACTGAGCCGGGACGTGGACCATCGCGTTCGCTTCTGCCTGCTTACGGTCACAGGCCCGGCGGCGCGGGTTGATGAGGCTTCCTTCGCGTTCGGGACCTGGTACATGGAGGATCTGCCGGAGCGTCGCTTCGCCATGCCGCTGGAGGAGATCCTGCTGGTCAACCCGAACACCGGGACCCTGCCGGTCTTCGAGACCCGGCGCGACGCGGAGATCACCTTCGGCGTCTACAGCCGAGTCCCGGTTCTGCTCAAGGAGCCGGACGAATACGGCAGGGGCGGCAGCAACCCGTGGGGGCTGACCTTCCGGCAGGGCCTGTTCAACATGGCCTCCGACTCTCACCTGTTCAAGGGCAAGCAGGAACTGGCGGACGAGGGCTGGCAGTTGACTGGCAACGTCTTCACCCGCATCGATGAAGAGGGGAAGACGCGCCGCTATCTCCCGCTGTACGAGGCGAAGATGCTCCACCACTTCGACCACCGCCTCGGCACGTACGAGGGCCAGACCCAGGCCCAGGCCAACGTCGGCACCCTCCCGCGCGTGACCCCGGAACAGCACGACGACCCCGACTTCGCGCCGCTGCCCCGGTACTGGGCGCCGGAGTTCGACGTGGACTCTGGTAAGCGGGATAAGAAGCTGAACCCGATCATGTGGCCCGGAGTTAAGACGCGGCTGGCGGACAAGGAGTGGTACGAGGACTGGCTGTTGGGGTGGCGTGACATCTGCCGGACCTCGGACCGTCGGACCATGATCAACACGGCTCTGCGTCGCACTGCCGTTCCTGACGGCACGTTGTTGATGTTGCCTTCCTTCGGCAATCCTGCGCTGCTCCAGGCGGCGCTGTCCTCGTACGTGCTCGACTTCGTGGCACGTCAGAAGTTCAGCGGTACACACCTGAAGTTCTTCACGGCCCACCAGCTTCCAGTGCCCGGCCCGGAGACAGGCGACCAGCCGTGTCCATGGAGCGGCGGCGAGACCGTGGCGGAGTGGATTGCCGCAAGAGTGGCTGAACTTGCTTACACCGCTGGCGACATGGAGGCCTTCGCCAGAGCGATCGGTGTGGCGGGACGCCCGTTCCGGTGGGATGAGGAACGGCGTGGATTGCTGCGTGCAGAGCTGGACGCTGCCTTTTTCCACCTCTACGGACTGGCTCGCGATGACGCGGAGTACGTCATGGACGCGTTCTCCCGTCTCAAGAGCGATGAGGAAGCCGCCCATGGCAGTTACCGCACCAAGGACCTCATCCTCGACCTCTACGACCGCATGGAAGAGGCCCGAGTCACAGGCGACGAGTACCGAACCGTGCTGGACCCGCCGCCGGGGAAAGGGCCGCGTCACGCGTCCTGAGTGCCGTAGCCTCGGGCGGGTGGGTCAGAGCCCGTCCCGCCCGAGGTCCGCGACGAACCCGGCCCACGCGCCCCGCGTGAACGCGAGTCGCGGACCGTCGCCCCGTTCCTTGGAGTCCCGCACGCGGACGGCGGTCCCATCGGCGGCGACCTCCAGGCATTCGCCGCCCTCGTTGCCGCTGT
Source organism: Streptomyces sp. NPDC031474 (assembly GCF_055581185.1). Lineage (NCBI taxonomy): Bacteria > Bacillati > Actinomycetota > Actinomycetes > Kitasatosporales > Streptomycetaceae > Streptomyces > Streptomyces sp. NPDC031474. The sequence continues at coordinate 261,640 of NZ_JBVIJX010000007.1, forward strand.
AGCTGCTCTTGAACCAAACAAGTCGCGCGGGTTCCGCAGTGTTCATCGTTCCCCCAGCAAGTTCTCGATCAGGGAAAGGGACTCGCGCATGGTGAGCGCTTGTCCCCTGATGCTGCCGTACCGTGCGGCCAGGATACGGACTTCCTCCGGGTCCGTGATCAACCGGCTGGAGTTCTGTGCCTCGGTGTATGCCAACTGTGCTTTCCCCTTGGGCGTGAGGAGTACGAACGCACCGCCCATCCCCGCGTGCTCGCTGCGGTCGGTCGGCATCACTTGCAGCTCCACATTGCGCAGTCGCCCGAGTTTGAGCAGCTGCTCCAGCTGCTCCCCGTGGACTTCTTGCCCGCCGAGAGGGCGCCGCAACACGGTCTCCTCGACGACGGCGCTGATCATGGGCGGAGGCCAACTGGTCAAGATCTCCTGACGGCTCATCCGAGAGATCACCCGGTGCTCGATCGTCTCCTCATCCAGCAGCGGCTTACGCATCTCGTACAGGGCGCGGGTTCGCCGCTCGGTTTGCAGCAGGCCGGGAATGTCATGGTTGTTGTAGAAGTTGATCTCAACCGCGTCCCGCTCCAACCGCGCATAATCCCGAAACCACTCCGGATGCCGAACCCTCCTCCTTGCCCTTGCCCGCTCCACATCCTCCGCAGCCGAAGCCAGCAGCCCCCCGCACTCCAGCAACTCATCCACCGCGACCAGCAGTTCGGGCTGAGGCGTCCGCCGCCCCCGCTCCACGGACGAGATGGTCTCCTCCCCGTACCCGAGCCGGTCACCCAGCTCCTTCTGGCTCATCCCGGCCCGTACCCGCGCGACCTTGATCTGCCGCCCGAGCGCCCGGAACAGGTCGGCCACCTCGTCCGTACCGTCCGCCTCGCCGCCGGTGGGAACCCCCGAACCGCCCGCCTGTGCCGCCATCCCGTACCACCGCCCACTTCCGTCGCACCAGGGGCGAACCGCCGAACGCCGGCCAGGTCACGGCCGTACGCCCGTACATCCCGCCCTCCGCCCCGGGACAGTCACCCTCCGTACCGCCCCGCACCCTCCACACAGTAGAAGCACTCCGTCACTCTCGGTGAGGTGATCCAGCAAACCGTCACCGTCACCGGTGAACCGACCGCCACCACCCACCACTTCCGCCTCACGTTCCCCACCAGCAGACACGGCGCCCACACCGCCCGCCATGCCGCCGAACGCTGGCTCGCCGACCAGCGGGACTGTCCGGAGGTCGCGGCCGGCGACGAGGACGCGGCCACGGCCTCCCTCCTCATCGCGGAACTCACCGCGAACGCCGCCCTGCACGGCCGCGTACGGGGTCGCCACGCCCGCCTCGCCCTGACCCTCACGTCCGGCACCCTGCGCATCGAGGTCACGGACGCCCGAGGCGACCGTCTCCCCGCACCGACGCCTGACGCGGACGGCGAGTCCGGACGCGGTCTGCTCCTCGTCGCCTCGCTCGCAGACGCCTGGGGCTGCGAGCCCCACCACCCTGGAGGGAAGACGGTGTGGGCGGAGTACGCCCGGCGCAAACCCGCGCGCAAGGGGGGCGCGTGAGCTCAACTGTGCTCCCAACCAACGGAGTTGGGGATTGACGGTGGTTGTGAACGGCCTTCACGCTTAACGGGTAATCGTGAAGGCCGTTCACGGGGAGATGTCATGGCAGGCACGCCCGAGGCGGAAGACCAACTCGTCGGACTGTTCGAAGTGGCGGAGATGGCGGGGGTCGGCCGGACGGTCGTAGCGAATTGGCGCGCCCGCGACCAACACTTCCCCGCTCCCGTCGCGGACCTGCGGAGCGGTCCGGTTTTCCGGGCGAGTCAGATTCAGCGCTACCTCAAACGGAGGAAGAAGCACATGGCACCCAAAGCCCATGTCATCTCGACCATCAATCTGAAGGGCGGAGTCGGGAAGACCACCACCACGGCCGGACTCGCGGAGTTCCTCTCCGTGGAGTTCCGCAAGCGGGTCCTGGTGGTCGATCTCGACCCGCAGACCAATCTGACCACGGTCCTGATCGGGGAGGAGAAGTGGGAGGAGCTCAACGACGAGGGATACACCCTGGCGACCCTGTTCAAGGATGCCCTCCGGCCCGAGGACGAGCCTCTGGAGTTCGACCTGGAGAAGACTCTCCAGCGGAATGTCTCTTCGGTGGATGCGGTGACGAAGGTGGACCTCCTGCCTTCTTCGCTGGACCTCATCGACGTCCAGGACCGCCTGGCGTCCATGCCCAGGGGGCGTTTCCACGCCAACAACCCCACCGACCTCCTGCGCAAGGCGATCCGGAAGATCATTGATGACTATGACTACGTCCTCGTTGACTGCCCTCCCAACCTCGGCATCGTCACTTTGAACGGTCTGCGCATCTCCGAGGGATACATCATCCCTACCATTCCCGACGTACTGTCCACCTACGGCATCCCTCAGATCCAGCGGCGGGTGCGGGCCTTCGCGGACGACCTGGGGGAGACCATCAAGGAGATCGGCATCGTCATCACGAAATACAAGGCCAATTCGACGGTCCACTGGAACACCGTCAGGCGACTTCAGGGCGACAAGAAGCTCCCCGCCGTGCTGCCGACCTTCATCCCCGAGAAGAACGACATCGCCGGTTCGGCGGAGTTCGTCGGTCGCGGTACCCTGCGGCAGAAGTACGGCTACCAGGGCGGGTTCGACGCTTTCCGTGGCATGACGCAGGAGTTCATCGAACTGGTCGAGGAGAAGGCGTGACCGAGCAGAGCGACAGTCGGCCCGACGACAACGGTCTCCTGAATGCCCAGGTGCGGGAGGCCGAAGAAGCCCTGACCAAGCTCGGCGCCTCCGACCCGGAGCTCGCGGCGACGCTCGCACGTGTCCTCGGCGTGGTGGCGTCCGAAGCCGCACGCACGACACGCTTCGCCCGAGCACTGGCCAAGGCGCTGACGCCTCCCGATGCGCAGACCGTACCTCGGCCGGCAGAACGCCCGAGGCGTAGCCGACGAGCTCCGGGAGTGATCGACCCGTTCGCGGTGCTCGCCGAATCCGGCGAGACGGGACTCCGTTCGAGCCTGAGCGAGCTCGGCCTCGAACAATTGCGGGACATCGTCTCCGAACACGGGATGGACCACGACCGGCTGGCGCTGAAGTGGAAGGACCCTCAACGGGTCATCGACCGCATCGTGGAACGCGTCGAATCGCGGACAGCCAAGGGAGCCGCCTTCCGGGGACGGCCGGAACAGCCCGCTCTGCGGCACGATGAGGCCGTTGGCCCGGCGGCCGAGGACTCGTCGCCCTGAGGCAACTGGGCGCGACGCGGCAAACGCCTCGCGTCCGCCGCCCAGGCCAAGGCCATCCGCATCGAGCGGCGCGTACAGGACCGCACCGTCCTGCTGTTCGACGACCTGTTCACCACCGGTCAGCAGATGCAGGCCGTTGCCCGCCTGTTGCGGGAGGCGGGCGCGACCGAGGTGAGGGGCTTGGCCCTCGCTCGCGCCCCTTGGCGAGGGGCGGACCGCCAGGGACGCTCTTCGATTTGTGACGATCGACTGGTGCCCCTGGGTCCCCGACTCAGACCCTGTCCCGGCTTTCCCAGCGGTCCCGGACCCACATCAGAGCCTCGACGAGCAGCTCTCGATTGCGATCCTTCTCCAGAACGGACAGCGGGAAGCTGGGGGCCGGTCCCCGGCCCGGCTCTCTCTCCTGAAGGTCGACACCTTCAAGCTCGTTGAGAAGCCGGAGGAATTCGGCACGCAGTGCGGGGCGGGCGAACTGCTCCGTTACCGACAGCCACTGGAAGTTGAGATAGGCTGTGCCGCCCAGTCCGCAGCCAGGGGTGAAGCCCATCGGTGAGATCGCACTGTCTGGGGCGCCCGCCTCCTCCAGGGTGAGTGCCGCACCGCTGCCGCTGGCCTTCGTGCCGCCGGGGTGGTACACGGTGCCGCCGATTTCTTCCCAGCGTGCGAGGAGGCCGCGCACCGCCTCCACCGTCCCCGGCGAATTGTCCTCCGCGAGCTCACGGAAGAACCGCCTCTCGGGGGAGTTCTCCGCCACGAGCTGCAGGTAGAACGAGTCGGCGTCCGTCTCCTCACCCTGGCTCTCCGGGGCGCTCTGCGCAGTGTCCTCCTCGCTGTCGGCCGGGTCGTCGGCTTCGCTGACCAGCGACGCAAGCTCGTCGGCGGAGAGGCGCTGCGCCGGATCGGCTGCCCCGCCGGCCGTGAAGCGCACGCCGTCGTCGCTCAGCCGGGCGCGGACGTCTCCTCCCGCGTCCTGAGGCGCCCAGCGGAAGCCGTCGGAGACCTTGCCCTCGGAGGTGAGCACCCGGTACGCGTTGGCCACCCCTGGCGTATTAGCCAGATGATTGCCCACGGCTTGGGCGCCAGAGCCGATGAACGCCGCGAGATCGCCGTAGGACGTCCAGGTGCCGTGGGGGAGCGCGGCGAGCACCTGGTGGGCCAGGTTCCAGTCCCGGCTCCGCTCCGCTCGGCCGACTCCGCGCAGCGGGGCCGGCCACAGCGCGATCGCGCGGTCGGCGAGTTCGTCGGCACGGGCGTGGATCTCGTCCGCGCCCCACCGCTCTGTGGTGGCGATGCGGCGGTTCATCTCCAGATGGCTGCCCTGGAGCAGGCCCTGCTTGCGCTCGAATGGGTGATTGGACAGCTCCGAGTTGACCGCGGTGAGCGTCAGGTTCCCAAGCGTGTGCTGAAGCCGGGAGTGCAGGTCCTCCGCGCTCTCGCCGTCGACCACGTCCTCGCTCAGCATCCGGAGCCACTCGTCGCCCGGCGACTGCGGCATGACATGCTCGATGGTGAGCTGCGCAGTGGCGAAGTCGACCGGTTCGGGATGCTCGTAGCTTTCCTCCAGCCGCTGGAGCACCATCTTGCGCTGGTGCCCGCGGCCGAACTTATAGAAGGGCGCCGTCCGGACCTTCTCGCGCAGCTCGTCGTCATCGGGCCAGAAGCGGTTCTCTGCGGAGAGGAGCTGGTGCAGCCCGTCGGCGACAGCCACGTCCAGCGGGAGCTGCCCAGGCACTGCCTGGAAAATCCTGTTGAGGTTATTCGTCGGCACCCGGCACATCATCCGGCGCACCAGGAAGCTCTCGATGTACGACATCGCGCGGGCCGTGTCCGCAGAGTTCAGCTCCCCGCGCTGACGCCGGTCGAGCAGCAGCATCAGCGCGGGATAGGTGACCTGGGCCTGCCAGGTGTCCAGCCGGTGCAAATGGGCGCGAACCGCTTCGTTCGCCTCCTCCTCGGGGTGGAGCAGCCGACGGAAGAGGGCGCCGCGCCGGTACAACTCCTTGATGTACGCCTCGATCTCCGCCTCGCTGACCTCACCCCGCTCGAAGCGCTGCTGCTGAGCAGCGTAGAGGTCCTGGCGGCGGACCCGGTCGTCTCCGTCGAGCACCAGCTGCAACCACATGAGCTGTTCCAGCTCGTCGTTGCTCAGACTGTCCTGCAGCGGAAGCCAGTAGGTCTCGTAAATGCGCTCACCGCGGGTGGGCAGCCGCATGAACAGGTAGTTGCGCAGCAGGTCGGCCTGGCTCAGCTTGAGGCCGGTGTTGTTGAGGGACTCGAAGATGCGGTGCACGTTGTCCGCGCGCTCGGCTGTCACCGCCACCAGCGTGAGCCGGGAGGTGATGGCCTCCTCGATGCGAAGCACGTCCTGTGGGGCGGCCGGATCGGCGGCCTCGACGAGCTTGCGGCGGAAGAAGCCGTAGGCGGCGGCGACGGCTCCGTCGGCGGCCTGCTCCGAGAGCGGCCCGCGAACGTATGCCGCGAACTGCGCCCGGTCAGCCTGGGTCGGCAGCAGCCGGAAGCGATCGCTGCCGTTCTTGCGCTTGTTGATGAGGTATTCCTCGTCGATGCGCTCGGCCTCGTCCGGCTCGCCGTCCGCTATGTGGTCGCGGATCGCGGCCAGGGCGAGCGACAGCGTGGTCAGCCGCTGCTGACCGTCGACGACGAGCCAGCGGGGGAACGTCGCCTCGTTCTGCGGCGACGGCGCGAGCACCACGGATCCCAGGAAGTGTGTGCTCGCCTTCTCCCCGGACTCCAGCAGCTCGGCCTGCTCCAGGATGTCGGTCCACAGCTGTCTGAGCTGCTTCTCCGTCCAGGAGTACGTCCGCTGATAGAGCGGCACCTGGAACTGCTGTGCCCTGCCCTGGACGAGATCGGCGAACAGCGTCTCCTTCGCCTGCACGGCGTCCCCCTCGGTGATCGGTCCGGTCGTAGCGCGTGGGAAGGACCTTAGGGCTTCCCGCTGACAGTCAGGGGCGCTTCAGCCCTCGTCCAGGCACGCACACCACAGCGCGTAGCCCCGCTCCATCTCGTCCAGTGCCGCCCGGGTGAACCGGGCGTCCACGAAGGCTCGGTCAACGAGCCGTTCCGCGAGTGCGACCAGGTGCACCGCGACGTGCTCCACCCGCTCCCCGCGCACCCGGTCCTGAACTCGCTCCAGGCGTTCCTGACGCTCCCACAGGTCGGCGAGGCTCGCGCCCGGCTCCTCCTCGTCGTCGTACACGGACGGCACGCGTGGCAGCAGGTCGGCGGTGAGAGCGGGGACGGAGTCCAGGGCGGCCGGCTCGTCCGGTCCGCCGTTGCCGAGGATGCGGTTGGCGATCGTACGGACGGCCTCAGAGCGCTCGACACGCGCCGCCTGGGCCCGCAGGGCGCCGAGCAGTGCCGGGACCTCGGCCCGGGCCCGGCGCCGCAGGGTCTCCGCGAGTGCGGTCGTCAGGTCCTCGCCCAGGTCCGAGGCGTCGTCCAGTACGTCGTTCGCCGCGCCGACCTCCTCGAAAGCGCGCTGCGCGGTGCGGGCCGCCTCGGTGAGCAGGGCGATGTCCTCGGCGGTCGGCTTCACGCCCGCCTTCAGCCGGGCCACGGCCGCGTCCAGAGGGTCGCCGGCCAGATCGAAGAGGTCCACGCAGTCGTCTTCCAGGGCGAGTTGGCCGTCCGTATCCGGTTCCAGCAGTGTCATCTCCCCAACAACCCCCGCGCTCGCGATGCCCCTGTGTCGTCCGCAACTCCTGCGACGAATCATGAAGGTTTTCGTGAACTGAGTCAACAGATACTCTGTCGGTCGGTGTTGTCGGAGGGTGGGGAACATGCCGCAGATCGCGATCACCAACACGTTCTGGGAGGGCGTCGACCGGCTGGACAAACCGGCCCGCGCCCGCGTTCACAAGGCGATGGCCAAGTTCCAGCAGTTGACGGTCCCGCAACTCCACGCGGACAAGGGGCTGCACCTGGAGTCGGTGGTCAGCTCGCGTGACCCGCGGATGCGGACCATCCGCGTCGACGACGGGCTGCGGATCGTGCTGCTCGCGCCCGACGACGGCAGCGACGTCTTCGTCTTCGTCCACGTCGTCCCCCACGACAAGGCCTACTCCTGGGCCCGCCGACGGCTCTACACGGTCAACTCCGTGACCCGCTGCCTCGAAGTACGCGACCTGACCGCCATGGAGCAGATCACCCCGCTCTTCGCTCAGGAGGCCGCCGCGGCCCCCCAACTCCTGTTCGCCCCCTGGTCGGACACCGTCCTGCGGCACCTCGGCGTCGACGACGTCACCCTGCGCGCCGCACGCACCGTCACGGGCAAGGCGCAGTTGGAGGCGTTCGGGTCGCTGATGCCGGAGGACCAGTACGAGGCGCTGTGGCTGCTCGCCGAGGGCCTCGACCCGGACGACATCTACCGGGACCTCGTCGCCGTACGCCAGAAGACGACCGTCGCCCAGAGCGCGGCGGGGGAGGACACCGCCGGGGACGACCTGGCCGCCGCCGTCACCCGCACCCGCAGCCGCATCGCGCTCGTCACCGGCCCCGACGAACTCGCCGACATCCTGACCAAGCCCTTCGCCGCCTGGCGGATCTTTCTCCACCCCACCCAGCGGCGCATCGCCTACCGGCCCGGCTATGCCGGACCCGCCCAGATCACCGGCGGCCCCGGCACCGGAAAGACGGTCGTCGCCCTGCACCGGGTCAAGCACCTCCTGGACCGGGCACCCGACACGCGCGTCCTCCTCACCACCTACACCGGAGCCCTGGCCCGCTCCCTGCAGAGCAGCCTCGCCCTGCTGCTCGACCACGACCCGGCGCTGCTCGCCCGTGTCGACGTCACCACCGTCGACGCCGTCGCCCACCGCGTCGTACGGCAACTGCGCGGCAACCCGGGGACCGCGCTCGGCGACCGGGACGAGCGCACCCGCTGGCAGCGCGTGGCCCGCCGCCTCGAACTGTCGTGGAACGAGGCGTTCCTGTCCCAGGAGTACCGGCACGTGGTCCTCGCCCAGGACCTGCGGGGCGAGGAGGAGTACCTGGCGTGCGAACGGCGTGGACGCGGCAGCGCGCTCGGGCAGACCCAGCGGCGGCGCGTCTGGCAGGCCGTGACCCTGTTCGAGGACGGCCTGACCCGTGACCGGGCGCACACCTGGCTCCAGGTCTGCGCCGAGGCCACCCGGCTGCTGCGCGACAAGCCGGGTGCGGGACCGGCGTACGACCATGTCGTCGTGGACGAGGCGCAGGACCTGCACCCGGCGCAATGGCGCCTGCTGCGCGTCCTGGCGGCCGAAGGCTCCGACGACCTGTTCGTCACCGGCGACCCGCACCAGCGGATCTACGACGCCCGGGTCTCGCTGCGCTCCCTCGGCATCTCCGTCGCGGGACGCAGCGGACGACTGCGCGTCAACTACCGCTCCACCGAGGAGATCCTGCGCTGGGCCCGCGGCCTGCTCGACAGCGAGCCCGTCGCCGACCTGACCGGCGACGCCCACGACGCCCTCACCGGATACCGCTCGCTGCTGCACGGCGCACAGCCCGTGTGCGAAGGGCACGGGAGTGAGAACGAGGAGGCCGACGCCGTCGTGCGCCGGGTGCGCGACTGGATGGACGCCGGTGTCGCCCCCTCGGACATCGCCGTCTGCGCCCGCTTCAACACCCTGGCAGGCAAGCTCGGCGACCGCCTCGCCGCGGCCGGCATCCCCGTGGTGCGGGTGCGGGACGGGGAACCGGAGAGCGCGGTCGGGGTACGGGTGTCGACGCTGCACAGCATGAAGGGCCTGGAGTACCGGTGCGTCGCCGTCGCCGGGGTCACCCGCTCCGCCTTCCCGTTCGCGCCGGCCGTCACCCCGGCCGAGGTGGACCGCATCCAGCACACCACCGACCTGGCCGCCGAGCGATGCCTGCTGTTCGTGGCCTGTACCCGGGCGCGGGAGGCGCTGTATGTGTCGTACAGCGGGCGGGCCAGCGAGTTCCTCGATGGGTGGACCGGCACCTTGAAGTGACGGCCTCGGCTCAGGCCTCCGCTCCGTCGGTCTTGCCACCGGGACCGATGCGCTGCCGGGGCGCGGTGGTGAGCTGGCGGCCGTCGTGGATGACCCGGAGCAGTTCCTCCTCCACCAGCACCACGACTGTTACCCCTCTCAGAGCGGCTCCGACGCTGATCGCTTGGCCCTCGACCGTGATGTGCCCGGAGGAGCTCACGCGGTGTCGCTTGCTGGTGAAAACCAGCGGGACAGCGGACTCGGAAGAAGCTGCGGCCTCGGGAAGGCACGTGGACTTTGATGCCGTGGGCGCGGTCTTCACCCATGCGGGGCGGGTGCGGCGCGGCTCGGCGGGTCGCGCCGGGAGAACGGAGCGGGACATCCCATAGGCGACGACCAGGTCGCGCAGCACCCCGGTGGCCTGCTTCTCGATCTGGCGCACCCGTTCCCTGGTGACCCCGAGCTGCCGGCCGATGGCATCGAGGGTCAGGCCGTGGCCGCCGTCGACCACACCGTGGCGCAGTGCGAGGACCCGAGCCTCGCGCGGGGACAGGTGGTCGAGTAGGAGAAGCACCTCGTCCGACGCCAGTCCCAGATAGTCCGGTTCGTCTTCGAGGCTCCGTGCTTCCCGCGTCGTACGGTCGAACTCCTCGTGCAGCAGCTCGTCGCCGATCGCCTCGGTCAGTGCCTCCAGGGGGACCGTGGTGCGAACCCGCGACAACAGGGCTCGTGCCTCGTCCACCGGTGTCCCCACGCGCGCGGCGACTGCGGGAAGGTCGTCGTGGGGCGAGTTCAGTGCCAGGTCGCGGGCGGCCCGGTGGAGCGCGGTGACGGTGTCATGCGCGTGCACAGGGAGCCGGATGGTGCGGCTCTGATCGGCTATCGCGCGCGTTACCGCCTGACGGATCCATGGCACGGCGTACGTCGAGAACTTGAAGCCCTTGCGGTGGTCGAACATCTCGATGGCGTGGACCATCCCGAGGTTGCCCTCCTGGACCAGGTCCAGGAGGTCCAGACCGCGCCCGGTGTACTTGGCGGCGATGCTCATCACCAGCCGGAGATTCGCTTCGGCGAACTCCGTGAAGGCCTGTTCCCCGCGCCGCGTGATCTCCTGGAGTTCGCGGCGCAGCCTGGGGGCCAGCTTCCTGCCGCCCTCATCCAGCTTGTCCCATGCCAGCACTCCCGCCTCGATGGCTCTCGCCAGCTCCGCCTCCTGCTGCCGGGAGAGCAGCGGGAACCTGCCGATCTCCTTGCGGTAGTGCTTCAGAGAGTCGAACACAGGCTGCTGTGGGGAGGCGTCTTCCAGCGGGGCCTCGGCGGTGGGCTCGAGGCGGAGGCTCGGCGAAGGCGGGTTGGCAGGTGCAGCCGCAGGATCGACGAGCATCTCGTATGGCTTCTCGGCCCACAGCGGCGGCCGGGACGCGGGTGAAACGTCGAGACGGAGCGCTCGAACGGTCAACGCGGAAAGGTCCAGCCTGCTGTCCTGATGCAGCTCAAGAGTGAAGCGCGGCGGTCTGCGTGGTTCCGGCTTCGGCCCCGCTGGAACCCGGAGTTCACTCTGCGTGTCGCTCAACGTCTCTGTGGTTGCGGGAAGTTCTGGCGCGGTCGGGGCTGCGGAACCGCCTTGCAGACCGAACGCGGCCACCGCGGCCGGAGGCAGTGCGACCCCCTCCGCCATCACCCGGCTCAGCACCTCGGCCACCACCGTGGGATCCGCGCCGACCAGCAGTCCCCGCAAGGCCACCGGAGTCAGGGCTCGCTGTGGCCCCGCAGCAGTCACCAGCGCCTCATGCAGCACGGCCTGTGCCCCGGCCTCGATGTCCGTCGTCATCAGCGTGCCCCCCATGTGCCCTACAGCGGTGCGACGAGCCTTCTCGCATTGCACCACCCGCCACTGACAATCAGTTACGCCTGGGTGGAGAGCGCACCGTTCACCTGCGGACTCCCCATGCTCCTTATGTGAAGGAATGGTAGAACGTACAACGATGGTCGGTCCCGGGCGAGATCGCGTACGTCCGAGGCGGGGAGGGGCGGGACATGCTGGTTGATCCCACGCAGCTGCTGGACGACTGCGAGCGGGCCTGGCGCGAGGTGGGGGAGCCGTCCGCTGGCGGAGTAGAGCCGGACGCCGCCGTACGGACCGCGCTCGTCCTGGAGGCGCTGGTGGCGTACCGGCTGCTCGCGGACCACTCCGACCTCCCGCGCGACACAGTGTTCACACGCTGGCCCGCCTGCGCGGTCCACACCGTGGCCCTGGCCGACGGTCCGGAACTGCCGCGTCTGGTGGCCGAAGCACACGCGCGCGTGCTCGCGGCGCGCCCCGACCTGGGGTCACACGGAGCCGCCCCGGAGAGTGCCGGCGAGTGGAGCCGCGCCGCGCACGAGGCCGCCCGCTCGCTGGGCTGGACATGGCGCGCCCCGACCGCGGTGGACGATTCGGTCGCCCCGTCTCGCATGCCTGCCCCTCCCCCCGAGCTCCGTCTCGGCCCCGGCGCGGGCAGCGTGCTGCTGACCCTGCCCGGCGAGCCGGACGCGGGGGACTGGCAACTGTCCGCCGACGGTGAGGTGTTCGCGGTCCAGCCGCCCTACTGGGTGCTGCCTGGCCCCGTGCGCCGTGTCGAGGCGACGGATCCGACGGGAACCACCCATCTCTCGGCCGTCGTGGACCCGGATGCCGCCCTGCTGGCCTTCGACGCCGACGGCCACCGCATCACCCCGGACGAGCCCCTGCCCGCCGCCGAGATCAGCCTCCTGCACGCGGGCGCCCTGCAGACCGAGGGCACCGACTTCGGCGTCGTGGAACTGCCCACCCCGTACGGCTGGAACGGCTGGACCCTGAGCAGGGTTTCGCTGACCGGGGTGACGCGGGTGCGGGCCTCCGCCGCGGTCCCGGGAAGCTGGCTGGACGTCGCCGCCGGACGGCCGCTCGGCTGGGAGGGCGGTGCGACGCTGCCCTGGATCACGGGCGACGACGGGGCACCCGTGTGGCACCGTCCGCCCGCTCTCCGGCTCCCGCGGCGCGCCGGCGAGCCGGACGCGCGACTCTGGCAGGCCGACGTGCGCCGCCCCGGCCACGAGGAGCCTCTCGCCGGTCACACCGGCTCCCCCGGGGTGCTCCTCGACCCCTGGAAGGACGTACCCCGCCCGCTTCTGGGACCGTACGAGATCCTCGTCCACCGCGTCGGCTCCCGGCGCAGGCGCAGACTGGCGGCCTTCCTCGCCGAGGGCCTCACGGCCGAACCGACCGCCGAGTGGCGTCTGCTCGCCCCGCACGGAGGCCTGGCCCCCGCCCGGCTGACCCTCGGCACCGGCGGACCGGTCACCGCCTCCGCGCACGCCGTCGCGTTCTCTCCGTACGAGATCGCCAAGAGACTGGTGCTGGACGACGGGGTCCGTCAGTTCGCCGTCGAGGTGCGCATCCCGCACTCCGAGGTCCGCCTCGAACTCGGCGGCAGGCCTCTGACCTGGTACATCAGGCCGCTCGACATCGACGCGGCGGACCTGGCCGGAGAGAGCGCCCTGACCGTCCGTCTGCCGGAACAGGCTGTGGCGGTGACCCCCTTGCTGGCACTGGTCGTCGAGGGGACGACCCTGCACACGCTGCGTCCGGAACGTCGCACTCGCACGCGCAGAGGAGACCTCCGGTACTCACTGGCTGCCTTGATGGACACCGTGCGCGACTGCGTGAAAGCCGAGATACGGCTGCTGGTCGCGGGGGAGAGCATCCATGTCGGGACCGTGCGAACCCAGCCCATCGCGGAGGACGTCGTACCGGACGGCGGCGGACTCCTGCTGCGGGGCCTGCGCCACCCCGGCGAACTGACCGCCCGCCTGTACGCGGTCTTCGCCCCGTGGGAGCAGCCGTTGACAGCCACGGTCGACCAGAGCGACCGTATCCCGCTGCCCTCGGCCTGGCGGTCGCTCGGCCCCCTGATCGTGCACCTGAACGCGGGCGCCCCCACACCCCCCACTCCCGGATGGCCCCGCCTCCGGGACCGTGACACCCTCGTGCTGCGCCGGGCCCAATGGACCTCCGCCGCCGGCCACGGAACCGGCGCCGGGGTCTCGGAGTACCTGGCCGGACGCGGCGAGCTGCCGCGTGGCACCGACGCGATCCCCTACCAGTGGATCGTGGCCGCCCGCGGACGTGACCTGCAGGCGTGCGGAGCCAGAGAGACGGCACCGGCGGAATGCCGCAGCGCCCTCGCGGACGCCGGGCCCACCGCCCTCACGGGAGCGGCCGACAGCGCGCTGCGCTCCGGCGAACTCGCCTCCGTGCTCGCGGGCAGCGGTCTTGCCGCCCTGCGGATACGGGAGGTGGCGGACCCGGCCGCAGTACGTCACGTCTGGCGGCAGGCGCCCTTGTGCGCGCTGCTGCTCACGGCCCCGTTGCTGCCGTATCTCTCCGGTGACCTCGCCTATGACGTCGGCGAGTTGTACCAGGAGGAGGAGGAACTCCTCGGCGAAGTGAGCCAGTTCCTGGGCGACGCCGCCATGGCGTTGCTAGCCGGGCACGCGGACCCGAGCCGCACGGTCGGCCGGTTCGACGCCCAGACCCGTGCCCTCGACCAGCTCCCCGAACTCCAGCAACAGGCCGTATGGCGCAGTGCCCGTGTCGTCCCGCGCGGCCTTCTGGACCCCGACACCCGTGCCGACGCGGCCTGGCAGGCGTTCCGTGCCCGCAGGGACCTGCAGTACCACGCCACGCGTGAGGAGTTCCGCGACGGCCTGGACGCCGTATCGATCTTCCTGGACGACGGACACCCCGACCTGGCCCAGGCATTCCGTGGACGGGACCCAGGCCAGTTGCACGGGCCGGGCGAAGCCTGGATGCGGGTCCCTCAACTGTCTCTGGGATGCGCGCTGATCGCGAGGCTCGCCGCCGCCGGTGACGCCCGTGCCGCCGGTCTGGAACGGGGGCTTCGCCACCTGTGGACGCCCGTCGCCTCCCACGCACCGGATCTCACCGCCGTCGACATCGCCCTCGCGGAATGCCTGGTCACCGCAGAGGCCGTGCACAGCACCGGCTGACCACCGGTTCGCGTCCAGCCCGTCCCGCAGCGGTACCGCCCCACCGCTCGTCCGAAGCCAACCGTCACATCGGAGCCAACCCGTGCCCAGCCTTGACCCGCTCGCCACCTCCACCATGATCAGCGACACCTACCGCCGCTACCTGCGTTCCCTGCTGCCCCTGCGCGAGCCCCGCCTGGCCGAGGCCCTCGCCCACGCCATCGACACCAGCCCGCTGCTCACCAAGGGGCCCCTGCTGGAGGCCACCCCCGCCTACGCGCCGGGCGCCACCCTGAACGAGCTCGTCGCAGAGGGCGTACTCGACTCCGCGTTCCGGCAGCTGACCGGCCCCGCACTGCCCGCCGACCGTCCCCTGTACCGGCACCAGGAACAGGCGCTGCGCAAGGCCGTCGCCGGACACAACCTCGTCGTGGCCACCGGCACCGGCTCCGGCAAGACTGAGAGCTTCCTCCTGCCCGTCCTCAACGCCCTCGCCACCGAACACGCCTGCGGCACCCTCGGACCCGGCGTCCGCGCCCTGCTGCTCTACCCGATGAACGCCCTGGCCAACGACCAGATGAAGCGACTGCGCCGACTGCTCGCCGACACCCCCCACATCACCTTCGGCCGCTACACCGGCGACACCAAGGATGATCCGCAGCGCGCCGCCGACACCTTCGAGCAGCTCAACCCCGGCGAACCGCGCCTGCCCAACGAACTGCTCAGCCGACGCGAGATGCGCGCGACACCGCCCCACATCCTCCTCACCAACTACGCCATGCTGGAGTACCTGCTGCTCCGCCCCCAGGACATGGACCTCTTCGAGGGAGAGCAGGCGGGTTCCTGGCGGTTCGTCGTCGTCGACGAGGCCCACGTCTACGACGGAGCGCGCGGCGCGGAACTCGCCATGCTGCTGCGCCGCTTGAAGGACCGTGTGGGGTGGGGGCGGGAGATCCAGGCCATCGCCACCAGTGCAACCGTCGGCGCGGAGGAGAACCCGGCTGCCGTCACCGCCTTCGCCCAGGCCCTCTTCGACGTCCCCTTCCGCTGGGACGCGAGCGACCCGGCCGCCCAGGACCTGGTCACCGCGACCCGGGTCGCCACACCCGACGGCCCGCACTGGGGGCCGCTGCCGACCACCGAGTACCTGCGCCTGGCCACGACCGCCGACCCCGAACCGGAGATCGTGTCGGCCGCGCGCATGCACGGCCTGCCCGCCGGCACGACCGCGGCCACCGCCCTCGCAGCCGAGACCGGAACCGCGGCTCTGCGCCGGGCCCTCGCCGACGGGCCCCGGCCCGTGAACGAGATCGCCCGCGACGTCTTCCCCGGTGACCCCGTCGGACCTGCGGCGGTCACCGCGCTCATCCAACTCGCCAGCCAGGTGACCGACACCGACGGCGCTCCCGTGCTCTCCGCCCGCTACCACCTCTTCGCACGCGCCACGGAAGGCGCCTTCACCTGCCTCGACCCGGCAGGTCCCCACCTCGACCTGGCCCGCCACGAGACCTGCGCGCGGTGTGCCCGCCCCTCCTTCGAGCTGGGCGCCTGCCGCCGCTGCGGTGCCGTACACCTGCACGGCACCTTCACCGGCAAGGGGGCACAAGCCCGCCTCACGCACCGCAAGTCTCCCGACAGCCCCCACACCTGGCTGCTCCTCGACGGGGACGGCTCGGACACCGGTGCCGACGAGGACGACGAGACACTCGGCGACAGTGCCAAGGGCGGCCTCAAGGAACGCAGACTGTGCACACGCTGTGCGGCCGTGCACCCCGCGGCCACGGCATCCTGCACCGCTCCCGGATGCGGTGGCACCGAACTGCGCCGCGTCCACCAGCTCGACACCCACGAGGGGACCCCGGCCGCATGCCTCGCCTGCGGAGCGCGCGGTCACGGCATGATCCGCCTGTTCGAGGCGGGCAACGAGGCTTCGGCCGCCGTCCTCAGCACCGCCCTCTACCAGGCGCTGCCTCCGGTGACCGACGGCCCGGCCGCCGCACTGCCCGGACAGGGCCGCAAGCTGCTGTTCTTCAGCGACAGCCGGCAGGCCGCCGCGTACTTCGCGCCCTACCTGGAGGACTCCTACACCCGCATCCAACACCGGCGCCTGATCACCCAGGCCGTCCGGCAGGGCTGCCCCGCCCCCGACGAGCCCCTGCACATCGACGACCTCGTCGCCCACACCATCCGCGCCGCCGACCGCGCCGGAGTCTTCCGCCGCAACGACTCCCGCCAGGCCAAGCAGCGCGAAGTGGCCCTGTGGGTGATGCAGGAAGTGCTCAGCCTCGACGACCGCCAGTCACTCGAAGGCCTAGGCCTGCTCCGCATCGATATCGACCGCGAGCCGTTCTGGCAGCCGCCCGCCGCCCTCACCTCACTCGGCCTCACGGACGACGAGGCATGGCTGCTGCTGCAGGAACTCCTGCGCACCCTGCGCAACCAGGGCGCGCTCACCATGCCCGAGGACGTCGACGCGGGCGACGAGGCGTTCGCCCCGCGCAAGGGGCCCATCTGGGTCCGCTCCCAGGGCTCCGAGGCCAAGCGCAGGGTGATCAGCTGGCTGCCCAGCGCCGCGAGCGCCTCGAACCGACGCGTCGACTACCTCGTACGCGTACTCGACGCCCTCGGCCACCAGGGCGAACGACGGGCCACCGCCCTCGATGTCCTGAACCGCCTGTGGACCGACCTCACGACAGGCCACCTCGCCGACTGGCTGCCGTCCGAAAGCCAACCGGGGATCGGCGTCGTCCGCCGACTCGACCACGCCTGGCTGCGGTTGCGACCGGTGACGGCGGACAGCGGTCGGCTGTACGCCTGCGACCGCTGCCGCCGCATCACCGCGCTGTCCGTGCGCGGTGTGTGCCCGACGCTGCGCTGCACAGGATGCCTGGAGGACTTCAAGCCGTCGCCCGAGACGGACGAGCACCTGCGGCGCCTCTACTTGACCTTCGACCCCGTTCCTCTGCGCGCCCAGGAGCACACCGCGCAGTGGACCGGGGAGAAGGCCGCCGAGATCCAGGGGGAGTTCGTCCGAGGGCAGGTCAACGCCCTGTCCTGCTCCACCACCTTCGAACTCGGCGTCGACGTCGGTGAACTCCAGGCCGTCGTTCTGCGCAACATGCCGCCCTCCACCGCCAACTACGTCCAGCGTGCTGGCCGCGCCGGCCGCCGCGCCGACTCGGCCGCGCTGGTCCTCACCTACGCGCAGCGGCGGCCCCACGACCTTGCCCGGTTCGCGGAGCCCGAGCGGATGATCGCCGGAGAGGTACGGGCCCCGATCGTCCCCGTCGACAACGTCCGGATCGACCGCCGCCACGCCCACTCCATCGCGCTCGCCGCCTTCTTTCGTGCCATGAAGGACGAGCGGGGCCGGATCTGGCGCAAGGCGGGAGAGTTCTTCCTTCCCGACGACACCACCGGCGAGATCGCCGCCCACACGGTGCGCGACTGGCTGACCCCCGTTCCGGACAGCGTCATGGCCTCCCTGCGCCGGGTTCTCCCCGACCAGGTCCAGAAAGAGATCGGCATCGACTCCGGCGACTGGGTCGCCGAACTGGACCGGCTCCTGCGGGCCGCGCAGCAGATCCTCGACCAGGACGTCACCTCGTACAGCGAACGCCGCGACCAAGCGGCGGTCGCCCGCAAGTACCGGCAGGCGGAGATGTACGAGAAGGTCATCCGTAACCTCACCCAACGCGAACTGCTCGGCGTCCTCGCCAACCGCAACGTGCTGCCCAAGTACGGCTTCCCCGTGGACACCGTCGAACTGCGCATCCCCCAGGAGGGTGGCGCCGTCTCGGGGCAACTCGAACTCACCCGTGACCTGAGCGCCGCCGTCCACGAGTACGCCCCGGGGGCCGAGATCGTGGCGGGCGGCCACCTGTGGGCGTCCGCCGGCGTCTACCGGCTGCCGGACCGCGAACTGGTCAGCCGCCACTACGCCGTGTGCGCGGCCTGCGGCCGCTACCGGGAGGCCACCGAACCCGTGGACCCCGTCTGCGCCGCCTGCGGCACGCAGTCCGCGGCCGCGCAACGCCGGTACGTCGAACCGGTCTACGGTTTCGTCGCTGCGCGCGGACCACAGCGCCGCCCGGGGCAGACCCCGCCACGACGGTCCTGGTACGGCGACGTCCACATGTCCACCGACACCGCCGACCTCCAGGAAGGCGCGATCACCTTCGTCTCCGGCCACACCACGCTCTGGTCGGCGGGCACTCGGGGAGAGATGGTGGTCGTCTCCGAGGGACCGGCCGGTGCCGGATACCAGATCTGCGACTGGTGCGGCTGGGGCCGTCCGCACGCTCAGGCCGGGCCTTTGCGCGGCGGCCACCCGCACCTGCTGAAGGACACCCAGTGCACGGGCCCTCTCCGGGTCGTCTCCCTCGCTCACCGGTACCAGACCGACTTCCTCCAGATCCATCTGGACCCGCTCACAGCCCTGACCGCCACCCCGGCCCGTCTGCGCTCCGGCTTGTACGCACTGCTCGAAGGCGCCGCCGCGCGCCTGGAGATCAGCCGCGACGACATCGACGGCACGGTTCACACCGGCACCGACGGCATGCCGTCCCTGCTGCTCTTCGACACCACTCCGGGGGGCGCGGGCAACGCTGTGTCCATGGGCGAGCGGCTCGAACCGGTTGTCTCTGCCGCGCTTGCCCGGGTGGCGGCCTGCGAGTGCGGCCCGGAGAGCAGCTGCTACGCGTGCCTGCGGAACTTCCGCAACGAGCGCTTCCACGAGCTGCTGAGCCGCCGCGAGGCCATCGCACTCCTTGATGCCCTGACTGGCCGTGGGCTGAAGGGATGAGATGCACTTCCTGCGGCGTTGTCGCACGATCGAGGGCGGTCCCCGTGAGACCGCCCCGCAAGATCGAAGTCCCGCTATACTCCCGCTACCCAGCGAAAAGACCAGGTCAGACAGCGAAATCCTGCTGGAGTACTAGCCGAGCGACGTTGGGCGAGCGCCTGAGTCGATGTCCCGGGCGAGTCGCTGCGCGTACTCGGAGAGAACGTGGCGCAGGTCGGCGTAGTGGCGCAGCGGATCGGGGCGGGAGTACTGGAACCATGCGGTGTTTCGCCGTGCCGCCCAGTGTTGCTGGATTTCGGTGGGTTGCGTGGCTTCGAGCGGGCGCGGAGCGAAAAGATGCTCGCCTCGCGTGACCAACGTCCAGATGAACACCGAGGCGTCCTGACGCTTCCGGTCGTTGGTCAGTGCGCGGAACTGGCCGAGGGGGGGCGGGAGTTCTCCGACCAGGGCGTTCCAGGCGTCGATGCTGAGTACCCACTCGTGAAGTGCTTGTCGCCTGCGCCGGTAGTCAACTGGTGGTTGACGTGGTGATTGCAGTTCTGAGGCAAGAGCGCGGAAGGCTCTGTCGAGCTCAAGAGGGTTGCAGCCTGCCCGCACTGAGCGCCGAGTCTCGCGTCCAGTGAGCAGGTGGGTCTGGACGGGTGTGATCCCGAGGAACTCCGCGGCGTCGTCGTACGCTCCGCCCATGGCCCACTGGACGAGTCGGACGGCGGCGGCCCTCCGCACGGCCTTGGATGCCGAACCCGCGCAGCTGGCCAAGTAGCGCTGATACCAGTCCGGCTCCAGGAACGCCGGAATGTGCTCGGCTTGGTAGCCGATTCGGAGCGGTGCTCGTGTGCCCCCGCGGCCGCTGACTCGGGGAAACACCCGGGTCGCGGGCTCAGCGACCTGCCGAAGTCGCTCAGAGCAGTCGTTTTTGTGCCTGTCATAGAGAACTGCCCACGGTGTCAGGCTTGAAGGGCTACCGAAGGCGGCGCGCGTGACCTCCGACAGGAGGTCAGGCAGGTCGTCTCTCGAAAGAAGGCGATCTGCGGCCATCAGTAGAGCTCCGCACGCAACGGGGTCGCGCGGTGGCGTGTCGCGGACTTGTTGGTTGCGCCTTCCGCCTGAATCGGCGTGCATTTTCTGCGAATTGGAGTCGATTCGCTCAGCGGTCTCGGTATCCAGGAGGTCCCGGCTATGAGGCCATGCCGTGCTGATCAGCGCGGTGGCCAGCCGCAGATCGGTGAAGTACTCGGACGCCTCCGTGGTTCGAGTGGGCGATTTCAGGCGGCCGCGGAGGTATTTCTGGAAGCGGAGGAGGTCCGCAGTCGGTTGTGGCCGGTCACGTGCCCGGGCGGTGCGGTGGTCGAGTCTGCCGGCGCAGGCGAAAGACTTCCTCCTCGGCGTCTGAGCGTCGACCGTCCACCTGCATTGCGCTGGATGCAGCGTATGGTCGTTGGCTCGCTGGACCAGTGGTCCTTGCGTGTCGTGCGGCTGACCGCAGTGCGGGCATGCGGATTCAAGGTAGAGCCGATGCTCTGTGCAGGCGAAGACGATGGGCAGGTGCCAGAGCTTGAGCCAGGGCCCGCCGTGCAGTTGCTGGGCTGCAGTGCCGTCGCCTGCCAGACAGGAGGGGCAGAAGCGTGGTGAGCCGACATAGAGCCATGCGTCTGGTCTCATCAAGCGCCCTGGTTTGGGCAGGGACCGGGCGATCGGAGGATAGCGGTCCCGCCACTGCGCCAGCGTCAGAGCGGAGACTTCTCTGGCCGTCTGTCCCGTGAGACGGGCGAATGCTTCGGCCTGAGGCTTGGGAAGGTCCAGCAACAGACTGCCGGGGAAGTGATTTGGGTTGCTGTCTTGCTTGATCCAGTCCGCTTCGCGGATCAGGCGCAGAGGCGAGAGGCCGAGACGGTGCCCGAGCCGAAGCAGATAGCTGACCAGGGATTCTCCCGATAGCGGTTCGAGACTCCGGGGCAGTGGATGCATCACGGCTCCATCCGTCAGGCGCCCGCGCGGGCAGCCGGACCAGGGTCATCGAAAACGGTGTTCCGGGGTCGTTTCGCCTGCGTGGCCTTCTTGACGGCGGTCCGCGGGGCGGCCGGGATGACGGGCTCGTCCGGCGGCTGCTCGGGCTCGTCCCGCCGGAGCACGATCTCGTCCAGCAGCATCTCGTCGATCATTTCCTTCCCGGACTCCATGGCTTCCTGGGCGCCGTCTTCGAGCAGGCGTCCCAGCAGGCCGATGACACCGCCGGTGCGACGCATCAAGTACTCCGGCATGCCGCCGCCGGTGAGCATGCCCTGCGTCGCGTTCATCAGCCGCAGGTGCTTCTCGATTCCGTTCAGATGATTGACGAAGGCCGCGATCTGTTTCGGGGTGGTGTAGCGGAACCGGTCGATCTCGATGAGCTCGAAGCGGTGTTCCGTCTGGGTGACTTCCAAACCGTGGATGCGGGTCGACTCCAGCTGTGGCATCTCCCACTGCCGGGTCTTCTTGTTCCACTTAGCCTCACGCAGCAGCCCGATGCCGGAGATGTTGACGCCGGTCAGGATCAGAGTGACGTCTAGGCTCATAAAGGCCCGCATCAGGTCGAGGACGTCCTGGTCGTCGGCCCTGTGCATCCGCAGCCGGCTGATGTCGTCCAGAATCAGAGCCTTGACGCCATGGTCATAAAGGGAGTCGGCGACCTGCCGCACCAGTTCCGGCAGCGTGGCCGACTTGCGGGTCGGGGCCCGGAAGAAGCCCAAGATCGACGTGCAAAGGCTCCTCGGGGTCGCCGTCACCGGGGTCGAGACATAGACAACCGGCGCGTGGAGATCACGGGTGCCCGGCAGAGCCTGGGGGTTGAGGTGGCTGTGGAGTTCCAGCCACTGCTTTTCGAAGACCGCCCCGGCTGAGCAGACAGACGCGGTCTTGCCGTAGTTGCCCCAGCCGCTGATCATGACGCCGGCGCGGGTCGGGTCGTTCTTCTTCCTCGTGTTGCCGCTCAACCGGCGCCGGATCAGCTTGCCGACCTTGTCGTGCATGGGGGTGTCCTGCAGCGGGAGGTTCGCGTTCGTCAGCTCCCGGTAGAGGTCGTAGTCGTACTGGCGGCTCTCAGGGAGCATCGACCACTGCTGCGGGGAGATCGTCGGAGCGGGGACGAGTAGGTCGTAGTGGGTGCGGTAGTGCTGCCAGCCGGCGTAGGTGTCGAGGGGCGGGCGGCTGCCCAGGATCAGCTCGGCGATCCTGGCTCGTGAAGGCAGACCGTCCAGCGGATCATCGTGAGAGACGGCTCGGGTCACGTGTCGTCCTCCTGGACAGGTGTATCGGCTTCCAAGTCGTCGGGGGGCGGAAGCCGAAACATGGGACGCCGGTTCAGGGCCTCGTGCAGCATTGCCGGGACCACGGGCTTGACGTCGGCGAGGGCTTCTTCGCGTCGTCGACGGCGGTCGGCGTCGACCGCATGGTCGATCGTGCGGGCGTGCTCGGTCCAGGCCGCGGGCATCTCAGCCGGAGCTGGCTCATCCGCGATGGCGGGTGCGGCGGGGCGGTCAGCGGCCGCAGCCTGTGCGCGGGTGATCTCGCGGGCTTGGGCGACGCGCTGCTTCTTTCCGGCCTTCCTCTTGGCCTGGCTGGGCCATTGGTCGACTGGGGTGACCGAGCCGAGGATCCCGAGCAGATGTTCCAGGAGCTCGCTCTCGGAATGGATCCTGATCTTGTTCGCCCTCACGCGTGTCAGCAGGGCGTCGGCAGTCTTGTCCGAGAACGCAGGGATCTCACCTTCGGGCGGCAGTCCTCTCCAGCGCAGAATGTGCCAGGTCTCGTGGTCGGCAGGGTCCTGGAAGAACACCTGCCGACGGTCCCTCCGGTCGCTGCGGACAACCCACTTGCCCGCGTGTTTGCCGCCCCGGGCGGAGGGCTGTTGGAAGCGCGGCTCGTCGAAGACTGGATGGTGATACCAGAGCCCGAGGATCTTCACCCCGCGACGAGGATGGATCTTCACGTGGTGTTTGCGCAGGACCTTGTAGTAGAAGCTCGGTTCGGGGAAGTCCAGGTCGAAGCCGCCCTGTTCCATCGCGGCAGCGAACAGGGTGTTGGGGCTGTGGTCTTCACCCGGCGCCCAACTCGGGGCGTATTCACCTAGTTTACGGTTCTGCCAGATCTGGACGATCCAGGTCGCGATGATGTGCTCGGCTTGCGCGAGCGTGAGGCTCGCATCGCGTTCCGGGTCGGCCCCGCGGTCCGCGACGTCACCGCCGGTGAATCCCAGCAGGTGCTCGAAGAGCATGGTCTGGATGGTGAGGAACTGACGCTCGACCGCGAACTTGTCGGTCTGCCGCAGGACGCGAGCAGGCAGGATCCGGCAGCCGATCTCCGTTTCGGCTTCCACCAGGTCGTGATTCTTGTAGGGGCTCCCGTGGTCGGTGGTGACCGTCTCCGGGGCGAAGAACGGCAGAGCGGCGACCCGGTGCCCGGTGAACTCGGCGATCACCTCGGCCGGCACCCCTGCGTAGGGCCATTCCATGTCCTCGCCCCAGCCGTCCCGCATCGGAAGCGGCAGCATCACGTCCCGCAGCAGCATCGCGATGTCGACCGAGGTGTCGGACTGGAGCGTGAGCCGGAAGGCCGGCAGCCCGTGCGTGTAGAGATCGAGTGTGAGGGTCAGCGTCGCGGTGATCGCGTCGCCGAACACGGTCTCGCGCAGCTTCACCGGCATCGGGGTCGAGTCCAGCACCAGAACCTGGCCCGGCCGGTGGACCACCATCCGGCCGGAGACCCCGGCCTCCGCGGCCGCCTCCGCCGTCCGCCCGTAACGCGGCCGGGCTCCGCCGGGTCCGAACCACTCCTTCCAGACGGCCGCGAGCGTCCAGCGGGAAGGGATCTTCTCAGTGGGAAACGTCGGGAACCGCTCACGCATGTATTGGTGCACCAACCGGTGCTTGGCACCCTGGCTCAGGCGGGCGCGTGGGCCGCACTCGGCCTTTACTGCGAAGATCGCCTCCCGGACCTCCTTCGTGATGGTGCGGTGCCCGCTGCGTCGCCGCGTCCAGCGCCCGTCCGCGCAGGCCTGCAGGAGACTGTCGCCCGCCAGTCCCGACAGACGTACTAGCGTCCGGTAGCTGAGGTGCTGCAGACCGCACCGGACCGCCTCCGGACGGGGCATCGCCTCTATCTCCGCAGCCTTCGCGTACCGACGCTGAGTCAACGTCGTGCGGTCCGGGTCGTAGGCCGGCCGGGGCTCACCCGGCAGGGCCCGAGCCGGGTGGCCCTCCCGGAACCCCGTCTCAGCCTCCAGCACGTGCGCCGCCCGCAGCCGGACCAGCTCTAACTGGTCCTTGGTCAAGTCGGCCAGTGTCCTTGGCTGCCGGGCGACCGGCGGCGGCCGCCCTGACTCGACTGCCGGAAGAAGCCGGAGGTCAGCATGGTTGATGAGCCAACGGAACGAGCGGGTCTCCGCGCGGCCGTCGTCATCCACGAGGACGAGCCGGCCGAGTTGGCCGTGGACGTCGTCAACCGTCCACTCGACGCCATTGAGCGCGACCCGCCTACCCGGCGCGATCTGCAAGAACCCCCTCGCTGCCATCACACCGCCCAGATCAGTGAGCCTTGGCGCAAGGGACTGCCCAGGTCAACGCCGAGCTCGCGGTGCCAGAGCAGCCGGACGATGTTCGCCCGGCCAACGGAAGGCACGCTGGTTGCCTCCGCCAGGTCGGAGAACGTCATCGCTTGCCCCTGCTGCCCGCTGATAGCGGTGAGCAGCTGCTCGCGCATACCGAGAAGGTCCCTCGCCGGCCGCCGGCGCGAGGACAGATGGTCAAGGACGCTCCAGACATGCGGTCGCCAGCCCGCGACCACCGAGTACCGCCAGCCGCAAGCAGCCGCCACTTCCCTGGCCGCCGCGAACTTCAGCGCGTCCTCTTCCTTGATCAGCTCCATCGGGCGGACGTCCAGCAACCACATCCCACCGCCGATCACGGCCAGGAAGTCCGGGATGTGCCAGGCATGCCCGCCCGCATGCTCGAAGTCCAGCCGGAACGGCTGCGACAGCACTTCCGATGCCCCCAAGAAGTCCAGCGCGACCAGCAGGCTCACTTCCTTCAGCGACTCGAAGCCATGCTTCCCGCCCGCTGAGGCCATCGCCTCCAGGCCCGGGCGGTGCCGCTGCTTCGCCCGCCACGTGAACCCCCGCATCGGCCGGGACGACATCACCGGTACGTGAGCCATGTCCCGGACCGGCCAGCAGACCTCGTCGGCGCCCACCTGCCACGTCGAACTCCACCGACGCGGCCAGTCATCCCCGAGCCGCAGCCGATCCCGCAGTCCGGCGTCCCCGTCGTACGCCGTGACAAGGTGGTCCAGCTGACTTGAATCCGACGGGATCTTCGCTCTCGCTGCCTCGCCCACTCATCCAGAGAAGCACCACTCGACCGGCGACGGGGGCGTTTCGCCGGTACTGCCCGCAACACAGCGTGACGGGACCAAGATTTGCCAACCAGCGTTCTCCATGTGCCAACTAAAATTCTCCGTCGCAGCACGTGATCTTATGCGCCCGCACCAGATTGTATAAACGTGCATAGCGACGTATAGTCATGCCATCCAAGAGGAGGGTGGACATGGCGGTACGTGCGGCGGTGGCCGGAGCGAGCGGGTACGCGGGCGGAGAGGTGCTGCGCCTGCTCCTCGCGCACCCCGAGATCGAGATCGGCGCCCTGACCGGCAATTCCAACGCGGGCCAGAAACTGGGCACGCTCCAGCCGCACCTGCTGCCGCTGGCCGGCCGGGTGCTCGACGAGACCACCCCCGAGGTCCTCGCCGGACACGACGTCGTCTTCCTCGCCCTCCCGCACGGCCAGTCCGCCGCGGTCGCCGAGCAGCTCGGCCCGGACGTGCTCGTCGTCGACATGGGCGCCGACTTCCGGCTGAAGAACCCGGCCGACTGGGAGCGGTTCTACGGCTCCGCGCACGCCGGGACCTGGCCCTACGGCCTCCCCGAACTGCCGGGCGGCCGCGCGGCGCTGGAGGGGTCCAAGCGCATCGCGGTCCCCGGTTGCTACCCCACGGCCGTCTCGCTGGCCCTGTTCCCCGCGTACGCGGCGGGGCTGGCCGAGCAGGAGGCCGTGATCGTCGCCGCCTCCGGCACCTCCGGCGCCGGCAAGGCGCCCAAGCCGCACCTGCTGGGCTCCGAGGTCATGGGCTCCATGTCCCCGTACGGCGTCGGCGGCGGCCACCGGCACACCCCCGAGATGATCCAGAACCTCAGCGCGGCGGCCGGGGAGCCGGTCACGGTCTCCTTCACCCCGACCCTCGCGCCGATGTCCCGCGGGATCCTCGCCACCTGCACCGCCAAGGCGAAGCCCGGCGTCACCGCCGAGTCCGTCCGCGCCGCCTACGAGAAGGCCTTCGCCGACGAGCCCTTCGTCCACCTGCTTCCCGAGGGCCAGTGGCCGGCCACGGCGTCCGTCCACGGTTCCAACGCCGTTCAGGTACAGGTCGCCCACGACGAGGCGGCGGGCCGCATCATCGCGATCAGCGCCATCGACAACCTGACCAAGGGCACCGCGGGCGGCGCCCTGCAGAGCATGAACATCGCCCTCGGACTCGACGAGACCACCGGGCTTTCCACGATCGGAGTCGCACCGTGAGCGTCACGGCAGCCAAGGGATTCCAGGCTGCGGGCATCGCCGCCGGAATCAAGGAGAACGGCAACCCGGACCTGGCCCTCGTGGTCAACACCGGGCCACGTCTGTCCGCCGCGGGCGTCTTCACCTCCAACCGCGTGAAGGCCGCGCCGGTCCTGTGGTCCGAGCAGGTCCTCAAGGGCGGCCGGGTGTCCGCGGTGATCCTCAACTCCGGCGGCGCCAACGCCTGCACGGGGCCGAAGGGCTTCCAGGACACCCACGCGACCGCCGAGAAGGCCGCCGACGTGCTGGGCCACAACGCGGCCGAGGTCGCCGTCGCCTCCACCGGCCTCATCGGCGTCCTGCTCCCGATGGACAAGCTGCTCCCGGGAGTCGGGACCGCCGCGGCCCAGCTCTCCGAGCACGGCGGCGAGAAGGCCGCCATCGCCATCAAGACCACCGACACCGTCCACAAGACGTCCGTCGTCACCCAGGACGGCTGGACCGTCGGCGGCATGGCCAAGGGCGCGGGCATGCTCGCCCCCGGCCTCGCCACCATGCTGGTCGTCCTCACCACCGACGCCGACCTCGACAGCGCGACCCTGGACCGGGCGCTGCGCGCCGCCACCAGGGTCACCTTCGACCGGGTCGACTCCGACGGCTGCATGTCCACCAATGACACCGTGCTGCTGCTCGCCTCCGGCGCCTCCGAGGTCACCCCCGGGTACGAGGAGTTCGCCGCCGCCGTGCGCACCGTCTGCGACGACCTCGGCCGGCAGCTGATCCGCGACGCCGAGGGCGCCGGCAAGGACATCAAGGTCGAGGTCGTCAACGCGGCGAGCGAGGACGACGCCGTGGAGGTGGGTCGCTCCATCGCCCGCAACAACCTCCTCAAGTGCGCCATCCACGGCGAGGACCCCAACTGGGGCCGCGTGCTCTCCGCGATCGGCACCACGAAGGCCGCCTTCGAGCCGGACCGGCTCAACGTCGCCATCAACGGCGTCTGGGTGTGCAAGAACGGCAGCGTCGGCGAGGACCGCGAGAAGGTCGACATGCGTTACCGCGAGGTGCACATCGTCGCCGACCTCGCCGCCGGCTCCGAGACCGCCACCATCTGGACCAACGACCTCACCGCCGAATACGTCCACGAGAACAGCGCGTACGCCTCATGAGCAACGTCACGCGAAAGCACACCGCGCTGCCCAAGGCCCAGATCCTCATCGAGGCGCTGCCCTGGCTGACCCGCCACAACGGCAAGACCGTCGTCATCAAGTTCGGCGGCAACGCCATGATCGACGAGGAGCTGAAGGCCGCCTTCGCGCAGGACGTCGTCTTCCTGCGGCACGCCGGCCTCAACGTCGTCGTCGTGCACGGCGGCGGCCCGCAGATCAGCGCCGCGCTCGACAAGCACGGCATCGTCAGCGAGTTCAAGGCCGGCCTGCGCGTCACCACCGAGGACGCCATGGACGTGGTACGGATGGTGCTGGCCGGGCAGGTCCAGCGCGAGCTGGTCGGCCTGCTCAACCAGCACGGACCGCTCGCCGTGGGTCTCACCGGCGAGGACGCGCACACCATCACCGCCACCAAGCACCGGCCCGAGATCGACGGCGAGTTGGTCGACATCGGGCGGGTGGGCGAGATCACCGCGATCGACACGGGCGCCATCGAGGCACTGCTCGCCGACGGCCGCATCCCGGTCGTCTCCTCGATCGCCCGTAGCCAGGACGACGGACATGTCTACAACGTCAATGCTGATACGGCGGCTGCGGCACTCGCTGCCGCGCTGGGCGCCGAAACCCTCATGGTCCTCACGGACGTCGAGGGCCTCTACGAGGACTGGCCCAACTCCGACGAGGTGATCAGCCGGCTCACCGCCTCCCAACTGGAGAAGCTGCTGCCGGAGTTGAGCTCCGGCATGGTCCCGAAGATGGAGGGCTGCCTGCACGCCGTGCGAGGCGGAGTGAACACGGCCCGGGTCATCGACGGGCGGGTCCAGCACTCGATCCTGCTGGAGATCTTCACCGACGAGGGCATCGGCACGATGGTCGTGGCCGACGAGAAGCCGGACGCACAGCCGCAGGCACAGTCGCACGCGCAGGGGGAGCCGTCATGAGCAACGAGGAACTGACCGCGCGGTGGCAGACCGCGCTCATGAACAACTACGGCACGCCGCTGCTGCCCCTGGTGCGCGGCGCGGGCGCCAAGGTCTGGGACGCCGACGGCAAGGAGTACCTCGACTTCGTCGGAGGCATCGCCGTCAACGCGCTCGGGCACGCCCACCCGGCCGTCGTAGACGCCGTGAGCCGGCAGATCGGCTCCCTCGGCCACATCTCCAACTTCTTCATGGCCGAGCCGACCGTCACGCTCGCCGAACGGCTCCTGACGCACTTCGGCCGGGACGGCAGGGTCTTCTTCTGCAACTCGGGCGCCGAGGCCAACGAGACCGCCTTCAAGATCGGCCGGCTGACCGGGCGCACCCACGTCGTCGCCACCGAAGGCGCCTTCCACGGCCGCACCATGGGCGCCCTCGCGCTCACCGGCCAGCCCGGCAAGCGGGACCCGTTCCTGCCGCTGCCCGGCGACGTGACCCATGTGCCGTTCGGCGACGCGCAGGCGCTGGCCGCCGCGGTCACCGAGGACACCGCGCTCGTCGTCCTCGAGCCCATCCAGGGCGAACTGGGTGTCGTCGTGCCGCCCGTCGGCTACCTCAAGGCCGCCCGGGCGATCACCGCGGCGACCGGCGCGCTGCTGGTCCTGGACGAGGTGCAGACCGGCATCGGCCGGACCGGGCACTGGTTCGAGTACCAGGCCCACGAAGGTGTGCTGCCCGACGTCGTGACGCTGGCGAAGGGCCTCGGCGGCGGGCTGCCGCTGGGCGCGACCGTCGCCTTCGGGCGGGCCGCCGAGCTGCTGCAGCCCGGGCACCACGGCACGACCTTCGGCGGCAACCCGGTCGCCTGCGCCGCCGGACTCGCCGTCCTCGACACCATCGAGAACGAGGGGTTGCTGGAGAACGTCAAGCAGCAGAGCGAGAGGCTGCGGGACGGAATCGAGGGTACGGGCCACCCGTTGATCGATTATGTCCGGGGCGCGGGCCTCCTGCTGGGTATCGTGCTCACCGAGCCCCTCGCGCCCCAGGTGCGCGCGGCGGCTCAGGAGGCCGGCTTCCTGGTGAACGCGCCCGCTCCCGACGTCGTCCGGCTGATGCCGCCGCTGAACCTCGGCGACGACGAGGCGGAGGCGTTCCTCGAGGCACTGCCCGGCATCCTCGACGCAGTGAACGGGGACCGATCCGGAGAATGAGACGACGATGAGTCAGGCGCAGGACCATGAGCAGGCCGGGGTCAACGGGCCCGCCGTGCCACAGACCCGCACCGCGCGTCACCGCCGGATCGTGGACATCCTCAACCGGCAACCGGTGCGGTCGCAGAGCCAGTTGGCGAAGCTGTTGGCCGACGACGGGTTGAGCGTCACCCAGGCGACGCTGTCGCGGGACCTGGACGAGCTGAACGCGGTGAAGATCCGCAACACCGACGGCGACCTCATCTACGCGGTGCCCAGCGAGGGGGGTTTCCGGACTCCCCGGGCGCCGCTGGGGGAGTCGGCGAAGGAGGAGCGGATGCGGCGGCTGTCGCAGGAGCTGCTGATCTCCGCGGAGGCCTCCGCCAACCTCGTGGTCCTGCGTACGCCGCCGGGGGCGGCCCAGTTCCTTGCCTCGGCGATCGACCAGGCCGAGCTGCACGACATCCTCGGCACGATCGCGGGCGACGACACGTTGCTGCTGATCAGCCGGGAGCCGACCGGTGGCCAGGCGCTGGCGGACCACTTGCTGCGGCTGGCTCAGAACGGCCACTGAGAGGGACGGTCACCGAGAGGGACGGTCACCGAGAGAGGGACGGTCACGCGGGTAGGCCGACTGCGGGTGCGTGGGGCCCTGGGAGGTGGGCCCAGGCGGCACGGGTGGGCGCAGCGGCACCCCGCCAACGCGGTGAGTGAACCCACCCCCGGCCGGCCTCGGCTCACCCGAGGCGTCCCGCCAATCCTCCGGTGCAGCGCACCTCGTCGCCCGCGGTGATGAGCAGCGCCTCCACGTCGGGCAGCGACTCGAGCCACCCCAACGCCTCCCGCGACCCCATCGCGAAGGCCGCCGTGGCCCAGCAGTCCGCCCAGGTCAGGTGAGGGGCGACCACCGTGACGGCCACAAGGTCCGTCACCGCGGAGCGCCCCGTGCGCGGGTCGACGATATGCGCGCCCCGCTCCGCCGTACCCGACGTGGCCACCGCCAGTTCGTCCGCGCCCGCCGCCGACACGACCGCGGCCAGTCCGCCCGGCCGCAGCGGATCGGACACCCCGACCCGCCACGGCCGCTCGGGCCCGGGAACGCCCAGCAGCTGCACATCGCCGCCGCCGTTGACGCTCACCCCGCTCACCCCCGCCGCCGCGACCAGCCGGGCCGCACGCTCGGCGGCCCAGCCCTTCACGATGCCGGTCGGGTCGAGCCGGCCCTCGTAACGCATGCTGAACCAGCCGTCGCTGATCCGCTCCGCCTCGGCGCCCAGCTCCAGCACCTCGGCCACTTCGGGATCGCACTGCTCGACGGTCAGCTCACCGCGCACCAGCCGGGAGACCTGGCTGTCCTCGCGGTAGGTGCTGAACACCTCGTTCACCCGGTGCAGCGAGGCGATCGCCTCCCCCAGCGCCGCCCGCACCGCCCCGGCCTCGCCGCCGCGGACGTCGAAGGAGAAGACGGTCCCCATGACCTCTTCCGCATGACGGACCACGGCGGGAGCCTGCGCCGACTCGGCCACGGTGTCCGTCACCGGGCCTGGTCCAGCGCCGACTGCAGGGACTTCTTGTAGCCCTCGCTGGTGTAGGTGGCGCCGGACACCGAGTCGATGTCCGCGCTGCCGGCGGCCACGGCTTCCTGGTTGAGCTTGGGGACGGAGAGTGCGGTCTTCTGGTCGCTGGTGCCGCCCTTGGGCGCCTGGACGGCCTCCGCCTTGGTGATCTTCCCGCCGGCGACGGTGATCCGCACCTGGACGGGACCGTACTGCGTCTGCTGGACGCTGCCGGTGACGGTCTTGGCCTGCGCGGCACCCGAAGCGGACCCTGAGCCGGACGACCCCGAGCCGGACGACCCCGACCCTGAGCCGGACGCCGAACCCGACGCCGAACCCGCGCTCGCCTTCGCCTTGTCCAGCGCCGACTGCAGGGACTTCTTGTAGCCCTCGCTGGTGTAGGTCGCGCTGGACACCGAGTCGATGTCCGCGCTGCCGGCGGCCACGGCTTCCTGGTTGAGCTTGGGGACGGAGAGTGCGGTCTTCTGGTCGCTGGTGCCGCCCTTGGGCGCCTGGACGGCCTCCGCCTTGGTGATCTTCCCGCCGGCGACGGTGATCCGCACCTGCACGTTGCCGTACTGCGTCTGGACCGCGTCCCCGGTGAAGGCGCCGGCGGCCTGCGCGCTGCCGGCACCAGAACCGGAACCGGCACCAGAACCGGAACCGGAACCCTGGGAGGAGCCCGCGCTCGCGTTCGCCTTGTCGATCGCCGACTGCAGGGACTTCTTGTAGCCCTCGCTGGTGTAGGTCGCGCCCGACACCGTGTCGATGTTCGGGCTCTGCTTGGCGACCACGGCCGCGTTCAGCTGGGGGACCGCCAGCTTGGTCTTCTCGTCGCTGGTGCCCCCCTTGGGCGCCTGGACGGCCTCCGCCTTGGTGATCTTGTTGTTGACGACGGTGATGCGGACCTGCACGTTGCCGTACTGCGTCTGGACCGCGTCCCCGGTCATCGTCCCCGTCACGGGCGCCCCGGCCCCGCCCTGGGCCGCCTCCTGCGCCGTGCCCGAGCCCGAGCCCGCCGCCTGCGCGGAGGCCGGGTCGGAGGACGGCTTCAGCGACAGCAGCAGCACGATCCCGGACACGGTGGCGGCGGTGGCCAGCACGACGCGTCGAAGAGGGTGGCTCTTCCTCATCTCTTCCTGAGCTCCTGATTCCCGTTGGTGGCGAGGTTCCCGTAAGTGCGGGTCGCTCACATCTCGAACGACTCGTGGTGGATACGGCGGGCGGGGACCCCGGCGCCGCGCAGTGCCTCGAACACCCCTTGGGCGAAGCCGTTCGGTCCGCACATGAAGACGTCGTGGCTGTCGATGTCGGGGATCTTCCGCTGCAGGGACTCCGCCGAGATGTCGGGGCGCTCCCCGTCGGGGCTGTTGACGGCGTACATCAGCCGTGCCCCGCGCTCGTCGGCGATCTTCGCCAGCTCGTCCCACAGGGCCAGGTCCTGGGTGCTGTTGGCCCGGTAGAGAAGGGTGATGTCACCGGGCGCGCCCGGCAGCGTCTCGAACAGCGTCCGCATCGGGGTGATGCCCACACCGCCGGCGACCAGCAGCACCTTGCCCTGGCTGCGCCGGGAGGCGGTCATCGCGCCGTACGGGCCCTCGGCCCACACCTTCGTGCCGGGCCGCAGCTCGCGCAGCGCCGCGGTGTGGTCGCCGATCGCCTTGACCGTGATCCGCAGCAGCTCGGGGCGAGGGTTCGCCGACAGCGAGTACGGGTGGGAGCTGAACCGCATCCCCGGCGCGAGGAACCGCCAGCGGAAGAACTGCCCGGCCTCCGCGCCGATGCGGTGCAGCTTGCGGCCGCCGATCAGCACGGACACGATGCCGGGCGTCTCCTCGATGACCGCCTCGACGTACATGCGGTGACGCAGGTTCAGCCGGAGCGGGGTGACGACGCGGTACCAGACGACCAGCGCGGTGACCGACCCGTACAGCGCGTACCAGACGGTCTTCGCGGTCGGCTCGATCGCGAAGTCGTTGCCGGTGGTGATCTGGTGCCAGAACGTCAGGAACACGGCCCCGTACGTCAGCAGGTGGATGTGGTACCAGGTGTCGTACGGCACCTTGCGCCGCACCGGGCCGATCGACACCAGGCCGATGAGCAGGAACAAGCCGGTGCCGATGGCGGCCTTGCCCATGTCCGGCAGCTGGTTCACGGAGTCGATCGTCTGCTGGACGATGTCGCCGAGCGACTTGCCGGCCTGCAGCGCGTACCCCCACATGATGAGGAACACGTGCGCGAAGACCAGGCAGAGCGTGTACCGGCCGCTCATCGCGTGCCAGCGAGCGACCCGGTCCGAGCCCACCCGCCGCTCCAGCGCCGGCACCCGCGCCATCTGCAGCACGACGAGCGCCATCAGGTACCCGGCGAGCAGACCGGTGATCCGTCCCGCGTTGAGGATCTTGCTGTTGGTGTCCGCGATGTTCGGCGTGTTGGCCCACCACAGCCACAGCACGCCTGCCGCGCCCGCCCATACGGCGAGCAACAGCGGGACGGCCGGGGATCGGCGCGGGCGGATGCGGCGCATCGTCTGGCGGCGGGCGGCGCGTCCGCCTGCGATCGTGGTGGTCACGGTTCCTCCGTGGGACTTGACCCTTGGCCCACAGATACGGGCGCAAGCCGCGGAGTGTTCAGCCGATCACCCGGAGGACGTGCACGCGGCCACGGGCACCATCTTCGTCACCATCCGAACGGGCAGCAGCGTCCGCTTCTCGCCCTCCGTCCGCAGCGTCCCGAGCCCAGCAACTCCCCGCAGCGTTCCCCGCTCGTCGTCACGACCCGGACCAGGTGGTCGGGCTGAGCCTCGGTCGTGGTCCAGACGACGACCACGGCGGCGGTCACCAGCGCCACCCCGCACACACAGCACACGGCGGCCCAGCGCAGCGAACGCGTCACTCGCGCGATCTCCCGCCGGGTCCACGCGCGCAGCGCCTGCCCGGCCAGCAGCACCTGCTCGCCGGGACTGCCGTGGGCGGCCCGCACCGCCAGGACCGAACCGGCCACCAGCAGCAGGAACGCGAGCCCCACCAGGGCGCCGGCGGTCTCCCGCGCCGTGGCGGGAACCTGGTTGAGGTCGTCCCGCCCCTTGAGCGTCACCAGGACGGCCACCAGCGCCGTCAGCCCGGTGAGGCCCGCCCGCCACCCTTCGGCCTGCCGCCTCAGCTCCGGCAGCTGGTGGAACTCCAGCTCCCGGGCGAGCTGCGCCCAGCGCCGGTCCGACTGTGCGCTCATCCGCCGTCCGCCACGCTCAGCGCCGTCACCCGCCAACTCGCCCCGCAGCCCACGAACGGGGCCTCGGCGGGCAGGTCGGGATGCGGGTGGCCGCACTCGCAGTAGTGCACCTCACGGAGCAGCGCCGCCTCCTCGCTCTGCGCTTGCGCCTGCGTCGGGTCCGTCCCCCGTCGCCAGGAGAAGCCGCCCTTGGCGCCGGTCCCGGCGAGCCCGTACGGGTACTCGGAGACGGTGCCTCCCTGGCAGCGCGGGCAGGTGCCCTCGATCCGCAGCCCCGGCCCGCCCTCGGCGGCCCGCCGGACGAAGACGCCCGTGACCACGCCCACATAGGTCTCCAGATACGCCGTGCCGTGGTCGTGGCCATGGTTCACGCGCGGTGCCTCACTCATCGCCGTCACCGTCCCCCTCGATGTCCTTCTCGATGCCCTTCTCGTTCTCGTCGACGACCAGGTCGAACATCGTCGTGTACAACCGCAGCCGCTCCGTGATCCACTCCTCGCTCTCACCGGTGGCCGCGGCGGCCCGCCGGACATGACTTCGGCTCACCCGCCCATGGAGCGCGGGCAGCATGCCGTCCAGGTTCTCGGTGAGCAGGGCCAGGTCCTGCCAGCGCGGGAGGACGTCGGGCACGGGCGGCAGGACACGCGGCTCCGGGCACAGGGGTAGGTACGGGGTGATGCGCTCGACGGTCAGGGGCAGCGGCTCGCCCAGCCGGCCGGCGATGCTCACCAGATCGAGCGCGCAGTAGGGGTCGTCCTCGCCGGTAACCCGGTGGTCGTTCCCCAGCGCGACGAGGTCGTGCTCGTCCGGCATGAGGCCTTGGAGCGTGGCCAGTGCTTCGGCGGGGAGTTCAGGGACCAGAGCGCCGATCGAGCGCAGGGGCAGCAGACGCTCGTAGGCGGCGGCTGCGTCGGACGCGCGTCGGCGGGCGTAGGCGGCCAGGCCCCGGGGGGTGAGACGGGTCCACCGCGCAGTGCCGGTGGAGCCGGTGCGCTCGTCGATGGGGTGTTCGACGAGAGCGGCTGCCATGCCTCTGGTGGGACGCAGGCCGACAAGGGCTCTGGGCAACGACGGCGTGGTGAGTCCGTAGCCCTTCGCGTACCTGTCCACCGTCGACCAGACTTCGCGGAGTGTCTCGTTGAGGCGTTCCGCCGAGTAGAAGAGGGCCCCGGCGGTGATGTCCGCGGCGGGGTGGTCCTCCTCGTCCAGGGAGGGCTCCTTGCCCGAAAGGATGTAGCGGTCTCGCAGCGGCAGACGGCCCCATTCGGTGACGAGCGCGGTGTTCTTCGGGACTCGGATCCCCGCGTTGCGCAGGTCCGAGACAGCGGTGGAAGTCACCCACTCGTGGCTGGAGGCGGTGCGCGCTATCGACAGCGACTCCAGGTCCAGACCCTGTTCCAGGACGCACCCCATGTCTTGTAGGCGGCGGACCGACAGTGCCGCGTCCAAGGACGGCTCGACCCGGCTCGCCGCGGTGTTCCGCTCGTACCGCCGCTCGTACCGCAGGCCGAGCCTGTCGGCTTCCCGTGCGAGTTGCCGCTCGGCGTGCGCGAGATCGGTGTCCATACCCTCGGCGAAGTCCACGGTCGCCGCCCAGAGCAGCTCGCGCTCACCCGCCGGGAGCCTTCTGGTGAAGAGACGGATCACTTCATCGAGAATCTCGTCGTCGGCGAGGCGGGTCCATGGAGCCACCGCCTCACTCGTCGGAGCGGTCCAGCCCAGCCAGGAGAGGTCGGCCAGTCGACGCAGCACCTCCGCCACGGGACGGCCGGACTGCTCGGCGACGTCGCACACGAGCAACGGCTCGTCGGCCAGAGACCAGAGGATCTGGGATCTGGTCGGGGACGAGCGGTGGAAAACGCTCTGCAGGTCGTCCTGCGTGCACACGTGGTCCTGGAAGGCCTGGGGGACCTCCGGAACGGGAGACGGCAGCAGGGGAGCGAAGCGGCCCAGCCGTTCCACCAGTTCGCCCAGCGGCGCCGAGAGCTGGAGCGACGCCAGGATCAGACCACCCCAGTGACGGGAGCCGTCGCCGTCCGACACCTGCGTCCCGTTGCCACCCGACAGGGCCGTCATCAGGGCACGGTCGCTGTCGTCGGGTATCCAGGTCAACGGCTCGACTCCGCGGGGCAGCGGCGCGAAGTCGCGGTGTACGACGCGCAACGCCCTGCGCCGACGCTGAACCTCCTCGACACTCGTTCGCTGTGTCGCCGCGTGGGTCACCACGTCGCACCAGGAGTTCAGCGCTGACTTCACCAGTTCAGCGTCACCGGCGGCGGGAACCGGGTACCCGGAGAGATCCACGGGGCCTGCCGCGCGACGGTTGTCGTGCGGCAGCCCGAGGACCACGGCCCGCCAGGGCACGCACAGGGCCTGACGGGCCGTCAGGCGAACGTCGCCGACGATGGGCTGGTCCAGGTGGAACCAGCCCACGTGGTCGAAGTCCACGGGTTCGCCGTCCCAGTCCTGAACGTGAACGCCCTTTCCGCGCCACTCCGCGTCCAGAACCCGCGCCGCCGCCCTGCTCTCCTGGTCGAGTTGCCCCACCCACGCCAGGGACAGCACCGGCCACTCGACCAGCTCCGCCGATCCCTGCCGCCACAGCGTCTCGACCCATTCCGAGTCGAACTCCTGCAACTCCTTCCGGCTCACGCTGAGCTTTCCCGCGTGGGGCCCCGTCAGGTTGACCACGTACCCGAACGGCTTCTGGTCCGTCACGATGCCGTCGCACAGGATCGCGCCCTCCCCGTTTACCCACCACAGCGCTCCCGTTACGGCCTCCAGGGCGTCGGAGAGGCCACCTCCCAGGGCCTGCTGGAGCACTCCCGGCTCCCACACGTGCTCGTGTCCCGGCCCTTCCCTCACCTCCAGAGCGAACTCGCTGACCCGGACCAGCTCCCGGAGCACCGTCACGCACGACAGCCGCCGATTCCTGCTGTCGTCGTCCCGCAGATACAGCCGTACCCGGGTGCCGCCCTCGGCGACGCCGTCGTCGGAGCCGTCGTGCTGCTGGATGCGGAAGAGGCTTCCGCTGCTGGGGATCTCGACCCGGAACGCGTGCTCCGCGGGGATGCCGTCCGGGCTGACCTGCCGGGTCACGATGGTCATCTCGTCGGCCAGCATGAAGTAGCTGAACACGCCGATGCCGAAACGGCTGTTGGGGTACAGCCGCAGGGCCGGGTCGTGGCGCAGCCACCGGGACTGCTCCTTGCGGAACGACGCGGACCGCTCGAAGCGGCTGCCGGCCCGCGTGAAGGTCTGCTTGAGCTGCTCGGCGCTCATGCCCACACCGTTGTCCCGGCACTCCACGTACCGGCCGCGCTCGTCCCGGCCCTGGGTGAAGACGATCCGTCCGGTCCAGTCGGCCGGCCGGCGGCCGGTGCTCTCCAGGTAGTCCCAGCGCATCGCCCGGTAGCGGCAGGCGTCCATGGCGTTCTGGTACAGCTCCCGCAGCGCCAGCTGAGGTTCGCCGCCGTAGAGTTGCTCGCCCATCAGCAGGTCCCGCACTTCGGTCTGCGCCAGATGGAAGCGCAACAGGGGCACTTCGTACGCCGGTTGCCCGCCGCTGCGCTGCGGCTGCAGATCGCGGTCGGTGACCCGGCCGGGCACGGCGGCCAGCAGCCCGGCCTCGGACTCCGGCATCCGGTCGGCCATCTCCCCGATGCGGGCGGCTAGTTGGTCGGCCGCGTCGACCGTTTCCAGGAGGGCGGCGTGGACCGCCTGATGCGGACAGGGCGCGTCCAGATGCAGGGCGCTGCCTTCGCGGTGCCAGCTCAGCTCGTGCGCGATCGCCACCGTCTGCTGCGGCAGCACCGGGTCGGAGACGGCGAGATGCTCCGCCACGATGTCCGCGAGGGCGCGTACGTCCAGTGCCAGGGTCGAGGCCAGGCGCAGCAGCGCGGCCAGCGGGCGGATGCGCAGCTGTTGGTGCCCACCGGGCAGCAGCACCTTGCGCGGCGTCCAGCCGGCCAGTTCGTCGAGAGGTTCGTCGGGGCCGACCGCGGAGGCCGCCGCCCGCAGCAGCTCCGCGAGATCCTGCACCCTGCCGTCGGCGATGCCCAGCCGTGCGGCCAGGGCCTCGGCCGGCGGCGCGGGCACGACCTCGTCGTCGGTCTGGAAGCGGTCCGCGATCCAGCGGTGCACCAGCCACATCGTGAGGGCCGCGGTGTCCTGCGTGCGGTCGCGGGCCTGGCAGTCGGCGAGTTTGCGTGCCACGCGGCCGTACTGTTCGACGATCTGCTCGTAGTGCCGTCGATGGGCGTTCGCGGGCGTGCGCCGCCCGAGCGTGTCCGGGCCGAGCTCCGCCGCCTGGCTGAGCCGCTCGGCCCAGGCCACCTCGTGCAGGAACGGCGCGGCGACGAGGGTGACCACCTCGACGGGGGACAGCGTGGCCCCCTCGGGCAGCAGCAGCGGCAGCCGGTCGCACAGCAGCCTGACCGGGAAGGCGTCGTCGGCCCACGGGTCCGGGCAGGGCATGCGGCGCTGGGCCAGATGGACCGTGCGCGCGCAGCTCTCCACGAACCCGCTCAGCGCGTCCTGCAGAGCGTCCACGTGGACGGTGGCCCCGGGCGTCAGGCGCCGCCACAGCGGGGTGGTGCGGGCGGCGTCCAGCCACGCCTCGAGGAGGGGACGGCCCTCGCAGATCTCCGTCTTCTTCGTCTGCTCCTCGGCGTGGCTGCCGTAGTGGAACCAGGGGACCTGCGTCACCCGGTGGCGCCAGGCCGCCTCGGTGGTTCTCGCGCGGGCGGCGGCGAGCACGTCCTCGACCGTGCGGGCGGGCGTGAGCGGGCCCAGGGCGTCGGCCAGGCCGCGGGCGAAGAAGCTTCCCTCCCCGGTGTAGCTGCTGCGCTGGCCCGCCGAGCAGCCGGCCATCACCGCGAACCCGCCGTTCGGCGGGCCGGTGTCGGCCCGGTTGGCGAACGCCTCGCCGTCGCTCGCGGTGTCCGTCCGGCAGGCGTCGATGAACCACAGCACGGTCCCCGCGGCGCAGTCGCCGAGGAGCGGGTTGATGTTGACGGGCAGCAGCGACTCCAGGTACGGCTCCCGCCAGTTGCCGTCGGTCGGGGGAACGGCGTCCGCGGGGACGAGGTAGTCGGTGCGGTTGACGCGCATGCCGTGCCCGGTGAAGTAGAGCAGCAGGGTCCCGCCCGGCGGGCACTCCCGGGCCGCCTCGTAGATCGTCGACCTGATCTGGCTGCGCCCGGCGTCGTGGAGGGTCTCCACCTCGTAGCCCGAGGCCTTCAGCGCGGTGCTCAGCAGCCGAAGGTCTGCCTCGACCGGTTCGGCCAGTGACTCCAGGTCGGTGACCGAGGGCGCGTCCCCGATGCCGATCAACAGAGCCCTGCGTGCCGCTTCCATGTCCCCGTACCCCTCCCCGAGCAGGAGAACATGATGGCACCGCGCACCGACAACCACCCCGCGGTGGCTCAGTACCGGCTGATCGCCGTCGGGCCGCCGGCCGTGCCGATCGCGATGTGCGGCCGCTCCCACGGCCGGACCCAGGCCAGCATCCGCCGCATCGCCCCCACCGGCACCGAGACACAACCGGCCGTCGCCCCACGCCCGTTGACATGCAGGAAGATCCCGGCCCCGCGGCCCCGCACCGGCGCACGGTAGTTGAACCCGATGACCAGCGCATACGCGTACTGGGTGCGGTATGTGACGAGGTGTTCGGACTCGGCGGCACGGCAGTCGGCCGGCCGGGGCTCGGTCCACCGGTTGTAGGCCCGCGAGCCGTTGTCCTGACACCACCAGGAGCCCTGCCGCACGGGACGGTACGGATACGACGTCCCGCGCGGCGCCCCACGGATGCCGAAGGCGAACGGGAGGCCGTACAGGCCGGTGGGTGTGGTGTTCGTGCCCTGCCTGCGCACGGCTCCCTCGACCAGGCCGTTCGCGCCGAACCGGGCCGGTGTGGAACCGGCCGGCACCCATCGCCCGTGGCGCAGTTCCCACCAGGTGAGCGTGCCCGCCGTGGCGCCCGCCCCCGGGGCCACGGCGGTGATCAACTGGGTGCCGCCGCCGGTGTCCGCCATCCGCGCGGGCAGCGGCGGGTGAGCGCCGGTGCCCGCAGCCGCACCGAGCAGCAGGAGCGACGCACAGACGACAGCGGCGGCGACGACACGAGGGCGCATGATCCAGACGCTAGAGGGGAGCGGCGACGCCGGCAGGCCGGAGTGGGCCGACCGTGCGCGGCGCCGCCTCCCCCGGGACCTGTCCCTGCCGGCCGGTCAGGTCACCGGACCCAGCGGGTTGAGCTGGTCCGACCGGCCCTCGAAGGCGTACAGCAGCAGGTCAATCATCCTGATTCTGGCGAGGAGGCCCCGGCGTTCACGCCGGGGAGGAATCGCCTCCCGCGACCGCGACGCGGAGCGTCGCCGCTTCGATTCCCTGTGGGCGCGGAGCGCCCGTACCGCTGCCCGACGGAGTCGGGTTATGCGAACAGTCGTTCCTCATGTCGCCGAGATCGGTGATGCTCGCAGAAGTGTCGCCTGTGCGTGTGGTGGTCGTACTACGGTCCGATGTCATGAAGCTGGTGGTGCAGGTGAAGCTGCTGCTGACGCCCGAGCAGGCGTCGGTACTAGAGGCGACCCTGCACGCCTGCAACCGCGCGGCCGACCATGTGTCCTGTACCGCCTTTGAGCAGGGCCTGTACCGGCGCAACGAGCTGCAGAAGCTGGTGTATACGGACATCAAGGCGAGCTTTGGT
This sequence comes from Streptomyces sp. NPDC031474, assembly GCF_055581185.1. Taxonomy (NCBI): domain Bacteria; kingdom Bacillati; phylum Actinomycetota; class Actinomycetes; order Kitasatosporales; family Streptomycetaceae; genus Streptomyces; species Streptomyces sp. NPDC031474. The sequence goes on from NZ_JBVIJX010000007.1 coordinate 303,044, forward strand.
CTCTCCGCCCAGCCCGCCGTCCGCGCGATCAAGAAGACCGTCGACGCCTACGCCACCCTGCAGGCGAACCTGACGGCCGGAAACCTCGGCAAGCCCGGCTCGAAACGCTGGCTCAAGGCCACCGGCACCCCGATCGTCTTCCGGCCCGAGGCAGCCCAGCCGTTCGACGACCGGTGTCTGTCGTGGCAGCACGACGCGCGCACGGTGTCGATCTGGACGGTTCAGGGTCGGCTGAAGAACCTGCGCTACACCGGCCATGTCGACCAGCTCAAGACACTGGTGCAGTACCGGCGCGGCGAGAGCGATCTCATCTGCCGGAGCGGCAGGTGGTATCTGATCGCCACCTGCGAGGTGCCCGATCCCGAGGTGTACAAGCCGGTGGACTTCGTCGGCGTGGACCGCGGCATCGTTAACCTCGCCACCACCTCCGACGGCACCAACTACCAGGGCCGGCGCCTGTCGCGCTACCGGCGCTGGCAGGCCCGCAAACGCACCGAACTGCAAAAGAAGCAGACCCGCCCGGCCACCCGTCGCCTCGCACGGCGGACGCAGAAGGAGCAGCGTCATGCCACTCACGTAAGCCACAAGATTTCCAAGGAGATCGTGTCTGTCGCGCAACGCACCGGTCGCGGGATCGCCGTCGAGGAACTCGGCGGGATCCGCGAGCGGGTACGGCTTCGCCGCGACCAGCGAGCCACCCTCTCCTCCTGGCCCTTCCAACAGCTGGGCGAGCACCTGAGGTACAAGGCCCGTCAAGCCGGGGTGCCGTTTATGGAGGTGGATCCGCGCCATACCTCGCAGCGCTGCCCGCGCTGCGGCCACACCGAGAAGGCCAATCGGTCGACCCGGGAACATTTTTGCTGTCGCCGGTGTGGCCTCGCTGGGCCCGCCGACCACGTCGCCGGGGTCAACGTGCGCAACCGCGCCCGCTCGGCGTGGGTGCTTGTCACCGCACCCGCACCCTCCCCCTGAGCTCACTTGGGGAGAGGGTGGATGCGACCCGTGACCGTCCTGTCGTAGGGGACAGTCGGGAGCGCGACGAAGCGTGAACGACCGAGCGCACAAGCTCGGCCGTTCACGGCCGAGAAGGTGACACCTGCGCACGTGCGCGCACGTGTGAGGCCACGCTAGGGGACGAGAGCGGCGGAAGGGGGAATTCCGTCAAATCGGACGCAGGGGCAACGGCAGTCCGGGCAGTCCGTCCAGGCTCGTGGCGATGTGCTCCTTGCTCTCGAAGTACGCGTTGAGCGACGCGTCGTCCTCCCGCGCGAACCGCTTCGCGTGCAGCTCGCGGTCCTCGTCGTAGGTCATGAAGGGCACCGCGAACCCGCATGTGTCCCGGACCAGTTCGGCGTGCACGACGATGATCGCGCGCAGCCCGTGCGGGGTCGGGTCGATGCCGGCGAAGTGGGCGAGGAGCTCCCGGAAGCGGGGGTCGTCGCGGAAGACGGGTTCGCCGCGGCCGTGCACCCGCACGATGTTCGGCGGCCCCTGGAAGGCGCACCACATCAGCGTGATCCGGCCGTTCTCCCGCAGGTGCGCGACGGTCTCCGCGTTGGAGCCCGCGAAGTCGAGGTAGGCCACGGTGTGTTCGTCGAGTACGGCGAACGAGCCCTTGAGGCCCTTGGGGGAGAGGTTGACCGTGCCGTCGCCGGACAGGGGCGCGGTCGCGGTGAAGAACAGGGGCTGCTGCTCGATGAACGTGCGGAGCCGCCCGTCGATGCGCTCATAGGTCTTTCCCATGTCTAACGATTATCCGGGAAATCCTTTTGGCTGTCTAAGGAAATTCGCGATTCCCTCGATGGAACACCGCAGCGGCCGCCCCGGCCGGCGCTTCTCGGGGCGGCCGCTGGGCCTGTCACGTCACTTGTTCAACGTGCAGGCGGCCAGCGCGTCGAGACCCTGCGGCTTGGTGCCCTTGCGGCCGATCGAGATGGCGATGCGGTCGATCGTGGACACGCGCTTGTCCTTCAGCGGGCCGAGAATCGCGTTCTGCACGAAGTTGGCGCCGCCCTGGCCGACCGTGTTCTGGAGCCGGGTGTTGGCCTCGTTGATCTGCGTCTGCAGCAGCGCCAGGTTCCGGTCCACCTCGGCCTGCGCGGTGGCGGGGATCGCGGGCAGCTGCGAGGCGACGTCGGGGCAGCTGATCGTGCCGACGCCGGCCGCGTCGCCCGCGGCGTTGCCGCCCGCGTTGTTGCCGGCGGCCGCGTCACCCGCGCCCCCGCCCGCCGCGTTGTTCCCGGCGGCCGCGTCACCCGCGCCCGCCTCTCCGCCTGCGCCTGCGCCTGCTCCCGCGCCGGCCCCGGCTCCCGCCCCGGCACCGGTGTCGGCGACGCCGCCCGCGTTGAGGGCGCACGGAGCGAGCGCGTCGAGACCCTGCGGCTTGGTGCCCTTGCGGCCGATCGAGATGGCGATGCGGTCGATCGTGGACACGCGCTTGTCCTTCAGCGGGCCGAGGATCGCGTTCTGCACGAAGTTCGGGCCGCCCTGGCCCACGGTGTCGACGAGCCGCTTGTTGGCCTCGTCGATCTGCGTCTGAAGCAGCGCCAGGTTCCGGTCCACCTCGGCCTGCGCGGTGGCGGGGATCGCGGGCAGCTGGGAGGCCACGTCCGGGCACGTGATGGTGCCGGGGCTGGCGAGGGTCTTGGCGTTGGTTGTGCTGCCGCTGTCGGACGACTCCCCGGCGAGGGCCTGGTTCACGACCACCGCCCCGGTCAGGGCCAGAGCGGCGGCGCCGCCGATGATCGCCACGCGACGCTTGTTGTACTTCGGAAGAGCCCTGGACATGGGGATGCCTCACTTGGGTCAGGAGTGGGTTTACAAACGCGGCGCCAGCGTCGGTGTGAAGTACGGGTAAGCGGTTGTTGTTGTTCAAGGCGGCTTCGAATTCTCTTACCGAACTTCGCCGGAGCCCCCAGAATTGACGAATCATGCATAGCTCTGCATAATCATGCAGGACGTTCAGTGCGGCGATGAGGAGCAACGCAAGTGAGCAGCAACAGCGGTGACGTACGGCTCTGGGGCGGCCGTTTCGCCGACGGTCCCGCCGAGGCCCTGGCGAAGCTGTCCGCGTCCGTCCACTTCGACTGGCGGCTCGCGCCCTACGACATCGCCGGTTCGCGCGCCCACGCGCGCGTGCTGCACAAGGCGGGCCTGCTCACCGAGGACGAGCTGACCCGCATGATCGCCGGGCTCGACCAGCTGGAGGCGGACGTCGCCGACGGCTCCTTCGTGGGCACCATCGCCGACGAGGACGTCCACACCGCCCTGGAGCGCGGCCTCCTGGAGCGCCTCGGCCCCGACCTCGGCGGCAAGCTGCGCGCGGGCCGCTCCCGCAACGACCAGGTCGCCACCCTCTTCCGGATGTACCTGCGTGACCACGCCCGGATCATCGGCGGCCTCGTGGCCGAGCTCCAGGACGCCCTGATCGGCCTGGCGGAGGCCCACCCGGACGTGGCGATGCCCGGCCGCACCCACTTGCAGCACGCCCAGCCGGTGCTCTTCGCCCACCATGTCCTCGCGCACGTGCAGTCCCTGTCCCGGGACGCCGAGCGGCTGCGCCAGTGGGACGAGCGCACGGCCGTCTCGCCGTATGGCTCGGGAGCCCTCGCGGGCAGCAGCCTCGGCCTGGACCCGGAGGCGGTCGCGAAGGACCTCGGCTTCGAGCACGGCAGCGTCGGCAACTCCATCGACGGCACGGCCTCCCGCGACTTCGTCGCAGAGTTCGCCTTCATCACCGCGATGATCGGGGTCAACCTCTCCCGGATCTCCGAGGAGATCATCATCTGGAACACGAAGGAGTTCTCCTTCGTGACGCTGCACGACGCGTTCTCCACGGGCTCGTCGATCATGCCGCAGAAGAAGAACCCCGACATCGCGGAGCTGGCGCGCGGCAAGTCGGGCCGCCTGATCGGCAACCTGACCGGCCTCATGGCCACTCTCAAGGCCCTCCCGCTCGCCTACAACCGCGACCTCCAGGAGGACAAGGAGCCGGTCTTCGACTCCTGCGACCAGCTGGAGGTCCTGCTCCCCGCCTTCACCGGCATGGTCGCCACCCTCACCGTCCACCGCGAGCGCATGGAGGAGCTGGCCCCGGCCGGGTTCTCCCTCGCCACCGACATCGCCGAGTGGCTGGTCAAGCAGGGCGTGCCGTTCCGCGTGGCGCACGAGGTGGCCGGCGAGTGCGTCAAGGCCGCGGAGGCCGAGGGCAAGGAACTGGACGAGCTGACGGACGAGCAGTTCGCGAAGATCTCCGCCCACCTGACCCCCGAGGTCCGCACCGTCCTCAACGTCCAGGGCGCCCTCGCCTCCCGCGACGGCCGCGGCGGTACGGCGCCCAGCGCGGTCGCCGTCCAGCTCGTCGAGGTCAAGGCCGACGTGGCGGCGCAGCACAGCTGGGCGGACGCCAAGAAGTGACAAAGAAGTGACAGGGGGGCGGGGGAGCCGGTGGCGGACACCGCACCGGGAACCCGCCCGCCTGCCCGGGGTCGCTCGTCGAGCCTGGCGCGGAAACGGACCGTTGCCGCACCTCGCGGGTGGGCTCACGTTTTGTCAGCGGCATGCGGGTTAGGTTGGTGGCAGCCGCAAGGAGCCACCGAACGGAGCCCGCGATGCCCTTCGCCCGCCTCGCCTCAGCGACGACCCCCACCTGCCACATCGGCCTGGGTCTCGCCGCCGTCGGCCGCCCCGGCTACATCAACGTCGGACGCGACCGGGACCTCGGCGCCGACCGCAGCGTCAACGCCCTGCGCACCCGCACCCACGAACTCCTGGACGCCGCCTACGCCCAGGGCGTCCGCTACTTCGACGCGGCCCGCTCCTACGGCCGCGCCGAGGAGTTCCTGGCCGACTGGCTGAAGGTCAGGCCCGACGTCGACGACATCGTCGTAGGCAGCAAGTGGGGCTACACCTATACCGCCGACTGGACGACGGACGCGGAGCGGCACGAGGTCAAGGACCACAGCCTCGCCGCCTACGAACGTCAGCGCGCCGAGACGGAGGAACTCCTCGGCGACCGGCTCGACCTCTACCAGATCCACTCGGTGACCCCGGACAGCCCGGCCCTCACCGACAAGGAGCTCCACGCCAGGCTCGCCGAAGCCGCCGCCCAGGGCCTCACCGTGGGCTTCTCCACCAGCGGCCCCGCCCAGGCCGACGCCATCCGCGCCGCCCTCGCCGTGACGGTCGACGGCGAGCCCCTCTTCCGTACGGTCCAGTCGACGTACAACGCCCTGGAGACCTCGGCCGGCCCCGCCCTCGCCGAGGCCCACGACGCCGGACTCACGGTGATCGTGAAGGAGGGCATGGCCAACGGCCGCCTCGCGGAGCCGTACGCGCCGGACGCCCTGAAGACCGTCGCGGGAGAGACGTCTCTCGGCTGTGACGCGGTCGCCCTCGCCCTGATCCTGCGCCGGCCCTGGGCCGGGGTCGTCCTCTCCGGCGCCGCGACGGCCACCCAGCTCGCCTCCAACCTGCACGCGGCGGTCGTGGACCTCGACGACGACCAGCTCGACCGGCTGTCCGCGCTGGCGGAGACCCCGCAGACGTACTGGGAGCGGCGCGGCGGCCTGCCCTGGCACTGAGAACCCCGCTCGACCGACGTCAGTGAGTCAGCCGTGCCCGCAGTGAGACATGAATGTCTCACATGGGTTATTGTTGTCTCATGGCCGTCGACCGTGAGCACGTACTCCGCAGCGCTGCCGCCCTGCTGACCCGCAAATCCACCGCGACGATGGACGAGGTCGCCAAGGCGGCCGGGATCAGCCGCGCCACGCTGCACCGGCACTTCGCCGGGCGCGACGCCCTCGTCCGCGCCCTGGAGGCCCTCGGCATCACGGAGTGCGACCACGCCCTGGACGCGGCCCGGCTGGACGAGGGCCCGGCCGGCGACGCCGTACGCCGTCTGGTGGCCGAGATCGAGTCGGCCGCCGGCCTGCTCGCCTTCCTCTACACCGAGAACCAGCTGTTCGAGGGCGAGGAACAGAACCCGGGCTGGACCAGGATCGACGACCGCATCTCCGCCCTGTTCCGGCGCGGACAGCTGAACGGCGAGTTCCGCATCGACCTCACGCCCGCCTGGCTCACCGAGGCGCTGTTCGGCCTGCTGGCCTCCGGCACGTGGCTGGTGCAGAGCGGCAAGGGCGCGCCCAAGGACTTCCAGCACATGATCGCCGAGCTGCTCCTCGGCGGCGCACTACGGCATCCCGCACCACAGGACCCCGCACCACAGGACCTAGCGCCACGGGACCCCGCACGACAGAGAGAGGAATCATGACCAGCACCCTGCGGCCGGCGAGCACGACCGAGGCGGTGAAGCGGCCGGACCGTTGGCTCGCGCTCTGCGTCCTCGTGCTCGCCGTGCTGCTGGTGGCCGTCGACGCGACCGTCCTCGGTCTCGCGACCCCCTTCATCAGCGAGGATCTCAAGCCCTCGGGCACCCAGCTCCTCTGGATCGGCGACGTCTACTCCTTCGTCATCGCCGGCCTGCTCGTCTCGATGGGCAGCCTCGGCGACCGCATCGGCCGCAAGCGCATCCTGCTCGTCGGCGCCACGGCCTTCGGCCTGATATCGGTCCTCAACGCCTACGCGACGACCCCGGAGACGATGATCGCGGCCCGCGCCCTGCTCGGCGTGGCCGGCGCGACCCTCATGCCCGCCACCCTCGCCCTGATCCGCAACCTCTTCCACGATCCGCGCGAACGCAGCCTGGCCGTGGGCATCTGGGGCGCGACGGCCTCCGCGGGCACCGCCGTCGGGCCCATCGTGGGCGGCTTCCTCCTCCAGCACTTCTGGTGGGGCTCGGTCTTCCTCATCAACCTGCCCGTGATGGTCGTCCTGGTCCTCGTCGGCATCAGGACGCTCCCCGAGTCGCGCACCCCGAACCCGGGCCCGTGGGACCTGGTGAGCGTCGTCCTGTCCCTGGTCGGCATGATCGGCATCGTCTACGCCGTCAAGGAGGCCGCGACGCACGGCCTCACCTGGGCCTCGGTGGGCACGGGCCTGCTGGGCGCGGCGGCGCTCCACGGCTTCGTCCGCCGCCAGCTGACCCTTGAAGCGCCCCTGCTGGACATGCGCCTGTTCCGCAACCGCGGCTTCAGCGGCGCGGTCCTGGCCGACCTGCTGACCATCCTGGGCCTGTCCGGCCTGGTGTTCTTCCTCTCCCAGTATCTGCAACTCGTCCAGGGCAGGCGCCCGTTCGAGGCCGGCCTGGCCGAACTGCCCGCCGCGGTAGGCGCGGTGGCGGCCGGCCTGATCGCCGGCCGCGCGGCCCGCCGCTTCTCGGTACGGGCCGTGGTCTCCGGCGGCCTCGCGGCGATCGGCCTGGCGCTGGCCGCCCTGACGACGATCAACCAGTCCACCGGCTACCCCCTGCTGGGAGCCGCCCTGCTGGTGGTCGGCGTGGGCGCCGGCTTCTCCTTCACGGTGACGGCCGACGTCATCCTGAGCTCGGTACCGAAGGATCAGGCGGGCGCGGCCTCCGCGGTCTCCGAAACGGCCTACGAACTGGGCGCGGCCCTGGGCATCGCCGTACTCGGCTCGATCGTGACGGGCGTCTACCGGGGTTTCCCCGCCCCGGCGGGCACACCGGAGGGCGCCCATGAGTCACTGGGCGGCGCGGTGGAGGCGGCGGGCCGGCTGCCGTCGCAAACGGCCCAGGAGCTGCTGTCCTCGGCGCGCGAGGCGTTCGTGGACGGCCTGACGCTGGCGGCGGGCGCGGGCGCGATCGTGCTGCTCGCGACGGCGGTGGCAGCGTGGTTCATGCTGCGCGGGCAACGGTTGGACGGCGGACGTGAGGGGCGCGGGGAAGCGCACGACTGACGCCCACGCCCCCGGGGACCCACCCGCAGCCGCGCCCCGCACGACAGTCGCGCCCCCGTAGGACAACGAAGCCGCTACGCAGCTTCCTTCGCCTTGGTCGCGTACATGTCCACGTACTCCTGCCCGGACAGCCGCATGACCTCGGTCATCACGGAGTCCGTCACGGCGCGCAGCACATACCGGTCGCGGTCCATCCCGTCGTACCGCGAGAACTCCATCGCCTCGCCGAACCGAACGGTGACCCGGCCGGGCCGGGGCATCCCCGCCCCGCCCGGCTGCAACTTGTCCGTGCCGATCATCGCGAAGGGAACGACGGGCGCACCCGTCATCAACGTCAGCCGGGCGATACCGGTGCGCCCCCGGTACAGGCGGCCGTCGGGCGACCGCGTCCCCTCGGGGTAGATCCCGAAGACCTTCCCCTCCTCCAGCACCCGTCGCCCGGTCATCAGCGCGGCCACGCCCCCGCGGCCGCCGTCGCGGTCGACCGGGATCATGCCGACGCCGGTGAAGAACCAGGCCATGAGCCGGCCCTTGAAGGACGTGCCGGTGACGTACTCGTCCTTGCCGATGAAGAAGACCTGCCGGTCGCACACGAGCGGCAGGATCATCGAGTCGATGAACGTGAGGTGATTGCCCGCCAGGATGACGGGGCCGTCGCCGGGAATGTGCTCCGCGCCCTCGACCCGGGGGCGGAACATCAGGCGCATGACCGGTCCGAGCACTGCCTTGATGAGCGCGAAGCGGGACAACGAGCCCTCCGATGTCAAGGGAAAACGGTATGAGTCTGTGCAGGTGAGGACGATACTCGCGGCCCGGGCCCCGGCGCACATCGGGTCACCCAGGTCTTACGCACTGTTGACGTACGTTTACCTGGACGGCGCAATCGCCGCCCGCCCTTCACCTGGGCGGAACGGCGGGAACGACGCCGTGAAACCGGGGGAGTCAGGGGAGTCAGGGATTTCATGGGCATCGTCGTCGCCTTCGCCGTACCGCTGCTGCTCGTACTCGCCGCCCCCGGCACCCTCGGCGCACTGCGCGAGCGGGACGACCGCAGCCGGTACTGACCACAGCCGGTACTGACCGCCTTCCCCGGCGGCCCCCGCCCATTCCTCCCATTCCTCCCGTCCGACGGTCCGTCAGGTCGTCGTACGGCACACGCCATCCACCGTCACCCGCGTGTTAGGACCGAGGTCTCCCGACGGTCATGTCCACGCCCTTACGATCGGCCCGCACGAACGAGGCGACGGTCAGGAGGCCCCTCATGGGAACGCAGGACACGCAGGAGTCGAACCAGCAGGCGAGCGTGAGCGGAACCGGACGGCGGGCGCTTCTCGGCGCGGCCGTGCTCGGCGCCACCGGAGGCGTCCTCGGCCTGTCGGGCACCGCGAGAGCCGCCGGGGCGCGGACCGGCGGCGGCCATGGCGGGGGCCTGAAGAGCCTGCCCGTGCCGACGATCATCGGTCACCGCGGCGCCAGCGGCTACCGCCCCGAGCACACCTTCGGCTCCTACCAGCTGGCCCTCGACCTGGGCGCCGACATCGTCGAGGCCGGCGACCTCGTCCCCACCAAGGACGGTCACCTGGTGTGCCGGCACGAGCCGGAGATCGGCGGCACGACGGACGTCGCCGACCATCCCGAGTTCGCCGGCCGCAAGACCACCAAGGTCCTCGACGGCGTCTCCACGACCGGATGGTTCACCGAGGACTTCACGCTCGCCGAGCTGAAGACCCTGCGGGCGATCGAGCGCATCCCGGCCAACCGCCCGCACAACACGCTCTACAACGGCCGCTGGGAGATCCCCACCTTCGAGGAGGTCCTGAAGTGGCAGGACGAGCAGACCCGTAAGCGCGGCAAGCAGGTCTGGATCTACCCCGAGACCAAGCACCCCACCTACTTCCGCAAGCTGGGTCTGGGCCTGGAGGAGCGGGTCGCCAAGCTGCTCCACAAGCACGGCAAGGACAGGAAGAACTCGCCGGTCATCCTGCAGTCCTTCGAGCCGACCAGCATCCAGCGCCTGAACAAGCTGGTCGACAACCCCCTCGTGGTCCTGCTGTCGGCCGCGAACACCCGCCCCTGGGACTTCGTGGAGACGGGCGACCCGCGCACCGTCGCCGACCTGATCACCCGGGCCGGCCTCAGGGAGATCGCCGGCTACGCCCAGGGCATCGGCCCCACCCTCGACCTCGTCATCCCGAAGGACGCGGCCGGCAACCTCACCACCCCGACCTCCCTGGTGAAGGACGCCCACGCGGTCGGCCTGATCCTGCACCCCTACACCATGCGCAACGAGAACCCCTTCCTGCCCACGAACTTCCGCAAGGGCACGGACGCGGACGGGTACGGCGACCCCTTCGGCGCGTTCCGTACCTACTTCGCGACCGGCATCGACGGCGTCTTCACCGACAACGCCGACACGGGCGTCCTCGCCCGCGCGGACTTCGTCAAGGGCTGAGTCCCCGTTGGAGTGACAGTCGGCCGCCCCGGCAACCAGCCGCCCGGGCGGCCGCATCGTTTGGCATATGACGCACGACTTGCTCATCGCCCTGCGCCCCCTGCTCACCGCGGAGGCCTCCGCCGAGGCCCACGCCACCGGCACGGAACCCTGCGACCTGGAACAGGCGGTCTGGCTCCGCCTCCTGGAGCACCTCGCCTCCGACGGCCCGCCACCCGACCCGCAGGGCTGGCTGCGCAGGGCCGTCCGCGCCGAGGTGCGCCGCACCCGCCGTACGACCCGCCGCGAGCAGCCCTACGAGAGCGACCCCGCCGACGACGCCTCCCGCGGTCCCGAGCAGCTCGCCCTCACCGCCGCCCGCCACCGTGCCCTGCGCGAGGCCGTGCACCGACTCCCCGGCCGCTGCTCCCGGCTCCTCCAGGCGCTTCTCTCACCGGAGGACCTCACCTACCGCGAGATCGCGGGGGAGTTGGGTATCTCACAGGGCAGTCTCGGCCCGGAACGTTCCAGATGTCTGGGATGTCTGCGGCGTTTGCTTGCGCCGGAGGTTGCGGCTCACGAAGTGCGGGGATAGGAGTGAGGGACCATAGGTGATCAGGTGAGCGGGAGGCGTGCGCACATGGGCATGAGCGTGACCATCTCGGTGGCGACCGAGCAGGATGTCGAGCAGATCTTCAGGCTGCAGTACCTGTGCTTCCAGAGTGAAGCCGCGCTGTACGGCAACTACCGCATCGACCCGCTCGTGCAGAGCCTCGACTCCGTCCGGCAGGAACTCGCCACCGACTGCGTCTTCGTGGCCCGCCTGGGCGACGAGGTGGTCGGCTCCGTACGCGGCAGCCTCACCGAGGACGGCGCCGCCGCCATCGGCAAGCTCTGCGTCCACCCCCGCCTCCAGGGGCACGGCATCGGCGCGAGACTGCTGCGCGCGGCGGAGTCGGCGCTCGCCGAGGAGCGCGGCGCCAAGAAGTTCCGCCTCTTCACCGGCCACCGCAGCGAGGGCAACCTCCGCCTCTACCGCCGCGTCGGCTACGAGACGGTCGGCACCTCCGAGGGCACGGACGGCGTACTGATGATCGTCCTGGAGAAGCAGGCGGGGGAGTACGCGGCTACCGCGTAACGGCGGTGGCCGCGGCGGTCCGGGACTTCCGCAGCCAGTACAGCGCGGACAACGGCAGCAGCACGGGGATGAACACGTACCCCATGCCGTAGTCCGACCACACGGTCGCGTCGTGGAAGGCCGACGGCTCGATCACGGTCCAGGTGCCGACGATCAGCACGCCCGCGAGTTCGGCGGCGCAGCACACCTGCGCCGCCCTCCGCGCGGTCTCCCCGCCGCGCACCAGCGAGTACGTGATGAACCCGTACACGAGACCCGCCACCGCGGACAGCGTGTACGACAGCGGCGCCCGGTCGAACTCCGTCGCGATCTGGTACACCGACCGCGACACGGCCCCGACCACCATCACGCCGTAGAACCACACCAGCAGCATCCCGGGCCCGCCGATGAGCCGGGTCGGCTTCTTCTCCTGCACCGCCGCCATCTCAGCCTCCCCAGATGTCATAGAGCCGCACCTCCAGCACGGCGAGCACCACACCGCCCGCGGCGACCGTCACCGAACCCCAGCGGGTCCGCTCGGCCAGCGACATGAACCCCGCGGTCGGCACACACGCGAACGCGCCCAGCAGATACGCCACGAAGATCGTCGTGCCCTGCTCCGGCTTCTCGCCCCGCGCCAACTGCACGATCCCGACCACCAGCTGGACCGTGGCCAGAGCCGAGACCACGGCCATCCCGATGAAGTGCCAGTCCTTCGTCGGCTGGTCACGGTAGGCGGCCCAGCCGCACCAGGCGGCGAGCAGCAACGCGGCGACGCCGGTCACCAGCGTCAGGGCATCAAGCATGCAGTGACCTTATTACGGCGTAATCGACACCCCGCGATCGGCCCCGAGGCCCGGCCGCCGACGGTGGCGTCGACCACAGGCCGCCCGGCCCACCGGGCGCTCACGTGCGAACTGTCCACGGCTGTCCAGTATCCGGACATCGGGGTCTCGGTCAGGACCGTACGTCTGGTTTACTGATGCTCATGACCACGACGAGCAGCCGCACCCTTGCGACCGAGGCGACCATGACGCCCGGTGCTCGTTGTATGTGTCGAATGTGCGCCTTCTAGAGGGCCCCCGCACCACCCCCCGAGCTCGCGCCCCGAAGCGAGCCGCCGTGGCACGTCCGTACGCCGCATGTCCGCCGTACAGGACACCAGCCGCGCCCCGCGCACATGTTTCTCCCCGGTTCCCCGCCACAGCGAGAACCGTGTCGCGTCCCTGACAGCCTGCAGCCGTGCGCCCTGGCACACCCACGCCCGCGCACTCGACAGTGACGGAAATCCACGTGATCACCACCACGGACCTCACCAAGGTCTACCGCTCGCGCGGCCGTGAGGTCACCGCCCTCGACGGCGTCGACCTGCACGTCCGTGAAGGCGAGGTGTACGGCGTCATCGGCCAGTCCGGCGCCGGCAAGTCCTCGCTGATCCGCTGCATCAACCTCCTGGAGCGCCCCACCGCCGGCACGGTCACCGTCGCCGGACAGGACCTCACCGCGCTCGCAGGGCGCGGACCCCGCGCCGGCAAGGAGCTGCGGCAGGCGCGCAGCCGGATCGGCATGGTCTTCCAGCACTTCAACCTGCTGTCCTCGCGCACCGTGCAGGACAACGTCGAACTCCCCCTGGAGATCCTCGGCATCTCGGGGAAGGAACGTTCCCGCAAGGCGCTGGAGCTGCTCGACCTGGTCGGTCTCGCCGACAAGGCCAAGTCCTACCCCGCCCAGCTCTCCGGCGGCCAGAAGCAGCGCGTCGGCATCGCCCGAGCCCTCGCCGGCGACCCGAAGGTGCTGCTCTCCGACGAGGCCACCAGCGCCCTCGACCCGGAAACCACCCGCTCCATCCTCCAACTGCTGCGCGACCTGAACCGCCGGCTGGGCCTGACCGTCCTGCTCATCACCCACGAGATGGACGTGGTGAAGTCGATCTGCGACTCCGCCGCGCTCATGGAGAACGGCCGAGTCGTCGAGTCCGGCACGGTCAGCGAACTGCTCGCCACCCCCGGCTCCGAACTGGCCGCCGCGCTCTTCCCGGTGGGCGGCGAAGCCACCGGCGAGGACCGCACCGTCGTCGACGTCACCTTCCACGGCGAGAGCGCCACCCAGCCCGTCGTCTCCCAGCTGTCACGCACGTACAACATCGACATATCGATCCTCGGCGCCGCCATCGACACCGTCGGCGGCCTCCAGGTCGGCCGCATGCGCATCGAACTGCCCGGCCGCTACGAGGACAACGTCGTGCCGATCGGCTTCCTGCGCGAACAGGGCCTCCAGATCGACGTCGTGGGCCAGGAGCCCGCATCCGTGCTGGTGCAGGAAGGTGCCAAGTGACCTGGTCGGAGATGCAGCCCCTGCTGTCCCAGGCGTGTTGGGACACCCTCTACATGGTCGGCTGGTCCACGCTCATCGCCGTCGTCGGCGGCCTCCCGCTCGGCGTCCTGCTGGTCCTGACCGACCGGGGCGGCCTGCTGCAGAACGTCCTCGCCAACAGGGTGCTCGGGCAGGTCGTGAACGTCGCCCGCTCGCTGCCGTTCATCATCCTGATGGTCGCGCTGATGAACTTCACCCGCACGATCACCGGGACGACCATCGGCCGGGAGGCCGCGATCGTGCCGCTCGCCGTCGGCGCCATCCCGTTCTTCGCGCGCCTCGTCGAGACGGCTGTCCGCGAAGTGGACGGCGGGCTCGTCGAGGCCGTGCAGGCGATGGGCGGCAACACCTGGACGATCGTGCGCAAGGTCCTCGTCCCGGAGTCCCTGCCCTCCCTCATCGCCGGCACCACCACCACGATCGTCGCCCTCATCGGCTACTCCGCCATGGCCGGCACGGTCGGCGCCGGTGGCCTCGGCGACATCGCCATCCGCTACGGCTACCAGCGCTTCGAGACCGAGCTGATGTGGATCACGGTGGCGATCCTCGCCGTCGTCATCTCCCTCATCCAGTTCGCCGGCGACTACGCGGCCCGCTCCCTGCACCGCCGCGGCGGCCGCTCGGGCCCCGCGCCCAAGCTCCGCCTGCTGAAGGCGAAGGAGCCCGCGGCCGCGGACGTCGGCAAGGCAGCCACGGACGTCGGCAAGGTCGCTTAAGCGCCCAAGAGGCGCCGCCCCACCCCACAGACTCCCCGCTCACCCCACGCGGGGCCGCACCACCTCAGGAAAGGCACTTTTCGTGCGTAACACCGCCAAGATCACCACCGCCGTCCTCGCCGCCGGAGCCCTCACCCTCGGACTCAGCGCCTGCGGCTCGGACAAGGGCTCCGACTCCTCGTCTTCCTCCGGCGGCCCGCTGGTCGTCGCCGCGAGCCCCACCCCGCACGCCGAGATCCTGAACTTCGTCAAGGACAACCTGGCGAAGAAGGCGGGCCTCGACCTGGAGGTCAAGGAGTTCACCGACTACGTCACGCCGAACACGGCGACGGAGGACGGCTCGGTCGACGCCAACTACTTCCAGAACCAGCCGTACCTCGACGACTTCAACAAGAAGAACGGCACCCACATCGTGCCCGTCGTCACGGTCCACCTGGAGCCACTCGGCCTCTACTCGCACAAGGTCAAGAGCGCCGACGCCCTCAAGAGCGGTGCGACGATCGCCGTCCCGAACGACAGCGTCAACGAGGCCCGCGCCCTGAAGCTGCTCGCCGCGAACAAGCTCATCACCCTCAAGGACGGCGTGGGCAACGACGCGACGCCCGCGGACATCACCGCGAACCCGAAGAAGCTCAGGTTCAAGGAGCTGGAGGCGGCCCAGACCCCGCGCTCCCTCGACGACGTGGACGCGGCCGTCATCAACGGCAATTACGCCATCGAGGCCGACCTCAAGCCCGCCTCGGACGCCCTCGTCCTGGAGTCCGCCAAGAACAACCCCTACGGCAACTTCCTCGCCGTGAAGAAGGGCGACGAGAGCGACCCGCGCGTCAAGAAGCTCGCCGCGCTCCTCACGTCCCCCGAGGTCAAGAAGTTCATCGCGGACAAGTACGCCGGCTCCGTCATCGCCTCCTTCTGAGGCGTCCGCGCGCGGGTGTGCCGGTCACCCCCGGCTGACCTGCGCACCCACGGGGTCCACTCCATCACTCGGGGTGGACCCCGTGGTGCGGCGCGGTGCTCACATGCTGCATGCTGGGCAGTTCAGCAGGCCCTGACGGCCCAGCAGGTCGGGCCCTGACGGTTTCGAAGGCTACGGAGCGGCTTCATGACGAGCACCTTCCCCACCATCTCCATCAGCACGGAGCGGTTGGTGCTGCGTCCCCTCGACGAGGACGACGTGCCCGCCCTGGCCGACATGATGAACGACGAACAGGTAGGGGCGTGGACCGCCGCGCCCCAGCCCTACAGCGAGGCCGCGGCCCGCCGTTGGATCACCGAGTACGCGCCCGCCGAACGCAGCGCGGGCCGCGGCCTCGACCTCGCCGTCACCGAGTTCCTCACCCAGCGCCTGGTCGGCATAGTCCAACTCGCCAAGACCAACTGGCATGTCCGCTCCACCGAGCTGTCGTACATCATCGCCCCCTGGGCGCGCGGCGAGGGCTACGCCTCAGAGGCGGCGCTGGCCACCGCGCAATGGCTGCTCACCGACCAGAAGTTCGAGCGCATCGAGCTGCGCACCGCCGCCGACAACACCGCCTCCCAGCAGGTCGCCCAGAAGATCGGCTGCATCAGCGAGGGCGTGCTGCGCGGCGCCTGTATAGCCCGCGCCCGCGCCGAGGACGGCACGTGGACCGAGGTACGCACCGACTACATCGTGTGGAGCCTGCTCCCGGAGGACTTGGAGGGACCCGGCGAGCACTTCGCGGAGAGCGGCGGCTACCCCTCCTACAGCGACTGGAACTGAACCCGGGGCCCGTGCGGGCGCCCCCGTCCGGCCCTACCGACCAGGTACCCTCACGGAGCCCGCTACCAGCGTGAACCCCCGGGGAGACTGACGACGATGGCCGACCGCGTCACGGTGATCGGCTGGGACGGCTCGCCACTGACCGCCGCGGCCCGCTCGGCCCTGGGCGCCGCCACACTGGTGGCCGGCGCCGCCCACCATCTGGCGCTGCCCGAGGTGCCGCCCGCGGCGGAACGCATCCGGCTCGGCAGCGTCGCCCTCGCCGCCCGCCGCATCGCCGGCCACCGCGGCACCGCGGTCGTCCTCGCCGACGGCGACCCGGGCTTCTTCGGCGTCGTACGCACCCTGCGCGCACCCGACTTCGGCCTGGAGGTCGAGGTCGTCCCGGCCGTCTCCGCCGTCGCCGCCGCCTTCGCCCGGGCCGGCATGCCCTGGGACGACGCCCAGGTCGTCGTCGCCCACCGGCGCACCCTGCGCCGCGCGGTGAACGTGTGCCGCGCCCACACCAAGGTCGCCGTCCTCACCTCCCCGGGCGCCGGCCCCGCCGAACTCGGCCTGCTCATGGAGGGCGTGCACCGCACCTTCGTGGTCTGCGAGGAACTCGGCACCACCCGCGAACAGGTCAGCGTCGTCACCTCCGACAAGGCCGCCGACCACACCTGGCGCGACCCCAACGTCGTCATCGTCATCGGCGGCCCCACCGGACCGGTCGTCTCCGGCGACAGCGGCTGGATCGCCGGCCGCGACCCGGGCGCCGGTCCGCGCGGCTGGGCCCTGCCGGGCGAGGCGTACGGCGGCGGACTCGGCGAGGGGGAGGCGGAGCTGCTGCGCGCGGGCCAACTCGCCCGGCTCGGCCCGCGGGTCGGCGACCTCGTGTGGGACATCGGCTGCGGCAGCGGCGCCTTCGCGACCGAGGCGGCGCGGGCGGGCGCCGCTGTCATCGCCGTCGACCAAACCCTGGACGCGTGCGGTCGCACCGACGCCTCCGCGCGCCGCCACGGCGTCCAACTGCAGATCGTCCACGGCACCGCCCCGCACGTCCTGGAGAACCTGCCCGAGCCGGATGTCGTCCGGGTCGGCGGCGGGGGAGCGGCCGTGGTCTCCGCGGTCGCCGACCGCCGCCCGCAGCGCATCGTCACCCATGCGGCGACCCGCGACGCGGCCGAACGCGTGGGCCGCGACCTGTCCGAGCACGGCTACCGCGTCGAATGCGCCCTCGTCCAGTCCGTCGAACTCGACACACGGGCCTGGACGGAAACAGAACGGAGCGTCGCGTTCCTGCTCAGCGGGGTACTGCCGGACCGTCGCACATGACCCGCTCCGCCCTCCCCGTGATCCTGTTGTCGTACCGCGCGCGGTAGGCTGGCCGATCGTCGTACCGCTTCCGTTCGCCCGGCGCTTCGTCGGTCAATGTCCGGAAAACACATCCCTTTTGGGGGGTGTGTGGTACGGCAGCACCGGAGGGCGCGCAACGTGGCGCAGTCCACAGCGGAGCGTCGCGGATCAAGCTGTCGCGACGCGTCGACGGCCGGGACAATGCCACTGAATGGCTTTGTCGCTTTTTCGGGCGGGTCGTACGTGCCGCTGGGCACGGACGCTCGTTCTTCACTACGGGGCGGGCGGTGCGCCGCTCCGGGTGAGCCGGCCGCAGAAGCAATAACCGATGGGCGAGGGGTACGCATGACCGACACCGGCCAGGTCCCGGGCGAGGGGCTGCCGGAGAACGCAGGCATGGTGGAGCAGCCGGGCGCCTCCGCGCACGGTGCGTACACCTACCTCTCCGAGAGCACCGCCGAGGACGAAGACCTGTTGCTGCTGCCGGGTGCCCAGAGCGCGTGGGGCAACGAGGTGGCGCCGCCCGCCCCTGAGCCGGTGGTCGAGGCGCTGCACGAGCCGGGTCCGCACGAGACCTCCGGCCGCGACAGCGGGTCGGTCGACCTCAGCGCCGTCCGCCTCCCCGGCCCGTCGACGCCCCAGTCGGCCCCGCGCCGCCCCCTGCACCTCGGCCCGCCGATCCCCGACGCCTCCGCCAGCCCGGTCCGCTCCCTCGCCGACCGCGGCCCCGCGGGCGCGCCGGTGCGACAGCCCGGCCCGGCCGCGTCCGGTCCCGAGTACCTCGACGTCCCGCCCGTGCGTGAGATGCCGCAGGGCGCGGCCCCTTGGGGCGCCGCCCAGGCCACGGCCCAGGCGCCCGCCCAGACCCAGGTCGCTCCCGGGGTGAGGACTGCGGAAACGGTTGCTCCGACAGTGGCGGTCACGGAGCCGCAGCAGGCCGAGCCGGTGGGCGTGGCCCAGGCGGTCGTGGCCCGCGTGGCGACCGAGGCGATCGCCGCGACCGCCCCGGAGGGGAGCGACGCCGACGGCGCCCAGGTCGCGCCCGCCGCCGAGACGTACGGAGTCGTCGACCCCGGTCAGGTGTTCGGAGCCGCGATGATGGCGGAGGCCGAGCAGGTCCCCGTCGGCGTGGTCGTCGAGGCCGGGCAGGACGCTGCCGACGTCCCCGTCTCGGGCGACGACCGAACGCCGGACGCCCCCGTCGCGCCGGTGGACGAGCCCGTCGTCGCCGCCGTCTCCGCCGTCGCCGAACAGCCGGTGGACGCGGCGCAGGCGGTACCGGAGGCGCCGGAGGCCGCGGAGGACCCGGCCGTCGCCCCCGAAACCGCGCAGACGGCTGAGCCGGTCGCGGCCGAGGCGGTCGAAACCGTCGAGCCGGTCGCGGTCGAGGTGGTTGAGGTCGAGGCGGTCGAGCCGGCGGTGATCCAGTCGGCCGAGGTGGCAGAAACGGCCGAAGTGGTGGAGCCGGCCGTAGCGTTGGAGGCGGCAGAGCCGGTAGCGGTTGCCGCGACGAACCCCGTGGAGGCGCCCGTCACCGAGGCGGTCGAGGCCGCGGGTGCGATGCCCGCCGAGGCCGAGGCGGCTCAGCCGCAGCCGCAGGAGCCCGACGCGAGCGCCGATGCGAGCGTCGGCGCCGCGGCGGCCCCGCAGACGCCCGTGGCAGAGCCGATTCCGGTTCCGGTGCCGGATCCGGTCGCTGACGCCGTCGTCGCACCGCAGGTCGCTTCCGAGGCCCCCGTTCCCGACCCGGTCGTGGCCCCTGAGGCCGACCCCGCCCCTGCCCCCGCGCCCGAAGCCGTTCAGGCCTCCGAGCCCGTGGCGATCGTGACGCCTGAGACGGCGGAACCGGCGGCCCCCGTGGCGGAAGCGCCCGCCGCCGAGGCCGAGGCCCCCGCGCCCGGACCGGAGGTCTCCGCGGCCCCCGAGGGCGTGCAGTTCATCGACGCGCCCGTCGCCCCCGCCGAGCCGGCCGCCCACCAGGCGGAGCCCGAGCCGACACCGCAGTTGCAGCCGGAGCCGCAGCCCGGACCGGAGCCGGAAGCGGAGGCCGTCAGCGAGCCTCCCGCCGAGCCCGCCCAACCCACGGACGCCGTGTCTCACATCCCGGACACCGTCGCCCCGGGGACGGCCCCGCCGGCGGAGCCCGCACCCGAGACCGCACCTCCCGTTGCCCAGTCCCAGCCCGAGCCCGTCCCCGCCGCAACCGATGCGGAGCCGGAACCACAGCCGCAACCGCAGCCGGAGCAGCAGGCCGTGACGGAGACTGCGCCGCCGCCCGTCGAGGCACTCCCGGTGGACGCCACTCCCGCCCCGCCGGTTGCCGCTCCCCAGGACGTCCGGCCGGAGAACCGGCCCCCGGCCGACCAGCCGGCCCAACCGGACCAGCCCCTGGGCCAGTTCGTGCCGGTCGCGGGCGCGCAGCTCCCCACGCAGGAACAGTCGGCCCCCGAGATGACGCCGGCCCCCGAGGCGGTCGCGGAACAGCAACAGGCCGCCGAATCGGCCGCTTTGCCCTCCACCGTCATGGGCCCCACGGTCACTGGCCCCACCGTCACGGTCCCCGCCCCGCGCGGCGCCGACCATGCTCCCGCCCCGGCGACCCCGGACACGGAGCACGCGACCGACATCATCGACCCCGATGTCGCACAGAGCCCGGAGGACCTGGACACCAGGGCCGCCGACCAGGAAGAGAGCCCGGCCGCTGCAGTGGAAGAAGTTCGAGAGTCCACCGGCCCCGCCGCGCCCGCGTACGACGACGCCGAGCGCGAGGCCGTCCTGAAGGTCATGCGGGAGCGCCGGGACATCCGCAACGGCTTCCGCAGCGACCCGATCCCGCACGAGGTGCTGTTGCGCGTCCTGGAGGCCGCCCACACCGCGCCCTCGGTCGGCCACTCGCAGCCCTGGGACTTCGTCGTGATCCGCTCGGCCGACACCCGGCGCGCGATGCACGAACTGGCGACGCGTCAGCGCGACGCGTACGCGCTGTCCCTGCCCAAGGGCCGGGCCAAGCAGTTCAAGGAACTGAAGATCGAGGCCATCCTCGAGACGCCGGTGAACATCGTCGTCACCGCCGACCCGACCCGCGGCGGCCGCCACACCCTGGGCCGGCACACGCAGCCGCAGATGGCGCCGTACTCCTCCGCGCTCGCGGTCGAGAACCTGTGGCTCGCCGCCCGCGCCGAGGGCCTGGGCGTCGGCTGGGTCAGCTTCTTCGACGAGCGGGAGATGGTCCGTGCGCTGGGCCTGCCCGAGCACCTCGAAGTGGTCGCCTACCTGTGCGTCGGCTACGTCGACGAGTTCCCGGACGAGCCCGAGCTGATGCAGGCGGGCTGGGCGAAGCGCCGCCCGCTGTCGTGGGTCGTCCACGAGGAGACATACGGCCGTCGCGCGCTGCCCGGCGAGGACCCGCACGACCTGCTCGCCGAGACCGTCGCCAGTGTCCGCCCGCTGGATGCCAAGGCGCTCGGCGAGGCCTGGGAGCGGCAGAAGCGCATGACGAAGCCGGCCGGGGCGCTCGGCATGCTGGAGATCATCTCCGCGCAGCTGTCCGGCCTGTCCCGGCAGTGCCCGCCGCCGATCCCGGAGCCCGCGGCCGTCGCGATCTTCGCCGGCGACCACGGGGTGCACGCCCAGGGAGTCACCCCCTGGCCGCAGGAGGTGACGGCCCAGATGGTCGCCAACTTCCTCGGCGGCGGCGCGGTCTGCAACGCGTTCGCCTCCCAGGTGGGCGCCGAGGTCTGCGTCGTGGACGTGGGCGTGGCCGCCGACCTCCCGGCGACCCCCGGCCTGCTGCCCCGCAAGGTCCGCGCGGGCACGTCCGACATGACGACCGGCCCCGCGATGACCCGCGAGGAGGCCAAGCAGGCCATCGAGGTCGGCATCGAGACGGCCCGTGACCTGGTGGCGGCCGGCAACAAGGCGTTGCTCACGGGCGAGATGGGCATCGCGAACACGACGGCGTCCGCGGCCCTCATCGCGGTCTTCACGGGTGCCGACCCGGCCGAGGTCACCGGCCGCGGCACCGGCATCAACGACGAGACCCTCGCCCGCAAGACCGAGGTCGTCCGCCGCGCCCTGGACTTCCACCAGCCGGACCCGGCCGACCCGATCGGCGTCCTGGCCGCGATCGGCGGCTTCGAACACGCGGCGATGGTCGGCCTTCTCCTCGGCGGCGCGTCCCTGCGTACGCCGGTGATCCTGGACGGCGTCAGCGCCGGCGCCGCCGCCCTGGTCGCGCGCGCGATCGCCCCCGAGGTGCTGGCGGCCTGCATCGCCGGCCACCGCAGCGCCGAGCCCGGCCATGTGGCCGCCCTGAACAAGCTGGGCCTGCGCCCCCTGGTCGACCTCGACCTCCGCCTCGGCGAGGGCACCGGCGCCCTGCTGGCCCTGCCCCTGGTCCAGAGCACGGCCCGCGCCATGCACGAGGTGGCGACGTTCGACTCGGCGGGGGTGACCGAGAAGTAGGACCCGCCGGGACCCCGGCGGCGGTCGGCGGGCCTGCGCCCCTGCGCGGCCCCCGGCCCCGCCGTACCCTGAGCCCACCTCTAAAATCCGCACGTCAGGGCCGCTCCAGAGCCGCAGCGCCCCCCGCCCTTGCTCGCACGAGGAGCCGCACCTCATGGCCGAACACCCCGCCTACCCCGTAGGCCTCCGCCTCACCGGCCGCAGGGTCGTCGTCCTCGGCGGCGGCCAGGTGGCCCAGCGCCGCCTCCCCGCACTGATCGCGGCAGGCGCCGACATCCACCTCGTATCCCCGCAGGCGACCCCCTCCGTCGAGGCGATGTCCGACGCGGCGGAGATCACCTGGCACCAGCGCCCCTACGCCGAAGGCGACTTGGCGGACGCCTGGTACGCCCTCATCGCCACCAGCGACCAGGAGGCGAACACCCGGGCCTCGGCCGAAGCGGAGCGAAGCCGCGTCTGGTGCGTCCGCTCGGACGACGCCGACCGGGCCACCGCGTGGACCCCGGCCACCGGCCACAGCGAGGGCGTCACGGTCGCCGTCCTCACCACCGACGCCCGTGGCCGCGACCCCCGCCACACCGCGGCCATCCGCGACGCGGTCGTCGAGGGCCTGCGCGACGGCACCCTCGTCGCCCCCCACCACCGCACCCGCACCCCCGGCGTCGCCCTGGTCGGCGGCGGCCCCGGCGACCCGGACCTGATCACGGTCCGCGGCCGCCGACTGCTCGCCGAGGCGGACGTCGTCATCGCCGACCGGCTCGGCCCGCGCGACCTGCTCGCCGAACTCCCGCCGCACGTCGAGGTGATCGACGCGGCGAAGATCCCCTACGGCCGCTACATGGCCCAGGAGGCCATCAACAACGCGCTGATCGAGCACGCCAAGCAGGGAAAGTCGGTCGTCCGCCTCAAGGGCGGCGACCCGTATGTCTTCGGCCGTGGCATGGAGGAGCTCCAGGCCCTCGCCGAGGCGGGGATCGCCTGCACGGTCGTCCCCGGCATCTCCAGTTCGATCTCCGTGCCGGGCGCGGCGGGCATCCCCGTCACCCACCGGGGCGTCGCCCATGAGTTCACCGTGGTCAGCGGGCATGTCGCCCCCGACGACGAGCGCTCCCTGGTGGACTGGCCGTCCCTGGCGAAGCTCACGGGCACCCTGGTGATCCTCATGGGCGTCGACAAGATCGGGAAGATCGCCGAGACGCTCGTCGCGCACGGCAAGTCGCCCGACACCCCGGTCGCCCTGGTCCAGGAGGGCACGACGGCCGCCCAGCGTCGCGTCGACGCGACGCTCGCGACGGTCGCGGAGACGGTCCGCGCCCAGGAGGTCAAGCCGCCGGCGGTCATCGTCATCGGCGCGGTCGTGACCGTCGGCCCGCGGACATCCGAGTAACCGCGGGTAACACAACCGTTCCGAGCCGTTGGCACCACACCCAGGACAAGGCAGTATCACCCTGTGGCCGATCTCATCACCGTTGAGGACCCCGACGACCCGCGCCTGCGCGACTACACCGGCCTGACCGACGTCGAGCTGCGCCGCAAGCGCGAGCCCGCCGAGGGCCTGTTCATCGCCGAGGGCGAGAAGGTCATCCGCCGGGCCAAGGACGCCGGGTACGAGATGCGCTCGATGCTGCTCTCCGCGAAGTGGGTCGACGTCATGCGTGACGTCATCGACGAGCTCCCGGCACCGGTGTACGCCGTCAGCCCGGAGCTCGCCGAACGCGTCACCGGCTACCACGTCCACCGCGGCGCGCTGGCCTCCATGCAGCGCAAACCGCTGCCCACCGCCGCCGAACTCCTGCAGAGCGCCCGCCGGGTCGTCGTCATGGAGTCGGTCAACGACCACACCAACATCGGCGCGATCTTCCGCTCGGCCGCCGCCCTCGGCATGGACGCGGTCCTGCTCTCACCGGACTGCGCCGACCCCCTGTACCGCCGCAGCGTGAAGGTCTCGATGGGCGCGGTCTTCTCCGTCCCGTACGCCCGCCTGGACACCTGGCCCAAGGGCCTGGACTCGGTCCGCGAGGCCGGCTTCGCGCTTCTCGCCCTCACCCCGGACGAGAAGGCCCGCAGCCTCGACGAGGCCGCCCCGCACACGATGGACAGGGTCGCCCTCATGCTGGGCGCGGAGGCAGACGGTCTCTCCACCCAGGCCCTGGTCGCCGCCGACGAATGGGTCCGCATCCCGATGTCCCACGGCGTGGACTCCCTCAACGTGGGCGCGGCGGCAGCGGTCGCCTTCTACGCGGTGGCGACGGGCCGCCCGCAGACATAGCCCACGGGATCAGGGCCTGTGTCATACCCCCGGCCGGGGACATGCCACAGGCGCTCAGTCCCCCAGCGGACCGCCGACCCCCGACTCCGGGCGGACATGCTGCTGCTCGTGCCCCAGTTCCTGGCCCTGTCCCTGCCGTACGACGTCGTTGTCCCCGCCGAGCCCGCGCGCCGGTCCCTCGCAGCCCTGGACGAGGGCGATGCCGAGCGCGACGAGCAGGGTCACCACGACGAAGACGAACAGCCGCTGACGCAGCAGACGCGGGTTGGCGGGCCGCCGTCCGGTGCCCGTGGTCCTCGGCCCCTGCCGTCCGGCCCCGCCGCGGGGCGCCGGCCTGCTGCCACTGCCACTGCCGCTGCCGGGACGGGTGGGCCGGGAGCCGGGAGCGGGCCGCGCGCCGGACCGCGACGACGAACCGCGCTCACCGCCACCGCGCGGGCCGCCGGTCCCGCGAGCGGGAGCCCCGCCCCGGGAAGGAACCGCACCACGCGAGGACGGCACTCCGTTCCGCGGCGGGGGAGTGCGCGGCCCGCTCGGCTGGCGCAGCGTGCGCTCCGGGTGTCCGGGGTCGGAGAGCCGTCCGGTGGGACGGTCCGCCTCGGCCGCCCGGGGCACCGCGGGCCGCGCGTCCGACAGGCCCTGTGACTCCCGGGTCGCGATCTCCTTGAGCCGCAGGGAGAGATCGAGGGTGCTGGGCCGCTCCTCGGGATCCTTCGCCAGACAGGCCCGCACCAGCGGGGCCAGCGCGTCCGGAACGCCGTGCAGCTGCGGCTCCTCGTGCACCACGCGGTACAGCATGACCTCGGAACTGCCGTGCCCGAAGGGCGAGTCGGCCGTCGAGGCGTACGCGAGCGTCGCGCCGAGCGAGAACACGTCGGTGGCCGGGGTGACCAGGGCCCCGCGCACCTGCTCCGGCGCGAGGAACCCGGGGGAGCCGACCGCCGTGCCGACGTGCGTCAGTGTGGAGGCGCCTGTCGCCCAGGCGATGCCGAAGTCGATGATCCGCGGGCCCTTGGGGGAGAGCAGGATGTTGGAGGGCTTCAGGTCGCGGTGCACGACCCCGGCCTCGTGCACGGCGACGAGGCCCTCCGACAGCGCGGCCCCGATGGAGGCGAGCTCGGCGGCCCCGAGCGGTCCCTCGTCGTTGACCTTGTCATGGAGGGAGGGCCCGGGCACGTACTGGGTGGCGAACCACGGCCGGTCGGCGTCCAGATCCGCCGCGACCAGCCGTGCCGTGCACCCGCCCCGGATCCGCCGCGCCGCCGAGACCTCGCGTGCGAACCGCGACCGGAACTCCTGGTCCTCCGCCAGATCGGGCCGGATCACCTTCAGCGCGACCCGCTGCCCCTTCTTGTCGGAGCCCAGGTAGACGACGCCCATCCCGCCCGCCCCGAGCCGCCGGTGAAGCCTGAACGAGCCGACGACGCGCGGGTCCTCGCGCCTCAGGCGCATCATCGCCATGTTCATCCCCGCTGCCCGGTCCGTTTGACGTGGCACAGCTTACGTTTCCACGGCCGTCGGCGCGCAGAGGCCGCGCCCTCTGGTCCCGACCGATTGTCGGTGCCCGGCGGGGGACGTGAAAGGCGGTCAGGGGGCCTGCCGACAGGCCCACTTCGGTTGTTCCGTGACGTCAACCACGTGTGACAGAAGGGTGGTTGAACCGATGAAGGGTGACCGTGCCGAGAGGGTCGCCGACGCCGGTGACGCGATGCGGACCTACGGGGGGACGGTCGGCGGAGCGGGCCGCCGGCGGGCCATGGCGGCACGGCCAAGGGCGGTGGAAGTGAGCGAAGTCACTCCCTGATCGGGCACCCTTCCGGGAAGACCCCGAGACCTAGGACCTGTTCTCCACCCAGGGGAGTACTCCGCAGGTCACGGCTCATCCTCCGGGAGGCCCGGCAATCGGTACGAGGGCATGACGACCAGCAGCCGCCATCCGCCTAGATTTGAGGTCAAGCGGCGGGTGCAGCACTCGTCCCCCGAGGTCAGACACCCGCCGCTGCCAACGACAACTGATCAGGTCAGGAGAGGGACCATGGCCCACACGGCACCGCGGACGATGATCCGCACGCAGGGACGCACCACGCGCCCCCGCCGCACGGGTCGCCGCCACCCCCTGGTGGCGACGCTGATGGCCCTTCCCCTGGCGGTCCTGCTTCTCGTCGTCTTCGACGGCTGGGAGACAGTGGCCACACAGGCGTCGTCCGTGGGAGTGATGCTGGGGCGCTGAGCGGCGACCCCAGGCCCGGAAGAGCGGTCCGGGCGGGGACATCCACCCATGAAACCCCGTGGGGACGGGGGTGCGGCGGACGGCAAATAATGCAGGCGCAGCTGGGGAGCTGCGCCTGCATTGCTTTTCCCGGACGCGCGATCGCCGACGGTCCCGCCTGCGTACCCTCGCGAGGAGACCGCACGCCGTCGCCCAGGGAGCCCCGTGACCGCCCACCCCCTGCTCAACGAGCTCACGTTCCGAGCCGGAGCGCAGGCTCACGAAACCGACGCGGCCTGCCCGTGCGGCGCGGCCACCCTCGCGGACCGTCCCGACGCCACCGTCGTCCGGCACGCCGGCACGGTCGCGAAGGCCCACGCCCCCGGTACCGAGCCGGCCGGCCTGGCCCCCCGCCTCGCCACGGCCGCCCGTCTCCCCGACGTTCTCCTGCCTCCGCTGGCGCCGACCCCGGCCGTTCTCCACGGCAGACTCGTCACGTTCTGGCCGTACGGCGCCCCGGTGGACCCGGACGCCCCGGACGCGGCCCCCTGGGAAGCGGCGGGCGCCCTGCTCGCCCGGCTCCACCGCACGCCGGCTCCCGTCGCCCTCCCCCCGATGCGCGGCCCCGTCAAGGCCGCGCACGCCGTGGCCCGGCTGGGCGCCGCCGGACCCCATCCCGCCGTCGCCCCCGTCCTGAACGCCTGGCGTGCGCTGCCCGCCTGGGCCCGCGCCGAGGCCCCGATGCCCGACGCGACCACGCTCTGCCACGGCGATCTCCACCTCGGCCAGCTCGTCCGCCATCCCGCTCCTGACGGCCCCTGGCGCCTGATCGACGTCGACGACCTCGGCGTCGGCGTCCCGGCCTGGGACCTCGCCCGCCCCGCCGCCTGGTACGCCTGCGGGTTGCTGCCGCCCGACGAGTGGACCCGCTTCCTGACCGCGTACCGCGAAGGATCCGGGCCCGCCGTCCCCGGGACCGGCGATCCCTGGCCCGCCCTCGACGTCCCGGCCCGCGCACTCACCGTCCAGACCGCCGCACGCGCTGTCACCAAGTCGGTGGCGCAGGGGCGGCCGCTGGACGAGGTGGAGCAGTGTCTGATCGACGCCTGTGCCCGAATGGACTGCGAACCCCCGCAGTTGGCGACAGGCTTCGCGAAGTAGGGTGCAACCGACCGCGGCCGGACAGTGTCTGTCCTGGCGGTACGCGAAACAGGACCGACCGGCGAGGAGTTGAGCCGAACCATGCAGTGCCCGAAGTGTCACGCTCAGATGCACACGTACAACCGCAACGGCGTCCAGATCGAACAGTGCAGCAACTGCCGCGGGATCTTCCTCGACTACGGCGAGCTGGAGGCGCTGACCCGGGTGGAGGCCCAGTGGTCCCAGCCGGCGCCGCCGCCCCCGGCCGCCCCGCAGGCGTACCCGTCGGCCCCGGTCGCGCCCGCCTGGGGCGCCCCGCACGGCGGCGGTCACGGCGGTGGGCACTACGGCGGTCACCACGGCGGCCACAACCGTCACAAGAGCTTCGGCCACATGCTGTTCTCCAGCTGACCCGGCACACCGAGAGCCCCCGACCGCGAAGGCGGCCGGGGGCTCTCGGTGTGTGGACGATACTGGGATTGAACCAGTGACCTCTTCCGTGTCAGGGAAGCGCTCTCCCGCTGAGCTAATCGTCCGGGAGGGGTGGTGCTGCGTGCGCGATACTGGGATTGAACCAGTGACCTCTTCCGTGTCAGGGAAGCGCTCTCCCGCTGAGCTAATCGCGCGGGGCAGATCTCAGACCTTTCGGCCAAGATCCAGTGGACGATACTGGGATTGAACCAGTGACCTCTTCCGTGTCAGGGAAGCGCTCTCCCGCTGAGCTAATCGTCCTTGGAGGTGGAGACGGGATTTGAACCCGTGTAGACGGCTTTGCAGGCCGTTGCCTCGCCTCTCGGCCACTCCACCAGGAGTGTAGGGGACCTGGAAGACCCCTTCTTCCTTCGAGCGGACGACGAGGCTCGAACTCGCGACCTCAACCTTGGCAAGGTTGCGCTCTACCAACTGAGCTACGTCCGCCTGTCGGTTCGGTCGGCTCTCGCGTCCCGGCGACGTGTTGAACTCTAGCGGATTCCCGGTCCAGTACAAAAACGCGTTTGTGCAGCGTGCTGCGCTGCGCCCACTCGCGGACCTGGTCAGGCCGCCCGGGCGGGACAAGCGGGACATGCCCGACCCGGCCCCGACGGACTCGCCATAGACTCGACAACGTGCCCGACCTCCCTCCTCTCGCCCGTTTCGGCGGCCGCGTGGCCACCGGCCTCCTAGACGTCACCAGCGATCCCGCGGCCCTCGACTCCGCCGGTTTCTGGGCCGTTTGCGCCGACTTCGAGGGCCGTTTGACCTGCGCACGCTTCGCCGATGTACACGAGGAGCCGGTGCCCGCTCCGGTCCCGGGGGCGTGGCGGGGGCCCGCGGCCGGTGACTGGACGTCCTCCCTCGACCGCGCCGGGTACACGGCCGGGGTGCGCCGCGTCCGCGAGTACATCGCCGCCGGCGAGGTGTACCAGGCCAACCTCTGCCGCGTCCTGACCGCTCCCGTGGCGGCCGACGCCGACGTGGACGCGCTCACCGCCCTGCTGGCCCGGGGCAACCCGGCACCGTATGCAGGAACGATTCGGCTGCCCGCGTACGGCATAGAGACGGCCACCGCCTCCCCCGAGCTCTTCCTGCGCCGTGCCGGGCGGGTCGTCGAGTCCGGGCCCATCAAGGGCACCGGGCGCACCGAGGCGGACCTCCTCGACAAGGACTACGCCGAGAACGTGATGATCGTGGACCTCGTCCGCAACGACATCGGGCGGGTCTGCGCCACCGGCAGCGTGAGCGTTCCCGACCTGTGCACCGTCGAGAAGCATCCGGGCCTGGTCCACCTCGTGTCCACGGTCCGCGGCGAGCTGCGCGACGGCGCCGGCTGGCCGCACCTGCTCGACGCCGCCTTCCCGCCCGGCTCGGTCACCGGCGCCCCCAAGTCCAGCGCTCTCGGCATCATCGACGCCCTGGAGACGGCCCCCCGCGGCCCTTACTGCGGAGGCATCGGCTGGGTCGACGCCGACCGGGGGACGGGCGAGCTGGCCGTCGGCATCCGCACCTTCTGGATCGACCGCGCCGCCGACGGCGCGGCCGTGCTGCGCTTCGGCACCGGCGCCGGCATCACCTGGGGTTCCGACCCCGAGGCCGAGTGGGAGGAGACCGAGCTCAAGGCGTCCCGACTGCTCGCGGTAGCGTCGGGAGCGTACGAGGTGAGTGAAGGGACGCTTACGTGAAGATCTGGCTCGACGGCGGGCTGCAAAACATGGAGTCCGCCCGCGTCTCCGTCTTCGACCACGGGCTGACCGTGGGCGACGGCATCTTCGAGACGGTCAAGGCGGTGGACGGCACGACGTTCGCGCTCACCCGCCACCTCGACCGGCTGACCCGCTCCGCACGCGGCCTCGGCCTGCCCGACCCCGACCACGACGAGGTCCGGCGCGCCTGCGCCGCCGTCCTGGAGGCCAACCCGATGCCGCTGGGCCGGCTGCGCATCACCTACACCGGAGGCCACGGCCCCCTGGGCTCCGACCGCGGCGACCACGGGCCCACCCTCGTCGTCGCCCTCGGCGAGACCGTCCGGCGCGCCGACTCCACGGCCGTCGTCACCGTGCCCTGGACCCGCAACGAACGCGGCGCGCTCACCGGCCTGAAGACGACCTCGTACGCCGAGAACGTCGTCGCCCTGGCCCGTGCCCACGAGCACGGCGCCACCGAGGCGCTGTTCGCCAACACGGTCGGACGGCTCTGCGAGGGCACCGGGTCCAATGTCTTCGTCGTCCTGGACGGCGAGATCCACACCCCGCCGCTCGCCTCCGGCTGCCTCGCGGGCATCACCCGTGAGCTGACCGTCGAGTGGACCGGCGCCAAGGAGACCGACCTTCCGCTGGACGTCCTGGAGCGCGCGGACGAGGTGTTCCTCACCTCCACCCTGCGCGACGTCCAGGCCGTCCACCGCGTCGACGACCGCGAACTGCCGGGCACGCCGGGGCCGGTGACCGCCAAGGCGATGCGGATCTTCGCCGAGCGGGCCGGGGACGACCTCGACCCGTGAAGCCGTGAGGCCGGGAGGCCGAAAGGCCGGGAGGTCCACGGCGTCGAATCCGCAAGACCCCGGAAAACAGGCTGACGTCTCGCTCCACTGCGGGTAGAAAGCCCCTGATGACCACGACTCTGCGGCCGACCGAGCCGCTTCAGCGCACCGCCGACGGGGCACTGTCACGCCACTACCGGGTGTGTGTGAACAGCCGTCCCGTCGGAGCGGTCCGCGTCCTGACGTCCCCGGGCTTCGGGGCCGGCGTCGCCGTGATCGAAGACCTGCGCATCGAGGAACCGGACCGCGGGCGCGGCCGGGGCACGGTGGCCGCGCTGGCCGCCGAGGAGGTGGCCCGCGGCTGGGGCTGCAAGCGGATCGACGTCAGGGTGCCCGCCGACGCGCAGGCCGCGCTGCGCCTGGCGACGGCGCTCGGCTACGTTCATCGCAACCGCGGCATGGAGAAGCCCCTCGGCGCCACCGCCCCCCGGCTGCCGGAGGGCAGCCGGGCGAGGCCGATGACCCAATCCGAGTACGGCGCCTGGTTCGAGCGCGGCCTCGCGGAGTACGCCCAGGACTGGCAGGATCGCGGGGTGCCCGAGGACGAGGCGTGGGCCAAGTCGCGACGGGATCATGAAGTACTGCTGCCGCAAGGTCTGGCGACGGAGAACATGCTGTTCAGCGTCCTGGAGCACGAGGGCGCCCGGGTCGGCACCCTCTGGCTGTCGCTCGCCGACGACAGGGCGTTCGTGTTCGACGTCGAGGCCGACGCCGCCTTCCGCGGCCGGGGCCACGGGCGTTCCCTGATGCTGCTGGCCGAGGCCCAGGCGACAGCGGCCGGCAAGCGGCTCCTGGGTCTCAACGTCTTCGCCGACAACACCCCGGCCGAACGGCTGTACGAGTCGCTGGGGTATGTGCCGGTGAGCTACTCGATGTACAAGAACCTGCTCTGAACCGGCCCGCTCTGAACCGGCCCGCTCTGGACCGGCCCCGCTGAACCGGCCTGCTCTGAACCGGTCTGCGCCGACCCGGCCTCACGCCTGTTAGGCCAGCAGCCGGTCGGCGATCTCCTCGATCCGCTCCCGCAGCCCCTCCTGGCTCTTGCCGCCGTCGAGACGCTCACCGCCGATGACGTACGTCGGGGTCCCGGTGACGCCGATCGCCTTGCCCTCGGCCTGGTCGGCGTCCACGATCAGGATGTGCCGGCCGTCGATCAGCGCGGTGTCGAACTCCTCGGCGTCGAGCCCGAGTTCACCGGCGACCTCGACCAGGAAGGGCTCCCCCTCACGGTCCAGCTCCGCCACCCGGCCCAGCACGGCCTCGACGTACGGCCACCCCTGCCCCTGCTCCAGGGCCTCCTCGGCGGCCTGCGCGGCGGCGAAGGCGTGCTGGTGCTTCTCCAGCGGGAAGTGGCGCAACCGCAGCTCCAGCCGGTCGCCGTAGCGCTCGCGCAGGGCGCGCAGATCGTCGAGGGCGCCACGGCAGTCCGGGCACTGCAGCTCGCACCAGACGTCGAGGACGACGGCACGGGTGGGGGAGGAGGTCGGGGACGAGTCGCTCATGACGCCAGTCTCCCAGCCCCTGCCCGACCGCCCCAATCCGGATCACCGCCCGCACTTCACGCGGACCCGCTCGCCCCCGACAGCGCCCCTGAGGGAACCCCGACGGAGGAGGATGTGCGGCACCTGCGGAGGAGCCGACCCGGAGATGTCCCTGATGTCCGGCCGGACCGTGGCCCGCGAGCGGTGTGCAGGTGCAGGATGGAAGGGACGAAGCGCCGGCCTGCCGGCCGTGCCGCCGAGTCGCTCTGAACCTTGCCCGAGTGAGCCACGCCTGGAGGACCGGATGATCGCCGAGACAGTCTGCTCCGCCGTCGCCGCGGCCGGCCTGGGCATCGCGGTCCTCACGGCCTACCGCAAGCGCTTCCTGTCGGCCGCCCGTATCGCGGCCTACTCCCTGGTGCCGCTCGGCCTGGTGATGACCGGCGTCGTCGGATGGGTCGCCGACACCGCCTTCAGCCCCACGGCCTGGGCGGGCTTCGCCGTGCTCGGCGGCGCCTGGGCGCTGTTCGCCACCACCCGTGCCGTGGAGCGCCGCCGCGGCGGCACCCGCAAGGAGCGCAAGGCGGCGGCCCGCTCCGCAGAGTCCGGGGCGGTGGCCCCCACTGCCTCGGCGCCCTCGCTGGGCGAGGCCTCCCGCCCGGCGTCCCGTCCCGCAGCCGCACCCCGGGCGACCGGCGGCTCCGAAGACTTCAGCGACATCGAGGCCATCCTCAAGAAGCACGGCATATGAGGCACGCACAGAAGCCGGGGCCGCACCCGTGGCGGCCCCGCATGGGACCCCGGCCGGCGGATGCGGCCGTGAGGCGGGCTCGCGTTGAAACGACACAGTCGGCCTGACGTCGCGCGGAAATGATCACGGCCTGAAACCGACGTCACGGAATCCGGCGAACTCCCGCTCAATCCGTGCGTGTTGATCGCACGGGGGGTGTCACCTGCGTCATCATCGCCCGCGAGATGCTGGACACGACACAGAGCGACGCCGCGCCGCCCAAGGACGAGCCGCGCGGGTGCCTCTTCGCCCTTTCCCAGCCACCGCTGATGATCTTCCTAGCGGTGATCGGGTGTCTGCTGCTCATGGCTTCGCTGCACGACCTGCTGCTGCTCTGAGCCGTACCCGCGGTCCCCGGCGTCACCCGCCGGGGCCGCGTCGGCATCGTCCGACCCGGAGGACCCCCTCAGGAGCCTTGACGGACCCTGTGCCTTGGGCCCCCTCAGCCCGCGGCAGCCTCCTTGCGGCGCGCCCGGTAGGCGGCCACATGGAGGCGGTTGCCGCAGGTTCGACTGTCGCAGTACCGGCGGGACCGGTTGCGGGAGAGGTCGACGAACGCGCGTCGACAGTCCGGGGCCTCGCAGCGCCGCAGTCGCTCCTGCTCCCCGGCCACCACGAAGAACGCCAGCGCCATCCCGCAGTCGGCCGCCAGGTGGTCGGCGACCGAGGCGCCAGGGGCGAAGTAGTGCACATGCCAGTCGTAGCCGTCGTGATCGGTGAGGCGCGGCGTGGTGCCCGCGGCGGCGACCAGCTCGTTGATCAGACCGGCGGCGGTGCGGGGATCCGAGGCCGAGAAGATCGCGGCGAACCGCCCGCGGACCTTGCGCACCGCGGACAGGTCGAACTCGGAGAGCACACCGACGTCACTGAAATCGTGCGTTCGTACGAAATTCTCGAGGGCGGCGACATCCGGCAGCGCGTCCGGGGCCGTGTCGTCCTCCGGTGCGGTGTTCACCAGATCCACCACGGCATCGAGCGCGCACCGGGTGTCGTGGGTGATCAGCACATTTCGCTCCCTGGCCTGGAGGGTCGGGCGGGCGCCCGCCGATGCTGGCCGATGGTAGCCGCACCGGGCCGCCGAACCACGGCCGATCGCGGCCCGGATGCCGTGGGCGTCCGGTGCCGGAGGGGTCGGGCACCGCCCGACGGAAGGCCGGAGCACCGGGTTCCGGCAGCCCCCACGGTTTCGCGGAGCGCCGTCCGGGCGTGCCGCACGCACGCCGACGCCGCCCCACGGGAAGCCCGTGGCGCGGCGTCGGCGCATGCCCTATGCGGTTGTATGGGCCCGAGCCGTCTCCCCGAGTGGACGGCGCCGGGCGGCATGGTGTGAGCCTCGCCCTAGCTTTCCGCCAGGATGTGCGAGAGCTCCTGATCGAGATCGAAGTGCCGGTGTTCCGTGCCCGGGGGCACGGCCGCGTCCGTCCGCTTCAGGAAGGACTCCAGGGCCCGCGCCGGGGCTTCGAGCAGGGCCTCGCCCTCAGGAGAGCTCAGGGCGATGCAGACGACGCCCTGACCGTGGCTGCGCGACGGCCAGACACGGACGTCGCCGGTTCCCGTGGGCCGGTGCAGGCCCTCGGCGAGGAGGTCGCGGGCGAACACCCACTCGACGGTCTCCTCGGCTCCGGTGTGGAAGGTGGCGTGCACGGCGTAGGGGTCGGCCGTGTCGTACCGCAGGCCTGCGGGGACAGGCAGGGAGGACTCGCTCGACACAACGAGGCGCAGGTGCAGCTCGCAGCTGACCGTGGTGTTCATAAGCGCCAGGGCCTTTCGCTCAGTGTGCGCTCGGGGATTCGCACGTCGGCGAAATCGACATGCCACCTACGGTGCCGTTGTAAACCCCTCTGCGTGTTTTGCGTGCCTTTACGTAACTCTTCCGGCCGAGGGCTCGTTCGCGAAGTACCACCATTCCGGTGACTGGAATCTCTCGGGTAGGGTTTGGCTGTATGAATACGGGGAGTAACGAGCCGGGTGAGGTGGTCGTGGCGCTGGACGGGGCGAAGCCGGACGGGACGGCGGAGGAGCCGCACGCGCAGGGGCTCGGCTCCCGGGCGCCCGAGTTCGTCAAGGCGCGCCGCATGCTGCATCTGAGCTGGCAGGTCGGCGTCTTCGTGATCGGCCTCGCCGTGGTGGTCGCCGGCATCATCATGCTGCCGCTGCCCGGTCCCGGCTGGGTCGTGATCTTCGGCGGCATGGCGATCTGGGCGACCGAGTTCGTCTGGGCCCAGCTGGTACTGCGCTGGACCAAGCGCAAAGTCACCGAGGCGGCACAGCGAGCCCTCGACCCGAAGGTGCGGCGCCGCAACATCATCCTGACCGTCGTCGGGCTGGTGATCATCGGCGTGCTCGTGGGCGTCTACCTGTGGAAGTTCGGCCTGGAGATGCCCTGGAAGATCAAGGACCAGTGATCTTCGGAAGACCGAGGACCAGTGATCTTCGGAAGACCGAGGACCAGTGATGTTCGGCTGACCTTCGGCCGGCCCTCCGTCGATCTTCGGCGCGAGCCTGGGGACCGGTCGGTCGTGGTCACGGCCACCCCCTGACTTGGGGTAATGTTCTTCCTGCGTCCGGGCGATTAGCTCAGTGGGAGAGCGCTTCGTTCACACCGAAGAGGTCACTGGTTCGAACCCAGTATCGCCCACCCGGACCGGCGGCCCGTCTGCGAGAGTGCAGACGGGCCGCCGTCGTTCGCGCAACCAGCACCCCTCCGGCGTCCGCTCGTGCCGGTGCCAACGCTGCTACCGACGTCGTCGCCGACGCCGATACCGGCTCTGATGCAGGTTCCGATACCGACGTCGGCACCGATACCGACACCGACACCGTTACCCAGCTCTGATGCAGGTTCCGACCCGGCTGTCGACCCGGTCACCGCGCCTCCTCGTCGGCGACTGTGAGGGCGGGGGGGGCGACGTCGCGGACGACGGCGGGCGGCGACGGGAGGCGACGGCGGGCGACAACGGTACGCAGTCATCGCGCCCCCGAACACCACCCCTTCGCGCCCCTTACGAGCCCTCATCGTTGCCTCGTCGCGCACCTCGTCCAAACCCGTCGCAAGGCATTCCCGCCTCGCCCCACTGTTCCCCACCGCTCCCCCCGCCTTCACACCGTCAACTTCTTTCCTGACTCACAACATCCACCTCGCCACCCCCGCAACCCCCAACCCCCCAGGCGTATTTCGGCCCCCCTCTTCGCCCCCCTGACGGGCGATCGCTGGTTCGGATCGCCGAACAGAAGTCCCTCACCTGCGAGTTCGTCCCCCGGGGAGAGCCGACGCCTCCGGTCTTCCTCCGCGCCCCGCAGGGCCCGCGCACAAGAAATTCCTGTCCGAATCATTGACGCTCTCTCAACCCCCTCGTACCTTGTGCCAGCAAGCGCTTTCTTGAAACGATTCATGCAAGCGGCAACGACGCTGCGGGGAGGGCCCGACTGTGGGAACCAGCAGGAATGTTGAGAGGCGAACGATCCTGAAGGCCGCGGGGGCGACGGCGGCCACTCTGGGCCTGGCCGCGACCACGGGGTGCGGGGGAGACAGCGGGACTTCCGCGGACGGGACGGTGACGATCCGTTACGCGTGGTGGGGTGGCGAGCCGCGCACCATCGCCATCAAGAAGACGATCGCGCTCTTCGAGAAGAAGTACCCGAAGATCAAGATAAAGCCCGAATTCACCGACTACGAGGCGTTCTGGGAGAAGTTCCAGACCCAGGCCTCCGGCGGGAATCCGCCGGATGTTTTCCAGAATGCGGTCGGCTTTCTGCGCAAGTACGACAAGCGCGGCGTTCTGATGGATCTCAAGTCGCAGGCGGACGCGGGGAATCTGAGCCTGGAGAACTTCCGCAACGGCGTTCTGGCGAACGGTCAGGTCGACGGCAAGCAGATCGGCATCCCCGTCGGGGCCAATACCATGTCGCTCGTCATCGACCTCAAGGCCTTCAAGAAGGCCGGCGTGGAGGCGAAGTTCGGCTGGACCTGGAACGAGTACTTCGCCGCGCTGCAGACGATCCAGGACAAGGCGAAGATCGCCGGTGACACCGGCTACTTCGCCATCATGTACCTCTACGACCTGTATCTGCGTCAGAACGGCAAGGCCTTCTACACCGACACCGATCTCGGCTTCACCGAGGCCGATCTGACGCAGTGGTGGGAGGACGGCTACAAGCGCGTGAAGTCCGGGCTGGTCGCCGACCCGAAGAAGATCGAGCAGGTCAAGCCGAAGTCCGGTCTCTCGGCGGGCCTCGCCGCCTCCGAGTTCACCTGGGACAACTTCTCCATCCGCTACCAGGGTGAGGGCGACTCGGACTACGGCCTCGCGCCGATCCCCACCACGGACGGCAAGGCCACCGGCCAGTACCTCGGTTCGCTGATGCTGAGCGCCTTCTCCGGGACCAAGCATCCCAAGGAAGTCGCCCAGTTCATCGACTTCATGGTCCACGACCCCGAGGTCGGCAAGATCATGGGCTACGACCGAGGCATCCTCGCCACCACCGAGCAGTACGACGCCTTCAAGCCGACCGACCCCAACAACAAGGGCGTCGCGGCCTACGAGGACGAGGTCGCCAAGGCCGGCGTCCTCGGGAAGATCACCCCGCACCCGTCCGGCGCGGACGTCATCGAGGCGGCCTTCCTGCGGCTCGGCGGTGAGGTCGCCCAGGGCAAGACCAAGCCGGCCGACGCCGCGAAGGCGCTGTTCAGCGAGGCCAAGGCCGCGTTCGCGGGCTGAGGGGACGTACCACCATGACGCTCGTCAAGGAAGCGCCCGCGCGTCCGGCGAAGAAGCGGTCCGCCGCTCCTGCCGCCGGGCGGCGCGGGCGGCGCCGCGAGAACCTCGCCGGCTACCTGTTCATGTCGCCGTGGATCGCGGGGTTCCTGCTGCTCACGGCGGGACCGATGATCGCGTCGCTCTACTACGCGTTCACCAGCTACAACCTGTTCACGCCGCCCAAGTGGGTGGGGCTCGACAACTTCACGACGATGTTCCAGGACCCGCGCTGGCAGAAGTCGGTCGAGGTCACCCTGAAGTACGTCGTCGTGGCCACCCCGCTGAAGCTGCTCCTCGCGCTCGGAGTGGCGCTGCTGCTGGCGCAGAAGCGGCGTGGACAGGCCCTGTACCGGGCCGCGTTCTACATGCCGTCGCTCATCGGCGCCAGCGTCTCCGTGGGCTTCGTGTGGCGGGCGCTGTTCTCCGACGACGCCGTCGTGGACCGTACGCAGAAGATTTTTGGGCTCAACGTCGGCGGCTGGATCGGCAACCCGGACTACGTCCTGTACGCCCTGGTGGCTCTGAGCATCTGGCAGTTCGGCGCACCCATGGTCATCTTCCTGGCCGGCCTCAAGCAGGTCCCGCAGGAACTGTACGAGGCGGCCGAGATGGACGGGGCCGGTCCGTTCCGGCGGTTCTGGAACATCACGCTGCCGATGATTTCCCCCGTCCTCTTCTTCAACGTGCTGCTGGAGTCCATCCACGCGTTCCAGGTGTTCGGCTCGGCGTATGTCGTCTCCGACACCCGGTGCGGGCCCGCCGACGCCACGCTCGTCTACACCTGTTACCTCTACCAGAAGGGCTTCAAGGAGGCCCAGATGGGCTTCGCCTCCGCGATGGCCTGGACGTTGGTGGTCGCGGTGGCGCTCGTCACGGCGGTCCTGTTCTGGTCGCAGAAGAAGTGGGTGCACTACGAGGAGGCCGCCAAGTGAGCAGTGCCACCAGCCCCGTCACGCGCCCCGCGCACGAGCGGCGGCGCATCGGATCCCTTGCCTGGCACGTGGGCGCGCTCCTCGTGCTCGCGGTCGTCCTCTATCCGGTGATCTGGGTGCTCGGCGCCTCGTTCAAGCCGAGCAAGGACATCATCGCCAGCCTCGACCTGCTGCCCACCAAGCCGGTCTGGGCGAACTTCTCCGGGCTCGCCGACGGCATCTCCGGCATCTCCATCACCAGCTTCTTCACCAACTCGCTGATGTACGCGGTCCTGGCCGTGATCGGTGTGGTGCTCTCCAGCTCGCTGACGGCGTACGCCTTCGCCAAGATCCGCTTCGCCGGGCGGAACCTGCTGTTCACGCTGATGATCGGCACACTGCTGCTGCCGTACCACGTGCTGCTCATCCCGCAGTACGTGCTGTTCCGCAACCTCGGCTACATCGACACGCTCGTGCCGCTCGTCGCGGGGAAGTTCCTGGCCACGGAGGCGTTCTTCGTCTTCCTGATGGTGCAGTTCATGCGCGGGCTGCCGCGCGAGCTGGACGAGGCCGCCAAGCTCGACGGCTGCGGGCATCTGAGGACCTACTGGTCCATCGTGCTTCCGCTGTCCCGCCCCGCCATCATCACCAGCGCCATCTTCACCTTCATCAACGCGTGGAACGACTTCATGGGGCCGTTGATCTACCTCAACACCCCGTCCAAGTACACCGTTTCGCTCGGCCTGATGATGTTCCGCGACCAGGAGGGCATCTCCAACTACGGCAGCATGATCGCGATGTCGCTGGTTGCGCTGGTGCCGGTCATCGCCTTCTTCATGGCTTTCCAGCGCTATCTCATCGACGGTATGGCGACCTCCGGCCTGAAGGGCTGAGGCGGTCACCATGGCGCAAGCACGCGTGAAGGGACGCTCAGCGCGCAGGGAGTCCGTGTTCGGCGAGCGCTTCGCGCTCTTCGCCGAGTGCCTGCTCACCGGAGTGTGGATCGCCGTGGCCTGCCTCGGGGTCGTCACCTACCCCGCGGCCTTCGCCGCCGGCGCACGGCATCTGCGGCGTCGTACGACCCATGAGGACGGCGGCTGGCGGGAGTTCGTCGCCGACCTCCGGGCCGCCCTGCGCGGTGGCTGGGCGGCGGGGATCGTCGGGTGGGCGGCGCTGGCCGCGGTCTGGGTGGACGTCCGGGCCGCGCGGGCCGGGCTTCCCGGCGGGCCGTTCGTCGGGGCCGTCGGGGTGTTCGCGCTGATCGGCCTCATGGTGGCCGGGCTGCGCGCGGCGGCGGTCTGGACGCCGGGGGACTCCTGGCGTGCCCTGCTCGGGCAGGCCGGCCGCCGTACCGTGCTCGACCCCGCCGGGTCCTTCCTGCTCGTCGGCGGACTGGCGGTGGTGGCGTGTTCCGCCTGGTTCGTCGCGCCGCTGGCGGTCCCGGTCCTCGGTGCCGTCGCCGCCGCGGCCGTCGCCGTGGAGGAGCGCCACCGGCGCCGCTGACGGGCGGCGCCCGCACACAAGGCCGGCGCCCCGAGCGCCGTACCTCCATCTGTCATGCCCCTGACCACCCCCTTGCATCCCGCACGGAAGGAAAGGCTGCATCTCATGTCTCCCATCCCCCGCAGGTCCCTCCTCAAGGCCGCGGCCGTCGCCGGCGCCGCCGCACAGTTCAGCTGGGCGCTAGGGGCGAAAGACGCCGAGGCCGCGCCGAGAGACGCGGCGGCGGACGCCGATCCGGTGACCCTGGACTGGCTGGAGGACGGCGGCCTCGGCGCCGCCCCCGGCTCCACGCTCGGCGTGCCCTGGCCCATGGGCGCCTACCAGGAAAACCAGACCTTCGCGCTGACCGACGCCGACGGCCGCGATGTCCCCGTACAGTCCTGGCCGCTCGCGTACTGGCCGGACGGCTCCCTCAAGTGGACGGCCCACGCGGTCAGTTCGGGCTCCGGCAAGCTCACCCTCGCCGCCGGCGCGCCGGCCGCGCCCGCCAAGAAGGTCACCGTCGACAGGAGCGGCGGCACCATCGACGTGTCGACGGGCGTCATCACCGCGAAGATCGGCAAGTCCGGGGCCACCCTCATCAAGTCCGTCACCCGTGGCTCCACCGAGATCGCCAAGAACGGCCGTCTGGTCCTGATCCGCCAGCCCGAGATCGAGGACGAGGACCAGGGCACCGTCAAGACCGAGCGCTTCGAGGGCGCCATCGACGGGGTGAGCGTCGAGCAGTCGGGCCCGGTCCGCGCGGTCGTCCGCATCGACGGCAAGCACCGCAAGGGCAGCCGCAGCTGGCTCCCGTTCTCCATCCGCCTGTACTTCTACGCGGGCGCCGACTCCTTCCGCATGGTGCACACCATCACGTACGACGGGAAGCAGGAGCCCGGCAAGGCGAGCGGCGACTTCATCCGGGGCCTGGGCGTCCGCTTCACCGTCCCGATGCGCGACGAGTCCTACGACCGTCACATCCGCATCGGCGGCGAGGGCGCCGGCCTGCTGCGCGAGGCCGTCAAGGGCATCACAGGACTGCGCCGCGACCCCGGTGCGGCGGTGCAGGCCGCCCAGTACGCGGGCCAGAAGCTGCCCGACCCCGCCACCTGGGACCAGCGGGTCACCACCCGCCTCCAGTACATCCCCGAGTGGGGCGACTACACCCTCTCCCAGCTCTCCGCCGACGGCTTCACCCTGCGCAAGCGCACCACGAAGGGCCACGGCTGGATCGGCGCGGGCGGCGGCAAGCGGGCGTCGGGCTTCGGCTACGTCGGCGGGGTCAGCGGCGGATTCTCCTTCGGCCTGCGGGACTTCTGGGAGAAGCACCCGAGCCAGCTCGACATCCGTGACGCCCACACCGACGAGGCCGAGGTCACCCTCTGGCTCTGGTCGCCCGAGGCACAGCCCATGGACCTGCGCTTCTACCACGACGGCATGGGCCAGGACA
The DNA here is from genome assembly GCF_055581185.1 of Streptomyces sp. NPDC031474. Classification (NCBI taxonomy): domain Bacteria; kingdom Bacillati; phylum Actinomycetota; class Actinomycetes; order Kitasatosporales; family Streptomycetaceae; genus Streptomyces; species Streptomyces sp. NPDC031474. The sequence goes on from NZ_JBVIJX010000007.1 coordinate 344,544, forward strand.
CCTTCCCCGAGCAGCTCGAAGGCCTCAACATCACCTACGAGGACTACGAGCCCGGCTTCGGCACCCCCTACGGGATCGCCCGCACCTCCGAACTCCTCTTCTGGGCCAACGAGTCGACGCCCGCCCCCGAGAAACTCGCCGAACAGGTCGAGGCCGTCCGGGTGCTGCCGCAGCTCGCCGCCCCGCCCAAGCAGCTCATCAAGGCCAAGGTCTTCGGCCCCGGCCTGTACTCCGAGCCCGACCGCTCCACCCCCGCCAAGGCGAAGATCGAGGACCACCTCGACTTCCTCTTCACCTACTACAAGGACCAGGTGGAGCAGCGCCGCTGGTACGGCTTCTGGGACTACGGCGACATCATGCACACCTACGACGCCGTCCGGCACCAGTGGCGCTACGACATCGGAGGCTACGCCTGGGACAACTCCGAGCTGTCGCCGGACATCTGGCTCTGGATGGCGTACCTGCGATCCGGCCGCTCGGACATCTTCCGCTTCGCCGAGGCGATGACCCGGCACACCGGCGAGGTCGACGTCTACCACCTCGGCCAGTGGGCAGGCCTGGGCACCCGGCACGGCGTCCAGCACTACGCCGACAGCGCCAAGCAGCAGCGCATCGCCAACACCACCTACCGCCGCTACTACTACTTCCTCACCGGCGACGAGCGGGTCGGCGACCTCATGCACGCCAACGTCGACTCCGACGAGACGTTCCTCGCCCTCGACCCACTGCGCAAGATCCGCACCGAGCCCTACACACCCGACCGGCACGCCCTGTCGATCGGCTTCGGCACCGACTGGAGCGGTCTGGTGTCGGCGTGGCTGACCGAGTGGGAGCGCAAGGGCCCGAAGTGGGAGAAGGCCAAGGCCCGCGTCCTGTCCACCATGGAGACCATCGGCGCCCAGCCCAACGGCTTCGTACAGGGCAGTGGCCTGTACGACCTCGACACCGGCAGGTTCGCGGTGGCTTCCGCGCCCGTCGTCGGCGTCTCGCACCTGTCCGCCGTCTTCGGCCTCAACGAGCTGTGCGCCGAGCTCATCCACCTGGTCGACATGCCGAAGTTCAAGGAGGCCTACCTCGACTACTGCCGCTACTTCAACGCCACCAAGGCGGAACAGGCGGCCCGCTACGGCACCAACTTCGGCAGCCTGCTGCTCTTCCAGGGGCACTCGCGCCTCGACGCGTACGCCGCCGTCCAGACCGGCGACGCGGCGCTCGCCAAACGGGCGTGGACGAAGTTCTACAGCTCCGACGGCTACACGGAGTCCTCGCCGTGGAAGACGGAGAAGCTGAGCGGCCCCGCCACCCTGGTCGCGGGCAGCGAGGCCGCCTGGGTGTCCACCAACGACACCGCGCTCTACGGCCTCGCCGCCATCGAGAACCTCGCCCTCCTCGGCGACAAGATGCCGTAGCCGTCCGTCAGTTCATCCTCCCCAGGACATCCCGTGCCTTGCGGACGTTCCGCAGCCGCTGCTCGTACGTCGCCCCGAGTGCGAGCAGCAGCAGTCCGGCGAGGGCGGGAGGCACCCAGCGGGGGAGCGCGTCGGTCACCTGGACGAGATACGGGGCGAGCTCGTGCAGCGTGTCCAGGGTGAGCACCGAGCCGCCGAGCACGAGCGGCGCCTGCAGCCGGCGCCGGGCGCCCACCAGGGTGAGCAGCAGTGCGGCCGTGCCCAGCAGCAGGGGGCGGATCCACTCGGGGTCGCCCCAGGCCGCGGCGAGGCTCGGCAGGAGCGTGGCGGTGAGGCCGGGGCCGTACGCCGTCCAGGACGATGCGGCCGGGTCCCGGCGCCGGCGCAGGGCTCCGACGAGCAGCGCCGGCGCCGTCACCGGCAGGGTGTACGCCTCCGGGACCCCGACGCGCCAGGCCGCCAGGCGCACCCACGCGGCCAGCACGAAGAGGGCGACGGCCGCATATCCGACAGTGCGGCGATCCGGGCGCAGCGCCGTGCCCGCGGCGATCACCGCGCACAGGGACAGCACCAGAGCGAGCAGCGGCAGGTCGAAGACCGCCAGGCCGATCGCGACCAGACCCGCCGCGGCCCCGGTCGCCTCGACCGCGACCGTCGTCGCGGGGTCGCCGATCCGGGGTGCGACCAGGGCCGCCGCCACCGGAACCACCAGCACCAGCAGCGCGATGTGCTCCGGCCGCCAGCCGGCCGAGGCACCGATGGCGCAGGCCAGGGCCGTGGCGTAGCCGAGAGCGGCGGCCGCCGACACCGGCGCCAGGCGCTCACGCCGGGCCGCCGTCGCGCACACCACGGTCAGCGCGGCGAGAACGGTCAGGGTGGCCGGTTCGGTGGCCAGGGAGAGGAAGGCGAGGCCGAGGGAGGTGGCCAGGGCGAGCCCGGTGGCCGCCCGCGACACCGGCACCAGGAGCGCCACCGTCGCCAGCCCCTGCACCGACAGGCCGACCACGTAGGGGAGTTGCAGCGCCGTCGGGGTGACGAGGACCCCGGCCCAGGTCAGGGCCAGCGCGGCGGTCAGCGCCTGCGGGCGCCACTCCTCGTTACGGACCGTCGTCGCCAGCACCGCGGCCACGGCGACGAGGATCAGGGGAGCCGTGACGGCGTACGGCGGCCAGAAGGCGTCCAGCGTCGCCGCGGCGCGGGCGTCGCCCGGAACCCCGGACCACGGGTGCCGGAGCCATGCCGCCGGACCGAGCAGTGTGACGGCGACGGCCGGCACCGCCCACAGCACCGCACCCGCCTGGACGGCGCCGGAGGCCCGGACGACGCCCCGGCGCACCGCCTCCTGACCCCGCGCGGCGGCCAACAGGGCGATCCCGCATGCCAGATACGCCGGTACCGTCCAGTCGCCGGGCACCAGGACCCGCAGGACACCGCCGATGCCGACGACCATGCACAGGGCGCCGGCCGCGGCCGTCCCCGTCGCGAGCTCCGGGCGGAACCGGGCCGCGCCCAGGGCGATCGCCGCCGCGAGGGCGAGGAGCGCCGCCGCACGGGCGGCGGCGCCCGGACCGGCCGCGTTCACGGAGAGCAGGCCGGCCGCGAGCACACCCCAGCCGCCCGTGCCGAACGCGCACACCACGGCGACGAGCCGCACCGGACGGTCGGCAGCCCGCAGCGCGACCACCACGTCGAAGGCCGCCGTCGACAGCACCGCTGCCGTGACCGTGTACGCCCCACCGCCGACCGCGATCGTCCAAAGCAGCAGCGGGAGTTGAGCGACCGTCAGGGCTGCCGGGCGGGGGAGTCGTACCGTGGCCGAGCCCGGCAGCGCGGCGAGCGCCGTGCCGTACGCGGCCCACAGCACCGCCAGCGCCGTCGACGCGGCGGCCGCGTACGTCGTACCGTCCGCAGCCGTGAACGCCACCTCGTACAAGGCGTACGCGTCCAGCACCGTCAGCGCGAGACCGAGACCCGCGACCGACTCGGCCGTCGACCGCAGCCCCCGCCGCAGCAGCGCCACCGGCGCCCCGAGCACCGCCAGCGTGACCGCGCCCAGCACCAGGGACCGGCCCACGATGCCCAGATGACCCCAGCTGACCAGCGTGAACACCATCGCCGCGATGGTGAGCAGGAGGCCACCGAGCAGCAGAAGGACGTTCTGCACGCCGGGCCCGGTCGTCTCGGGACGGGTGGACGGCGCCAAAGGCACCGGCGTCGGCCGGCTCGGCCACACCGGCGGGGCCTGCCGTACCGCCTGCTGAAGCGCGGCGACCAGCCAGGCGCGGCGGGCCAGCAACTGGGCCCGGCGGGCGTCCAGTTGCTGTAGCTCGGTGTCGAGGAGGCGCAGCTCCTCGGCCGGAGGCGGAAAATGCGTCATGTTCCGGAGTGTGGTCCGCGTCACGTGCGACGACATGAGCGCACATACTCAGAACGTACTCAAATGCCCCCGCCCGGACGCCCGCGCGGGCACACTCGGCCCATGGACTGGACCCGGTACCGCTTCCGCACCCTGTGGGCCCTGCCCGCACCCCCCGCCCGCGTGTACGACACCCTGGAGCAGGCCGAGGACTACCCGCGCTGGTGGCCCCAGGTGCGCGAGGTGAACCGGGTCGACGACACGAGCGGCGTCGTCCGCATCCGCTCCCTCCTCCCGTACGACCTGACCTTCACCGCACGTGAGGTGCGGCGCGATCCGGCCGCAGGCGTGCTGGAGATCGCGATGACGGGCGACCTCGAAGGCTGGGCGCGCTGGACCCTCACCGCCCACGGCTCCGGCACCCTCGCCCGCTACGACCAGGTGGTCCAGGTGAACAAGCCGCTGCTGCGCCGGTTCGCCGTCCCCGGACGGCCGGTGTTCCGCCTGAACCACCGGCTGATGATGCGGTCCGGGCGGCGCGGCCTCAGGGCCCACCTGCAAGCGGTTTGAAGGAAGCGCGGGGGGACCTGTATGGTTCAGTGCGTTCCCGGGCGATTAGCTCAGTGGGAGAGCGCTTCGTTCACACCGAAGAGGTCACTGGTTCGAACCCAGTATCGCCCACCGGGAGAGGCCGGTCCGCAAGCCGCGGGCCGGCTTTTTCGTGTCCGCCCACGCCTCAGGCCGCCGCCGGCAGTTCCGGGCGCAGGGGCCACGACGTGTCCACCGTCTCCGGAGTCCCGCTGCGCGCGAACCAGGCCTGGAGCCCCCGCGCCTGAGCCGCGTGCCAGGCCGTCTGCAGGGCGTGCAGATCGGCCGGGGTCAGCCGCTCCAGACGCGTCGCGAACCGTCGGCCGAGCGCCCGGACCACCTCCAGCGCGGCCAGCGCGTCCGCCGCCGCGTCGTGCGCCTCGGACAGCGTCACGCCGTAGTGCGCGCACAGGTCGGTGAGCGTGCGTCGGCCCTTGCGGTAGCGGTCCAGGTGCTTGTCCAGGACCCGGGGGTCCAGCACCCGCAGCGGCGCCGCCTCCAGCCAGTGGTCCAGCGCCGAGGCGCGGTGCCTGCGCAGCTCACGATCGAGCAGCGTCAGGTCGAACGGCGCGTTCATCACCACCAACGGGCGTGCCGCGGCGGCCTGTTCCGCGAGCAGCTCGGCTATCTCGAACATCACCGGCGACGGCCAGCGGCCGTTGCGCTGCAGATGTTCGTCCGTCAGCCCGTGCACCTCCGTCGCCCCGGCCGGCACCGGCACGCCCGGGTTCACCAGCCAGCGGCTCACCCGCGGCCGCACCCCCGGCGCGTCCTGGACGACGAGGGCGGCCGACACGATCCGGTCGGTCTCCACGTCGACGCCCGTCGTCTCCGTGTCAAAAGCGGCCAGCGGCCCCTCGTACCAGTACGTCATACCTACCCAACCCCTCGTTCACCCACGGCAGCTGACGCACCGTCTTCTGCCTGTTTGGTGATACCCGGGCTGTTTGCGCCGTACGCCGGACGGACACAACACGGTTACGGGTCTTTGCAGTTCAGCGGCCCGTCACGGGGACTGGCTTTGCGTGGAAGGCTGTTGGTCATGGCGATAGCGCAGCCCGAGCGGGGCGGGCTGCTGCCCGAACACGCGGGGCTTCATCGCGGCACCCTCGCCACCACCGCGTGCATGGAGACGCTGCAGGTGGGCTATCTGCACGCGGTCGCGGCGGCCGCGGGGTGCTCGCTGTCCCAGCCGTTCCCGGACAACGGCATCGACTGGCATGTCAGCCACAGCGCGCCCGGACACACCGTCGACGACGAGGTCACCATCAAGGTGCAGCTCAAGGCCACCTACCAGGTGCGGCCCAACCCGCCGGGCCGCTTCTTCTCCTTCACACTCGACAACGACCACCTGCGCAAGCTCGCCCGCAGCCCGGTCTCGGTGCACAAGATCCTCGTCGTGATGCTCGTGCCCAGATCCCAGGACGACTGGCTGCGCGCCAGCCACGACCGACTCGACCTGCGGCACTGCTGCTACTGGGTCAATCTCGCCGGCCACCCGATCACCGGCCGGACCCGGACCACCGTGCGGATACCGACCACACGCATCTTCGACGACCGGGCGCTGTGCGAGATCATGACGCGGGCCGGGACGGGAGGCAGACCATGATCCACCGCCCCCTCGACGAGCCGCTGCGGCCCGTACGACCGCACCCCGAGCCCCACTGGGACCAGTCCCCGCAGCCCGGCGAGGTCGACCCGGCCGTCCTGGGCGCCCTGCTGCGCCGGCACGGCTGGCAGCGGCGCGGCGGCGCCGCCGGACGCTACGGCCGCTGGACCCCGCCCGGCCCGGGCGGCGGGGGGACCAGCCTGCTCGTGCCCGAGAGCCGTGCCTTCCCCGACAGCGAGGACCTGCTCGGCGAGGCGCTCCTCGCGCTCTCCCGCAGCGGCACCCCCTCCGCGCGCGAGGTGCTCGTCGGGCTCGCCGTGCCGAGCGACGAGATCCGCTGGTGGCGGGACGCGCCGAGCGGACCCGCCGGGGCCGCGTCCTGGACCGTCGAGGAACAACTGCGCGGGGCGGCCCGCCAGATGCTGCTCGCCGGGGCGCTCGCCACGCGCGCGCGTGCGGGCTACTACGGCGCCCGACACCGGCGCGCGGCCCTCGCGACCCTGGAGAGCGTCCTCGTCGGCTCCGCGGCCGGTGGACGCAGCCTGACGGCCTTCGCGCCCGTCGCGGGCGCCCGCCCCCTCGCCGTCCGCCTCCACCAGGCCCTGTACGCCGTCCGCGAGGCCATCGACTACCAACGGGCCACCGGCGGCATGGACGCCTTCGACGGCGCCGTGGAGGCCGGCGCCAGCCGCGAGCTCACCGAGGCGCTCATCGCCCTCGTGCGGGGCGCCGAGGGCGCCCGGATCGCCGTCGAGTGGTCGCCCGCCGCCGGAGTCCCCGAGGACTGCGCCGCGAGCGACGAGCCGGTCGAGTTCTCACCCGGCGACCTGTCCGTGCTGCGTGAGGCCGGCGCCCGCTATCTGCGCGAGGAGCCCTCCGTGCCCGTGCGGGTCACCGGCACCGTGGTCCGGATGCGCAGGTCGGGGCCGCGCGGCGAGGGCAGCATCCGGCTGCGGGTGCTGGCCGGCGCCGAGATCCCGCACGTCCGCCTCACCCTCGACGAGGAGGACTACCGCATCGCCGGACAGGCCCACCTCGTCGGACTGCCGGTACGGGTGCAGGGCCGGCTGGAGAGCAGGGGCGGGTTCCGCAGGCTCACCGGCGCGAGCGGAGTCGTCCCCGTACAGGTGGAGGAGGCCGAGCGTGACCGGCTGATGAAGTCCCTGCAGGAGAACCTGGACTTCTTCGAGGAGGCGTGCGGGGGCGAGGACTGAGGGTAACCGTTTAGCGGTCGGCGGGTGCGGGTCGGTACGATCCCCTATTGCGCGCGCTCACGGTATGGCGCCGCACCCACCTTCAGTCAGGAGAGACCGGTGTCAGACGTCCGTGTGATCATCCAACGCGATTCCGAGCGGGAAGAGCGCACGGTGACGACGGGCACCACGGCCGCCGACCTCTTCGCCGGCGAGCGCTCGATCATCGCCGCGCGCGTGGCCGGCGAGCTCAGGGACCTGTCGTACGTGCTCGCCGACGGCGAGGAGGTCGAGGGCGTGGAGATCTCCTCCCAGGACGGCCTCAACATCCTGCGCCACTCCACCGCGCACGTGATGGCCCAGGCCGTGCAGGAGCTCTTCCCCGAGGCCAAGCTGGGCATCGGCCCGCCGGTCAAGGACGGCTTCTACTACGACTTCGACGTCGAGAAGCCGTTCACGCCCGAGGACCTCAAGGCCGTCGAGAAGAAGATGCAGGAGATCCAGAAGCGCGGGCAGAAGTTCGCGCGTCGTGTGGTCACCGACGAGGCCGCCCGCGAGGAGCTCGCCGACGAGCCCTACAAGCTGGAGCTGATCGGCCTCAAGGGCTCGGCCTCCAGCGACGACGGCGCGGACGTCGAGGTCGGCTCCGGCGAGCTGACCATCTACGACAACCTCGACGCCAGGACCGGCGACCTGTGCTGGAAGGACCTCTGCCGCGGTCCCCACCTGCCCACCACCCGCAACATCCCGGCGTTCAAGCTGATGCGCAACGCGGCCGCCTACTGGCGCGGCAGCGAGAAGAACCCCATGCTCCAGCGCATCTACGGCACCGCCTGGCCCTCCAAGGAGGAGCTGAAGGCACACCTGGACTTCCTCGCCGAGGCCGAGAAGCGCGACCACCGCAAGCTCGGCTCCGAGCTCGACCTGTTCTCCATCCCGGAGCAGATCGGCTCCGGCCTCGCCGTCTTCCACCCCAAGGGCGGCATCATCCGCCGGGTCATGGAGGACTACTCGCGCCGCCGGCACGAGGAGGAGGGCTACGAGTTCGTCTACACCCCGCACGCGACGAAGGGGAAGCTCTTCGAGACGTCCGGCCACCTGGACTGGTACGCCGACGGCATGTACCCGCCCATGCAGCTCGACGAGGGCGTGGACTACTACCTCAAGCCCATGAACTGCCCGATGCACAACCTGATCTTCGATGCGCGCGGCCGCTCCTACCGTGAACTGCCGCTGCGCCTCTTCGAGTTCGGGACCGTGTACCGGTACGAGAAGTCGGGCGTCGTGCACGGCCTCACGCGCGCGCGTGGCTTCACGCAGGACGACGCGCACATCTACTGCACCCGCGAGCAGATGTCGGAGGAGCTCGACAAGACGCTCACCTTCGTCCTGAACCTGCTGCGCGACTACGGCCTGACCGACTTCTACCTGGAGCTGTCCACCAAGGACCCGGAGAAGTTCGTCGGCACCGACGAGGCCTGGGAGGAGGCGACCGAGACGCTGCGCCAGGTCGCCGAGAAGCAGGGCCTCCCGCTCGTTCCCGACCCGGGCGGCGCCGCCTTCTACGGGCCGAAGATCTCCGTCCAGACCAAGGACGCCATCGGCCGCACCTGGCAGATGTCGACCATCCAGCTCGACTTCAACCTGCCCGAGCGCTTCGACCTGGAGTACACGGGACCGGACGGCGCCAAGCAGCGCCCGGTCATGATCCACCGCGCGTTGTTCGGCTCCATCGAGCGGTTCTTCGCGGTGCTCCTGGAGCACTACGCGGGCGCCTTCCCGGCGTGGCTGGCCCCGGTCCAGGCGATCGGCATCCCGATCGGCGACGGGCACGTGGAGTATCTGGAGAAGTTCGCCGCGGCCGCGAAGAAGCAGGGGCTGCGGGTGGAGGTCGACTCCTCCTCCGACCGTATGCAGAAGAAGATCCGCAACGCCCAGAAGCAGAAGGTGCCCTTCATGGTCATCGCGGGCGACGAGGACATGTCGGCCGGCTCGGTGTCCTTCCGCTACCGCGACGGCTCGCAGGAGAACGGCATCCCCTTCGACGAGGCCATCGCGAAGATCGCGAAGGTCGTCGAGGAGCGGACGCAGGTCTGATCCCTCCTGATCCGGTGCGATCCGGTGCGATCCGGTTCGGTGCGATCCGGTTCGGTGCGATCCGGTGCGATCCGGCGTTACGAAGGGCCTCCGGGGAGATTCAGCTCCTCGGAGGCCCTTCGCCGTCGCGGCGTTCGCCCTCCAGCGAGAACACCTGCACCAGCCACGACGAGAACGAGCCCGTCACCGCGCCCAGCAGCGCCAGCCCGCACGCCATCAGGCCCACCGCGATCGCCCGGCCACCGGTCGTGACCGGGACGACATCGCCGTAGCCGACCGTGGTCAGCGTTGCGCACGCCCACCACAGGGCGTCCCCGAAGGTGTGCATCTGGGTGCCCGGCGCCCCCCGCTCCTGGTCGTAGACGGCGAGCGAGCACGCGAAGCCGAGCAGGACCGTCGTCACCCCGGCATAGGCGATCACGCGCGCGTACAGCGACAGCCGGGGTTCACCGCGCCGGCGCTGGACGGCCTCGTACAGCCTGACCACCCGCAGCGGGCGCAGCAGCGGCAGGACGACGACCACGGTGTCCAGCTTGTGCGCGGGGACGAAGCGCAGTCGCTGTCCGCTGATCCGCCAGCGCACCGCGTAGTCGACCACGAACATCGACCAGGCGAGGCACATCACGGCCGTGCACACGTCCCGCCACGCTGTCGGCAGGCCCTGGGCGAGGACCAGGACGGCGTACATGGCGAGGAACACCAGTGAGGCGAAGGCGAGGGGGATCTCGACGCGCTGCGCCCAGCGGGTCTGACGGCTGTCTTCGTCCATCGGCCCAGCTTGGCCCGCGTGGCTTTTCGCGGAACCCCGGCGACACGCCGCGAACGGGCGAAGCCATATGCTGCCTTGCATGACGAGTGAGCCGGAGCAGCAGATCGGAGTGGGGACGCAGGACGCGTTCCAGCGCCTGTGGACGCCCCACCGGATGGCGTACATCCAGGGCGAGAACAAGCCGACCGGCCCGGGGGCCGAGGACGGCTGCCCGTTCTGCTCGATCCCGGCGAAGTCCGACGAGGACGGGCTGATCGTCCGGCGCGGTGAGCATGTGTACGCGGTGCTGAACCTCTACCCGTACAACGGCGGCCACCTGATGACCGTCCCCTACCGGCACGTGGCCGACTACACCGATCTGACGGTGCCCGAGACCGCGGAGCTCGCCGAGCTGACCAAGCAGGCGATGACGGCCCTGCGCACCGCGTCCGGCGCGCACGGTTTCAACATCGGCATGAACCAGGGGACCGTCGCGGGCGCCGGCATCGCCGCTCACCTCCACCAGCACATCGTGCCCCGCTGGGGCGGCGACACCAACTTCATGCCGGTGGTCGGCCACACGCGCGTGCTGCCGCAACTCCTCGCGGACACGAGGAAAATGCTGGCAGAGGCCTGGCCGACAGCTGCTTCCAGCAGCCCGTCCGGCGTCTGAGGACGAGGCCGGCTCTAACAGCCCGTCCGGCGTTTGAGGACGAGGCCCCTCAAGGGCGGAGGGGGTCTGGGGGCACGGCCCCCAGGTACGGCCCCCCAGCCCACCCGCACGAAAACCCGGCCCAACCGCCGGAGGCCTACGCGTCGTAGGTGTCCGCCTTCTTCGGAGACACCTCCTGGACCGCCCCGCTCAGGGCAGCCGCCCGCGAGCTGAACTTGTCCACGTCCACGTCATGCTCGCGGAGCACCCTCAGCGTCGCCCTGTGCACCGCGCGCAGCACCGGCGTCGCCGCGCGCAGCGCGTCGTCGGCCATGAAGCGGTGCCTCCAGGGCTGGTCCGCCCAGGCATGCCGCAGGCCGAAGGGCTCGGGCAGGCCTATGGAGCCGCCGAGCCACTTCAGCACGGGCGGATACCAGCTGATCGTGGCGCGCGCGGCGAGCCGGACGACCTCGTCGGCGGTGACCAGCGGCAGCTTGACCTTCCGGGTCTCCCAGAAGCGGACGGTCTTGGCGACCTCCTTGGTGGGCGCCGTCGGCTTGGCGCTGAACAGTCCGTTGACCGGCCCCAGGGCATGCCCGGTGACCTCGATGCGCAGGGTCTCCTTGAGCACCGTGACGGTGATCATCAGGGTCAGGATCAGATTGCCGTTCCACAGGTGCGGCCACTGCACGCCCAGGTAGTGGCGGTCGCCGCTGTCGAACTGCTGGTTGTTGCAGATGTCCTCCACGGCCCTGGGCTTGACCTGGTAGGCCTCGACGTCGGTCCCTTCGGGCCTGGACACCTCCTTGGCGCCCTCGCCCACATGCGTGACGATCCAGTGCCGTACCTGGGGCTCCGGGAAGCCGCCGGTCTTCAGACTCTGCCGGTGCAGCACACTCAGCTCGTCGTGGATCGCCCGGACCACGGTCCAGCTGCGGAACTCGTGGATGCCCTTGACGGGGTCGAGCGGCGCCAACTCCTCCGCGAGGTGCCAGGAGCCCCAGCGGGTGCCCATGCCGAGGATGCCCTTGGGACCGGCGTAGAAGACCGAGTTGGACTGCTGTTCGGCGCTGAGCCTGGCCAGGGACTGCCGCAGCTGCTCGGCCGCGGCCTGGTCGGGACTGGTCGGCACCGCCTCGGGGACCTTCGCCCCGACGGTGCCGCCCGAGAGCAGGCCGTCCCAGGCCTCGCGCAGGTCCTTCGCGGTGCTCTCGCAGACCCGCTTGGCCAGGAACCAGCCGGCCACGGGGGCCACGATGCACCCGCGCGCGTACCACCCGGCCAAGCCGGTGAACGGCATCCGGACCAGGAAGATCACGGCGAGGGCGCCGACGGCGACCAGCAGGCCGGTGCCGAGCCCGGATATCCGCTTGTTGTCCGTCCTGCCCATGGTGGCGCGGAGCTGGAAGACGAGCAGCCAGACCAGCAGGCCGGGCAGGAAGAGCACTCCGCACAGCAGCATCAGGGCGGTCAGCTTGGTGTCCCGCTCCCGGCGGATGCGGTTGGCCGCGAGGCAGTGCTCGACGACGACCTGGGGCTCGCTGCCGAAGGACTGGATGAGCGGCGCGCGGCCGACGCCCAGCATGCGGTCGATGACCGCCTGCGAGTACGCCTCACCGAAGTTGGGGCGGAAGATCTTCGCCCACTTCCGGCCGTCCTTGACCGTCGACTGGTGCCACTCGTTGTCGGCCTTCTTGATCTCCTCCATCGGGGTGTCCCGGTAGGCCGCCGAAGCCAGTGCGAACGTCGGGGCACCGCCCGCGCCGCCCGCCCGGGGCACCTGTGGCCCGAAGAAGTCCTCCACGGTCATTCCCGCCCCCACTCGCCGCCGTCCCGCTCCTGCGGCTTTCCCGACTTCCGTACTCCGCACACCTGTTGATCAGGTCATCAGGGTAGCCCCAGCCACTGACATGCGTCGGCGGACGACCGAAGCCGCCCGCCGATGTGGAGGATCATCTTCCACACGCGTCACTTGAGTGGGGACCAGCCCCAACCGTCAGCTGTCCTGCGCCTGTTGGCGCAGCTTCTCGGCCACCTGCGGCGGCATCGGCTCGTGCCGGGCATAGGCGCGGTGGAAGCGGGCCGTGCCGTGCGAGAGGGAACGCAGATCGACGGCGTACCGGCCGATCTCGATCTCGGGGACCTCGGCCCGTACGAGCGTGCGCCCGCCGCTGGTCTGTTCCGTGCCCAGCACCCGGCCGCGCCGCCCCGACAGGTCGCTCATCACGGCGCCCACATAGGCGTCGCCGACCAGGACGGTCACCTCGGCCACCGGCTCGAGGAGATGGATCCGGGCGTCGGCGGCCGCCTCCCGCAGGGCGAGCGCGCCGGCCGTCTGGAACGCGGCGTCGGAGGAGTCCACCGAGTGCGCCTTGCCGTCGAGCAGCGTGATCCGGACGTCGACCAGCGGATGCCCGGCCGCCAGCCCCTTCGCAGCCTGGGCCCGTACGCCCTTCTCGACGGACGGGATGAACTGGCGCGGCACCGCGCCGCCGACGACCTTGTCCACGAACTCGATGCCCGAGCCGCCCGGCAGCGGTTCCACCTCGATCTCGCAGATCGCGTACTGGCCGTGCCCGCCGGACTGCTTCACATGCCGTCCGCGCCCGGCGGACTTCGCCGCGAACGTCTCCCGCAGGGAGACCTTGTGCGGGACGACGTCGACCTGGACGCCGTAGCGGGAGCGCAGTCGCTCCAGGGCGACGTCCGAGTGGGCCTCGCCGAGGCACCACAGGACCACCTGGTGGGTGTGCTGGTTCTGCTCCAGGCGCATCGTCGGGTCCTCGGCGACCAGCCGGCCCAGACCCTGGGAGAGCTTGTCCTCGTCGGCCTTGCTGTGCGCCTGGATGGCGAGCGGAAGCAGCGGGTCGGGCATCTGCCAGGGCTCCATCAAGAGCGGGTCGTCCTTGGCGGAGAGCGTGTCGCCGGTCTCCGCGCGGCCGAGTTTCGCCACGCACGCGAGGTCGCCCGCGATGGCGTGCGTCAGGACCCGCTGCTGCTTTCCGAACGGCGCGGACAGCGCGCCGATGCGTTCGTCCACGTCGTGGTCCTCGTGCCCGCGGTCGGCCAGGCCGTGCCCGGAGACGTGGACGGTCTCGTCGGGGTGCAGGGTGCCGGAGAAGACGCGCACGAGGGAGACGCGGCCGACGTAGGGGTCGGAGGAGGTCTTCACGACCTCCGCGACGAGCGGCCCGTCCGGATCGCAGCGCTTCAGCTCGCGCGGGGCGCCGTCGACGGTCGTCACGCGCGGCGCCTCGCGCTCCAGGGGCGTCGGGAAGCCCCTGGTGACCAGCTCCAGCAGCTCGACCGTGCCGAGACCCTGGCGGGCGCCGTCGGCGGCGGGGGTGGCCGCCAGGACGGGGAAGAACGTGCCGCGCGCGACGGCCCGCTCCAGGTCCTCGATGAGCGTCTTGACGTCGATCTGCTCGCCGCCGAGGTAGCGGTCCATGAGGGTCTCGTCCTCGCTCTCGGCGATGATCCCCTCGATCAGCCGGTTGCGGGCCTCCTCGAGGCCCGGCAGCTGGTCCTCGCCCGGCTCGGCCTCCTTGCGTTCGCCGGAGGAGTAGTCGAACAGTTTCTGGGACAGCAGCCCGGTCAGCCCGGTCACGGACGCGTGCCCGTCCGGGCCCTCGGGTCCGCGCAGCGGCAGATACAGCGGCAGCACCGCGTCCGGATCGTCGCCGCCGAAGGCCTCCGCGCACGTGCGGGTCATCTCCTCGAAGTCCGCGCGGGCGGCCTCCAGGTGCGTGACCACGATCGCGCGGGGCATGCCGACGGCCGCGCACTCGTCCCACACCATGCGGGTCGAGCCGTCCACGCCGTCCGACGCCGAGACGACGAAGAGGGCCGCGTCCGCTGCGCGCAGACCGGCCCTGAGTTCCCCGACGAAGTCGGCGTATCCGGGGGTGTCGAGAAGGTTGATCTTGATGCCGTCCCATTCGACGGGCACCAGGGAGAGCTGCACCGAGCGCTGCTGCCGGTGCTCGATCTCGTCGTAGTCGGAGACGGCGGTGCCGTCCTCCACACGGCCCGCGCGGTTGACCGCTCCCGCCGTGAGCGCGAGTGCTTCCACCAAGGTCGTCTTGCCGGATCCGGAGTGGCCGACCAGCACCACATTCCGTACGGACGCGGGGTGGTCGGCCGCTGTAGCCCTGCCGGCGGCTCCGGGGTGTGCGTTTGCCTTGTCGCCCATTTCCTTGCCTCCCGTGCACGGTGAGGTCACTGGGGCGCGGGCACCACGGCCCCGCGTGCGATGGCGGCTCCGGCGACGCCCGCGGTCCTTCGAGCTTTCCACTCCCGTCACCGCGCGTCCATACGGCGGACGCGACCCGGCCGTGACCCCGATGCCGTCGGCCCGTGCCGCGGGGTGCCTGTGACACGGGGGTCCGGGTGCCCGACCGTCGCACACACGCGCGCGTGGCTACGATGGGCCAGCCGGTGGCCAGCAGGGGCCGCGCGGCCACACCGAACCCTCGGGAAGGCCATGCTGAACAAGTACGCGCGTGCATTCTTCACGCGTGTCCTCACACCGTTCGCCGCGTTTCTCATCCGCCGGGGCGTGAGCCCGGACACGGTCACGCTCCTCGGCACCGCCGGAGTGATGGCGGGCGCGCTGGTCTTCTTCCCGCGGGGGGAGTTCTTCTGGGGCACGATCGTCATCACGCTCTTCGTCTTCTCCGACCTCGTCGACGGCAACATGGCGCGCCAGCTGGGCCGCACCAGCCGCTGGGGGGCCTTCCTGGACTCCACGCTGGACCGGGTCGCCGACGGCGCGATCTTCGGCGGCTTCGCGCTCTGGTACGCGGGCAACGGCGACGACAACGTCCTGTGCGCCGTGTCGATCTTCTGTCTGACCAGCGGCCAGGTGGTGTCGTACACGAAGGCGCGCGGCGAGTCGATCGGGCTGCCGGTCGCCGTCAACGGGCTCGTGGAGCGCGCGGAACGGCTCGTGATCTCCCTGGTCGCGGCCGGTCTGGCGGGGCTGCACACGTTCGGCGTGCCCGGCATCCAGGTGCTGCTGCCGATCGCGCTGTGGATCGTCGCCGCCGGCAGCCTGGTCACGCTGATCCAGCGGGTGGTCACGGTGCGGCGGGAGTCGGCCGAGGCGGAGGCCGCCGCGGCGCAGGAGGGCCAGGGACACGAGGCCCGGGGACACGAGGCCCGGGGGAGCGAGGCCGCGAAGTGAGCGCCCAGGAGCGCCTGACCGACGCGCTGTACGGCCTTGGCTGGAGCACCGTCAAGAAGCTCCCCGAGCCCGTCGCCGTGCGTCTCGGGCGCACCGTCGCCGACGTCGCGTGGAAGCGGCGCGGCAAGGGCGTGCAGCGGCTGGAGAGCAACTACGCGCGCGTGGTGCCGGACGCGAGCCCCGAGCGCCTCGCCGAGCTCTCGCGCGCGGGCATGCGCTCCTATCTGCGCTACTGGATGGAGTCCTTCCGGCTGCCGGCCTGGAGCGCGGAGCGCGTCCGCGGCGGCTTCGACCCCAAGGACGTGCACTACCTGACCGACGGCATCGCCTCCGACCGGGGCGTCGTCCTCGCGCTGCCGCACATGGGCAACTGGGACCTGGCCGGCGCCTGGGTCACCACCAAGTTGGAGACGCCGTTCACCACGGTCGCCGAACGCCTCAAGCCGGAGACGCTGTACGACCGGTTCGTCGCCTACCGGGAGGGCCTCGGCATGGAGGTGCTGCCGCACACCGGCGGCGCCGCCTTCGGCACGCTGGCCCGGCGGCTGCGCGACGGCGGCCTGGTCTGTCTGGTCGCCGAGCGCGACCTGTCCGCCTCCGGCGTCGAGGTGGACTTCTTCGGGGACCGGACCCGGATGCCCGCCGGACCGGCCCTGCTCGCCCAGCAGACCGGCGCGCTGCTGCTGCCCGTCACCCTCTGGTACGACGACTCGCCCGTCATGCAGGGGCGCGTGCATCCCCCGATCGAGGTACCCGAGACAGGTACGCGGGCCGAGAAGACGTCTGTCATGACACAGGCGCTGGCAGACGCCTTCGCCACCGGCATCGCCGACCACCCGGAGGACTGGCACATGCTCCAGCGTTTGTGGCTCGCGGACCTGGAACCCCGCCCGTCGGACGGGGACCTCCGTTGAGAATCGGCATCGTCTGCCCGTACTCCTGGGACGTCCCGGGCGGCGTCCAGTTCCACATCCGCGACCTCGCCGAGTACTTCATCCGGCTCGGTCACGAGGTGTCCGTCCTGGCCCCCGCCGACGACGACACCCCGCTGCCGCCGTACGTCGTCTCGGCCGGCCGCGCGGTCCCGGTGCCGTACAACGGCTCGGTGGCCCGGCTCAACTTCGGCTTCCTGTCCGCCGCGCGCGTGCGGCGCTGGCTGCACGACGGCGGGTTCGACGTCGTGCACATCCATGAGCCGACCTCGCCGTCGCTCGGCCTGCTGACCTGCTGGGCGGCGTCCGGACCGATAGTGGCCACCTTCCACACGTCCAACCCCCGCTCGCGCGCCATGATCGCCGCGTACTCGATCCTCCAGGCCGCCCTGGAGAAGATCAGCGCGCGGATCGCGGTCAGCGAGTACGCCCGGCGCACCCTGGTGGAGCACCTCGGCGGGGACGCCGTGGTCATCCCCAACGGCGTCGACGTCGACTTCTTCGCCCGGGCCGAGCCCAACCCCGCCTGGCAGGGCGACACGATCGGCTTCGTGGGGCGCATCGACGAGCCCCGCAAGGGGCTGCCGGTGCTGATCAAGGCCCTGCCGAGGATCTTCGCCGAGCGGCCGGCCGCCCGCCTGCTGGTCGCGGGCCGCGGCGACGAGGAGGAGGCGGTGGCCGGCCTCCCCGAGGAGCTGCACGCGCGCGTGGAGTTCCTCGGCATGGTCAGCGACGAGGACAAGGCACGGTTCCTGCGCAGCGTCGATCTGTACGTGGCGCCCAACACCGGCGGCGAGAGCTTCGGCATCATCCTCGTCGAGGCCATGTCGGCGGGCGCTCCCGTGCTCGCCTCCGACCTCGACGCCTTCGCCCAGGTCCTCGACCAGGGGGCGGCGGGCGAGCTGTTTCCCAACGAGGACGCGGACGCGCTGGCCGAGGCGGCGGTACGGCTGCTGGGCGACCCCGCCCGGCGGGCCGGACTGCGGGAACGGGGCAGTGCCCATGTCCGGCGCTTCGACTGGTCGACCGTCGGCGCGGACATCCTGTCCGTGTACGAGACGGTGACGGCCGGCGCGGCGGCGGTGGCGGCCGACGACGACCGGGGAGCGGCGGGAACAGCCGGCCTGCGGGCCCGGCTCGGGCTGGCGCGGGACTGACCGCTGCCCCGGCGCCGTAGCGCGCCCCGGTAGCCTTGCGGCCCGTGACCGCAACCCTGATCTGGACCCTGGTCGTCCTCGTCGCCGTCGGGCTCTACCTGAGCTGGACGGCGGGGCGGCTGGACCGGCTGCACGCCCGTATCGACGCAGCCCGCGCCGCGCTGGACGCGCAACTGCTGCGCCGGGCCTCCGTGGCCCAGGAACTGGCCACCTCCAAGGTCCTGGACCCGGCCGCCTCGATCGTCCTGTACGAGGCCGCGCACGCCGCACGCCAGGCCGAGGAGGAGCAGCGGGAGGTCGCCGAGAGCGAGCTCAGCCAGGCCCTGCGGGCCGTCTTCGCGGACGCGCGGCAACTGGACGTCGTACGCGAGGCGCCCGGGGGAGACGCGGCGGCCCGCGAGCTGGCGGAGGCCGTCCGCCGGGTTCCCATGGCCCGCCGCTTCCACAACGACGCGGTGGGCGCGGTCCGCCGCCTCCGCGAACACCGCAAGGTCCGCTGGTTCCGCCTGGCCGGCCACGCCCCGTTCCCGATGGCCTTCGAAATGGACGACGAACCCCCGCCGGCCCTGTCCGACCGCGCGAGCTGACCCGGACCGGGAGAACACCGGCCAGGTGAGCGCCGGGTTCGGCGAGAGCAGCGAAAAGGATCCACCGGCTGTTCATTGGCCCTTGCTGTGGACTGGTCCATTCGCGTTTCCTCGGTGGTGCAGAAATCCTCTTTTCAACGAGTGAGGTCACCCCGTGTCCAGCACGATCTCCGAAAACCAGACCCCCGAGACCGGCACCGCGCGCGTGAAGCGCGGGATGGCCGAGCAGCTCAAGGGCGGCGTGATCATGGACGTCGTCACGCCGGAGCAGGCGAAGATCGCCGAGGATGCGGGCGCCGTCGCCGTCATGGCGCTGGAGCGGGTCCCGGCCGACATCCGCAAGGACGGCGGCGTGGCCCGGATGTCCGACCCGGACATGATCGAGGGCATCATCGAGGCCGTGTCCATCCCGGTGATGGCCAAGTCCCGCATCGGCCACTTCGTCGAGGCGCAGGTGCTGCAGTCCCTCGGCGTCGACTACATCGACGAGTCCGAGGTCCTCACCCCGGCCGACGAGGTCAACCACTCCGACAAGTGGGCCTTCACGACCCCCTTCGTCTGTGGCGCCACCAACCTGGGCGAGGCCCTGCGCCGCATCGCCGAGGGCGCCGCGATGATCCGCTCCAAGGGCGAGGCCGGCACCGGCAACGTCGTCGAGGCCGTCCGCCACCTGCGCCAGATCAAGAACGAGATCGCCCGCCTGCGCGGCTACGACAACAACGAGCTGTACGCCGCCGCAAAGGACCTGCGCGCCCCCTACGAGCTGGTCAAGGAGGTCGCCGAGCTCGGCAAGCTCCCGGTGGTGCTGTTCTCCGCCGGCGGTGTCGCCACCCCGGCCGACGCCGCGCTGATGCGCCAGCTCGGCGCCGAGGGCGTCTTCGTCGGCTCCGGCATCTTCAAGTCCGGCGACCCGGCCAAGCGCGCCGCCGCCATCGTGAAGGCCACCACCTTCTACGACGACCCGAAGATCATCGCGGACGCCTCCCGCAACCTGGGCGAGGCCATGGTCGGCATCAACTGCGACACCCTGCCCGAGGCCGAGCGCTACGCCAACCGCGGCTGGTAATCGCCCCCATGAGCAACGAAGCCCCTGTCATAGGCGTCCTGGCCCTCCAGGGCGACGTACGGGAGCACCTCATCGCCCTGGCCGCGGCCGACGCCGTGGCCAGGCCGGTCAGGCGCCCTGAGGAACTCGCCGAGGTCGACGGTCTCGTCATCCCCGGCGGGGAGTCCACCACCATCTCCAAGCTGGCCGTCCTCTTCGGTGTGATGGAGCCCCTACGCGCGCGCGTGCGGAACGGCATGCCCGTCTACGGCACCTGCGCCGGCATGATCATGCTCGCCGACAAGATCCTCGACCCGCGCTCGGGCCAGGAGACCATCGGCGGCATCGACATGATCGTGCGGCGCAACGCCTTCGGCCGCCAGAACGAGTCTTTCGAGGCCGCACTCGACGTGCGCGGCATCACGGGCGATCCTGTGGAGGGCGTCTTCATCCGCGCCCCCTGGGTCGAGTCCGTGGGCGCCAGGACCGAGGTGCTCGCCGAGCACGAGGGTCACATTGTCGCGGTCCGTCAGGGCAACGTGCTCGCCACGTCGTTCCACCCGGAGCTGACCGGCGACCACCGCGTGCACGCCCTGTTCGTCGACATGGTGCGCGCGAACCGCGCGGCGGAGTCCTTGTAGGATCTCTGGGGTTCGTTCATCGATGGGTTACGCGAAGGAGACAGGCAGATGTCCGGCCACTCTAAATGGGCTACGACGAAGCACAAGAAGGCCGTGATCGATGCCAAACGCGGCAAGCTCTTCGCGAAGCTGATCAAGAACATCGAGGTCGCGGCCCGGATGGGCGGCGTCGACATCGAGGGCAACCCGACGCTCTACGACGCCATCCAGAAGGCGAAGAAGCAGTCGGTTCCGAACAAGAACATCGACTCCGCGGTCAAGCGCGGCGGCGGTCTCGAGGCCGGCGGCGCCGACTACGAGACGATCATGTACGAGGGTTACGGCCCCAACGGCGTCGCGGTGCTCATCGAGTGCCTCACCGACAACCGCAACCGCGCCGCCTCCGACGTCCGCGTCGCCATGACCCGCAACGGCGGCTCCATGGCCGACCCGGGCTCGGTGTCCTACCTCTTCAACCGCAAGGGCGTCGTCATCGTCCCCAAGGGCGAGCTGACCGAGGACGACGTGCTCGGCGCGGTCCTCGACGCGGGCGCCGAGGAGGTCAACGACCTCGGTGAGTCCTTCGAGGTCATCAGCGAGGCCACCGACCTGGTCGCGGTCCGCACCGCCCTCCAGGAGGCCGACGTCGACTACGACTCCGCCGAGGCCAACTTCGTCCCGACCATGCAGGTCGAGCTGGACGAGGAGGGCGCGAAGAAGATCTTCAAGCTGATCGACGCACTCGAGGACAGCGACGACGTCCAGAACGTCTTCGCCAACTTCGACGTCAGCGACGAGGTCATGGAGAAGGTCGACGCGTAGGGCTGCCGCGAACTGAGCGGATCCGTCGGGCCGGTGGGGACACGTCCTACCGGCCCGACGTCGTTGTCAGTGCCGGCGGATAGCCTGGCGACCATCGGAGATCTTCAGCTGCGAAAGGGTGGGGGCGTGCGCGTACTCGGGGTGGACCCCGGACTGACGCGGTGCGGTGTCGGTGTCGTCGAGGGGGTCGCGGGCCGGCCGCTCACCATGCTCGGCGTCGGTGTCGTCCGCACGCCCGCGGACGCCGAGTTGGGGCAGCGCCTGGTCGCCGTGGAGCAGGGCATCGAAAGCTGGCTGGAGAAGTACCGGCCCGAATTCGTCGCCGTGGAGAGGGTGTTCAGCCAGCACAACATGCGCACGGTCATGGGCACCGCCCAGGCCAGCGCCGTCGCCATGCTGTGCGCCGCCCGCCGCGGCATCCCCGTCGCCCTGCACACCCCCAGCGAGGTCAAGGCCGCCGTCACCGGCAGCGGGCGCGCGGACAAGGCACAGGTCGGTGCCATGGTCACGCGTCTGCTCCGGCTCGACGCCCCGCCCAAGCCGGCCGACGCCGCCGACGCCCTCGCGCTCGCCATCTGCCACATCTGGCGCGCCCCCGCGCAGAACCGACTTCAGCAGGCCGTCGCCCTGCACGCAGCCAAAGCACCGATGACATCGAAAGGCCGTACGGCATGATCGCCTTCGTCAGCGGCACGGTCGCCGCACTCGCTCCCGACCTCGCGGTGGTCGAGGTGGGCGGTGTGGGCATGGCCGTCCAGTGCACCCCGAACACGCTGTCCACCCTCCGGCTCGGCCGGCCGGCCAAGCTCGCCACCTCCCTCGTCGTACGGGAGGACTCGCTGACCCTGTACGGCTTCGTGGACGACGACGAACGCCAGGTCTTCGAGCTGCTGCAGACCGCGAGCGGGGTCGGCCCCAGGCTGGCCCAGGCCATGCTGGCGGTGCACACCCCGGACGCCCTGCGCCGAGCGGTGGCCGCGGGGGACGAGAAGGCGCTCATGGCGGTCCCGGGCATCGGCAAGAAGGGCGCGCAGAAGCTGCTGCTGGAGTTCAAGGACCGGCTGGGCGCGCCGGTGGGCGCCCCCGCGGTCGGCGCGCCGGTCACCAGCGGCTGGCGCGACCAGCTGCACGCCGCCCTGATCGGCCTCGGGTACGCCACCCGCGAGGCCGACGAGGCGGTCCTCGCCGTGACCCCGCAGGCCGAGGCCGCCGACGGCGCGCCGCAGGTGGGCCACCTGCTGAGGGCCGCCCTGCAGACCCTGAACCGCGCCCGCTAGGAGAACAGCAGTGAACTGGGACGACACGACCGACGAGAGTGCCCCCGAGCAGCTCGTCGGCCCCGCCGCGGACCGGCTGGTGGGCTCTGTCGCCGACGGTGAGGACCAGGCCGTCGAGGCCGCCCTGCGCCCCAAGGACCTGGGCGAGTTCATCGGCCAGGAGAAGGTCCGCGAACAGCTCGACCTGGTCCTGCGCGCCGCACGCGCGCGTGGCGCGACCGCCGACCACGTGCTGCTCTCCGGCGCCCCCGGCCTCGGCAAGACCACCCTCTCGATGATCATCGCCGCCGAGATGGGCGCCCCGATCCGCATCACCTCCGGCCCCGCCATCCAGCACGCAGGCGACCTCGCCGCGATCCTCTCCTCCCTCCAGGAGGGCGAGGTCCTCTTCCTCGACGAGATCCACCGCATGTCGCGGCCCGCCGAGGAGATGCTCTACATGGCGATGGAGGACTTCCGCGTCGACGTCATCGTCGGCAAGGGCCCCGGCGCCACCGCCATCCCCCTCGAACTGCCCCCCTTCACCCTGGTCGGCGCCACCACGCGCGCGGGCCTGCTGCCGCCCCCGCTGCGCGACCGCTTCGGCTTCACCGCGCACATGGAGTTCTACGAGCCGGCCGAACTGGAGCGCGTCATCCACCGCTCCGCGAACCTCCTCGATGTCGAGATCGACACCGACGGCGCCGCCGAGATCGCCGGCCGCTCCCGCGGCACCCCCCGGATCGCCAACCGTCTGCTGCGCCGCGTCCGCGACTACGCGCAGGTCAAGGCCGACGGGATCATCACCCGCGAGATCGCGGAGGCTGCCCTGAAGGTCTACGAGGTGGACGGCCGCGGTCTGGACCGGCTGGACCGCGCGGTCCTGAAGGCCCTGCTCAAACTGTTCGGCGGCGGCCCGGTCGGCCTGTCCACCCTCGCCGTCGCGGTGGGGGAGGAGCGAGAAACCGTGGAGGAGGTCGCCGAACCCTTCCTCGTGCGGGAGGGGCTACTGGCGCGTACACCGCGCGGGCGGGTGGCGACCCCGGCCGCGTGGACGCACCTCGGCCTCACCCCGCCCCGCCCCCCGGCCCAGGGAAGTGGACAACAGGACCTGTTCGGTCCGTGAGACGCAGGGCTACGGCGGGGGCATTGGCCGGGTCAGGAACCCAGGTGCCATGCTGAGCGTTGTTCCATGCATGCGGACTCGCTTAGACTCCGCCGATGCCGCAGTTGTCGGCAGCACACAACCCCCATCCATCAGGCCGCTCAAACCATCGCGGTCGTTTGAAGGAAGTTCCGTCCCGTGAGTCCTGTGACCCTCCTCCCGTTCATCGTGCTCATCGGGGCCATGTTCCTGATGACCCGGTCGGCCAAGAAGAAGCAGCAACAGGCCGCCAACATGCGTAACGATTTGCAGCCCGGCAGTGGTGTCCGCACCATCGGGGGCATGTACGCGACGGTCAAGGAGGTCAACGACGACACGATCCTCCTCGATGCGGGGCCGGGCGTGGAACTGCTCTTCGCGAAGAACGCGATCGGCGCCGTCCTGACCGACGACGAGTACAACCGCATCGTCCACGGCGTCGAGCACGACCTGAAGTCCGACTCCGACATCGTCCCGGACGACGCCTCCTCCCTCACCGAGACCGACGAGCCCGCCGACGAAGCTGCCGCCGCCTCCGACGACAAGCCCGTCGACCTCGGTAAGAAGGACGAGCCCGAAGCGGCCGAGGAGAAGGCCGCCGAGGCCGACGAAGAGCCGAAGAAGACCGACGGCGACTCCGACGCGAAGAAGTAGCCACGTCCCCGGCGCGTACACGGGTCGCACCCGTCCGTGCCGGGGCGCGCGCATCTCGCCAGGGGATCCCGACACCATGTCATGGCCGCCGCCGCGCTGACCCGGCGCGAGGCGGCCCGAGAGGGAGTACGAGAAGGTGGCAGCACCTAAGAAGGGCCGGAGCGCGAGTGCCCAGAGCAAGCCAGGGCGCTCGCTGGCCCTGATCCTGATCGCCATCGCGGGGCTCACCGGAGGCATGTTCGCCTCCGGTCACACCACTCCGCGTCTCGGCATCGACCTTGCCGGCGGTACCAGCATCACGCTGGAGGCGAAGCCCGAACCGGGATCCACGATCAACAAGTCCAACATGAACACCGCGGTCGAGATCATGAACCGCCGTGTCAACGGGCTGGGCGTCTCCGAGGCGGAGGTGCAGACCCAGGGCGAGCGCAACATCATCGTGAACATCCCCAAGGGCACCAACTCCGACGAAGCCCGCCAGCAGGTCGGCACCACCGCCAAGCTGTACTTCCGTCCGGTCCTGGCCCAGGAGGCCACCGGCTCCGCCGCCACCCCCGCACCGAGCGCGTCCCCGAGCACCACCGCGAGCGGCTCGGCCGGCGCCTCGCCGAGCTCGTCGCCGAGCCCTTCGGCGACCGCCTCCGGCACCGGCGAGAAGGCGACCTCCTCGACGTCCCCGTCGGCCACAGCCACCTCGCAGGGCCGCGCCGTCACCGACGCGCTGAAGGCGGACGCCACCCCGTCGGCCTCCGCCGGCACCAAGGCGAGCGCCTCCCCCAGCCCGTCGGCCCCCGCGAGCGGCGGCGCCACCACGCCCCAGGACGCCGCGCTCCAGGCCAAGTACGCGGCCCTGAACTGCTCCGACAAGGCGGCCCGCACCAAGACCGGCGAAGGCGTCAAGCCCGGCGACCCGACCGTGGCCTGCGGTGAGATCGACAAGGTCTGGTACAAGTACCTCCTCGGCCCGGCCGCCGTCGACGGCACCGACGTCAAGAAGGCCCAGGCCGTCTTCGACACGCAGGGCGCCGCCGGCTGGCAGGTCACCATGGACTTCACGTCCAAGGGTTCCAAGAAGTTCGCCACCATCACCGGGCAGCTCGCACAGAACACCCAGCCGCAGAACGAGTTCGCCATCGTGCTCGACGGCGACGTCGTCTCCAGCCCGTTCGTGCAGAACGCGATCACCGGCGGCCAGGCCCAGATCTCCGGCAGCTTCCAGCAGCAGGAGGCCCAGGGCCTCGCCAACATGCTGTCCTACGGTGCGCTTCCGCTCTCCTTCAAGGAGCAGAGCGTGACCACGGTGACCGCGGCGCTCGGCGGTGACCAGCTGCACGCCGGTCTGCTCGCCGGCGCCATCGGCCTCGCCCTGGTCGTCATCTACCTGGTGGCGTACTACCGGGGTCTCGCGCTCGTCGCGCTCGCCTCGCTGCTGGTCTCCGCAGCTCTCACCTACGTCCTCATGTCCCTGCTCGGCCCGGCGATCGGCTTCGCGCTGAACCTCCCGGCCGTCTGTGGCGCCATCGTCGCCATCGGCATCACAGCGGACTCGTTCATCGTGTACTTCGAACGCGTCCGGGACGAGATCCGTGAGGGCCGCACCCTGCGTCCCGCCGTCGAGCGGGCCTGGCCGCGCGCCCGGCGCACCATCCTGGTCTCCGACTTCGTGTCGTTCCTCGCCGCCGCCGTGCTCTTCATCGTCACCGTCGGCAAGGTCCAGGGCTTCGCGTTCACGCTGGGTCTGACCACCGTCCTCGACGTGGTCGTGGTCTTCTTCTTCACCAAGCCGCTGATGACGCTCATCGCCCGCCGCAAGTTCTTCGCGAACGGCCACAAGTGGTCCGGGCTCGACCCGAAGAGCCTCGGCGCCCACCCGCCGATTCGCCGCACCCGCCGTCCCGCCGGTCCTGCCGCCGGCCCCGTCGAGACGAAGGAGGCGTGAGCGTGTCGAAACTCGGCAACCTCGGCGCCCGACTGCACCGTGGCGAGGTCAGCTACGACTTCATCGGCCACCGCAAGCTCTGGTACGGCATCTCGATCCTGATCACCATCACGGCCATCCTCGGCCTGGCGGTGCGCGGCCTGAACATGGGCATCGACTTCCAGGGCGGCGCCGTCTTCACCACCGAGAAGACCAGCGTCTCCGTCTCCCAGGCGGAGGACTACGCGAAGTCGGCGTCCGGCCATGACGCGGTCGTGCAGAAGCTCGGCAACGGCACGCTGCGCATCCAGATCGCCGGCATGGACATCAAGCAGTCCACCGTGATCAAGAACGACCTGGCCAAGGACTTCAAGGCCGACCCGGAGACGATCACCGCCGAGCTGGTCGGTCCCAGCTGGGGCGACCAGATCGCCAACAAGGCCTGGCAGGGCCTGGCGATCTTCATGGTCCTCGTCGTGATCTACCTGGCGATCGCCTTCGAGTGGCGCATGGCCATCGCGGCGCTCGTCGCCCTGATCCACGACATCACCATCACCGTCGGCATCTACGCCCTCGTCGGCTTCGAGGTCACGCCCGGCACGGTGATCGGTCTGCTGACGATCCTCGGTTACTCGCTGTACGACACGGTCGTCGTGTTCGACTCCCTCAAGGAACAGACGAAGGACCTCACCAAGCAGACCCGCTTCACCTACAGCGAGATCGCCAACCGCTCGATCAACGGCACCCTGGTCCGGTCCATCAACACCACGGTCGTGGCGCTGCTGCCGGTCGCGGGCCTGCTGTTCATCGGCGGCGGCTTCCTCGGCGCGGGCACGCTCAACGACATCTCGCTGTCGCTGTTCGTCGGCCTCGCGGCCGGCGCCTACTCCTCGATCTTCATCGCCACGCCGCTCGTCGCCGACCTCAAGGAGCGCGAGCCGCAGGTCAAGGCGCTGAAGAAGCGGATCCTCGCCAAGCGCGCCCAGGCGAGGACGGAGGAGCAGCTCGCCGACGGCCGGGGCGACGACGCCTACGACGACGACCGGGAGGACGCCGCTCCCGCGGTCATCGGCCCGCGCAGTCAGCCCGCGTCCCGTGGCCGGGGCCGCGGCCGTCCGTCGGGGAAGCGCCGATGACCGAGGTCACCGACATCACGACCCTGCTGCTCAGCCGCATCCGTGATGTGGCCGACCACCCGGAGCCGGGCGTGATGTTCAAGGACATCACCCCGCTCCTGGCGGACCCGGCTGCGTTCACCGCGCTCACCGACGCGTTCGCCGAGATCGCCGAGCGCACCGGCGCCACCAAGGTCGTCGGCCTGGAGGCCCGGGGCTTCATCCTGGGCGCCCCGGTCGCGGTTCGGGCCGGCCTCGGCTTCATCCCCGTACGCAAGGCGGGCAAGCTCCCCGGAGCGACCCTCGCCCAGGCCTACGACCTGGAGTACGGCTCGGCCGAGATCGAGGTGCACGCCGAGGACCTGACGCCCGAGGACCGGATCCTGATCGTCGACGACGTGCTCGCCACCGGCGGCACCGCCGAGGCGTCGATCCAGCTCATCCATCGCGCGGGCGCCGAGGTCGCGGGCGTCGCCGTCCTGATGGAGCTGAGCTTCCTCGCCGGCCGGCCCCGCCTGGAGGCCGCCCTCGGCGGGGCTCCGCTGGAGTCACTGCTGACCATCTGACGGCGGCCTGCCGACCGTCTGACGACAGTCCGA
The DNA here is from genome assembly GCF_055581185.1 of Streptomyces sp. NPDC031474. Taxonomy (NCBI): domain Bacteria; kingdom Bacillati; phylum Actinomycetota; class Actinomycetes; order Kitasatosporales; family Streptomycetaceae; genus Streptomyces; species Streptomyces sp. NPDC031474. The sequence goes on from NZ_JBVIJX010000007.1 coordinate 372,230, forward strand.
AAACCGCCGTACGCCAAGCGGGCGGGCCCGGAGGAATCCGGCGCCCGCCCCTTGCGTTTCTCCGGTAGACGGCCCTCACATCGGCCTGAAGGCGATCCCGGAGCCCAGGATCGCTACGATGGGTGCTCCGGAGCCTGACCGGGGACCCGGATCGCGCACGAGGAGTCCTCTTGCCAGACGAGGCCCAGCACCTGACCGCCGCCAAGCCCGAGTCCGCCTCGGCGCCCGCGGCCATGCCCGCGAAGAGCGACCCGCGCGGGCCGGTCGAGCACGACCGTTCCGCGCCCGTCGACAAGCCGGCCGAGCAGCCCCGCCCCAAGCCGGCCCCGGCCGACCGCCCCTCGGCCACGCCCGTCGGCCGCCCGGCCGCCGCCCAGCCGACCGCGCGCTCCGGCTCCTCCAACCGCGTCCGCGCCCGCCTCGCCCGGCTCGGCGTCCAGCGCGCGAACCCCTACAACCCGGTCCTGGAACCGCTGCTGCGGATAGTGCGCAGCAACGACCCCAAGATCGAGACCGCCACTCTGCGCCAGATCGAGAAGTCCTACCAGGTCGCCGAGCGCTGGCACCGCGGTCAGAAGCGCAAGAGCGGCGACCCGTACATCACGCACCCGCTCGCGGTCACCACGATCCTCGCCGAACTCGGCATGGACCCGGCCACCCTCATGGCGGGCCTGCTGCACGACACCGTCGAGGACACCGAGTACGGCCTGGAGGACCTGCGCCGCGACTTCGGCGACCAGGTCGCGCTGCTCGTCGACGGCGTCACCAAGCTGGACAAGGTCAAGTTCGGCGAGGCCGCGCAGGCCGAAACCGTGCGCAAGATGGTCGTCGCCATGGCCAAGGACCCGCGCGTCCTGGTCATCAAGCTCGCCGACCGCCTGCACAACATGCGCACCATGCGCTACCTCAAGCGCGAGAAGCAGGAGAAGAAGGCGCGCGAGACCCTGGAGATCTACGCGCCGCTCGCCCACCGCCTCGGCATGAACACCATCAAGTGGGAACTGGAGGACCTCGCCTTCGCGATCCTCTACCCCAAGATGTACGACGAGATCGTACGGCTGGTGGCCGAGAGGGCACCGAAGCGTGACGAGTATCTGGCCATAGTGACCGACGAGGTCCAGGCCGACCTGCGCGCCGCCCGCATCAAGGCGACCGTCACCGGGCGCCCGAAGCACTACTACAGCGTCTACCAGAAGATGATCGTCCGCGGCCGTGACTTCGCGGAGATCTACGACCTGGTGGGCATCCGTGTCCTCGTCGACACCGTCCGCGACTGCTACGCGGCCCTCGGCACCGTGCACGCGCGATGGAACCCGGTCCCCGGCCGGTTCAAGGACTACATCGCGATGCCCAAGTTCAACATGTACCAGTCGCTGCACACGACGGTCATCGGCCCCAACGGCAAGCCGGTCGAACTCCAGATCCGCACGTTCGACATGCACCGCCGGGCCGAGTACGGCATCGCCGCGCACTGGAAGTACAAGCAGGAGGCCGTCGCCGGCGCCTCCAAGGTGCGCTCGGACCAGCCGCGGACCACCGGCAAGGACGACCACCTCAACGACATGGCGTGGCTGCGCCAGCTCCTGGACTGGCAGAAGGAGACGGAGGACCCCGGCGAGTTCCTGGAGTCCCTGCGCTTCGACCTGTCACGCAACGAGGTCTTCGTCTTCACGCCGAAGGGTGACGTGATAGCGCTGCCTGCCGGCGCCACGCCCGTGGACTTCTCGTACGCGGTGCACACCGAGGTGGGCCACCGCACCATAGGAGCCCGGGTCAACGGCCGCCTCGTGCCGCTGGAGTCGACCCTGGACAACGGCGACCTGGTGGAGGTCTTCACCTCCAAGGCGGCCGGGGCCGGGCCGTCCCGGGACTGGCTGAACTTCGTGAAGTCGCCGCGCGCCCGCAACAAGATCCGGGCCTGGTTCTCCAAGGAGCGCCGCGACGAGGCCATCGAGCAGGGCAAGGACGCCATCGCGCGCGCCATGCGCAAGCAGAACCTGCCGATCCAGCGCATCCTCACCGGCGACTCGCTGGTCACGCTGGCCCACGAGATGCGCTACCCGGACATCTCCTCGCTGTACGCGGCGATCGGCGAGGGCCATGTGGCCGCGCAGAACGTCGTGCAGAAGCTGGTGCAGGCCCTCGGCGGCGAGGAGGCGGCCACCGAGGAGATCGACGAGGCGGTTCCGCCGTCCCGCACCCGTGGCCGCAAGCGGCGCAGCAACCAGGACCCGGGTGTGGTCGTCAAGGGCGTCGACGACGTGTGGGTCAAGCTGGCCCGGTGCTGTACGCCCGTGCCCGGCGACCCGATCATCGGATTCGTCACACGCGGTAGTGGCGTATCGGTTCACCGCAGCGACTGCGTCAACGTGGAGTCACTGTCCCGCGAGCCGGAGCGGATCCTCGACGTCGAGTGGGCGCCGACGCAGTCCTCGGTCTTCCTGGTCGCCATCCAGGTCGAGGCGCTGGACCGCTCCCGTCTGCTGTCGGACGTCACGCGGGTCCTGTCCGACCAGCACGTCAACATCCTGTCCGCGGCCGTCCAGACCTCCCGTGACCGGGTGGCCACCTCCCGCTTCACGTTCGAGATGGGCGACCCCAAGCACCTGGGACACGTCCTGAAGGCCGTCCGCGGGGTCGAGGGCGTCTACGACGTGTACCGGGTGACGTCGGCACGCAGGCCCTGACGCAAGCCCGGGGGCGATCCCGGGAGAAGGCAACGCGAAACGGCCCGGCGGTGGTCTCCCACCGCCGGGCCGTTTCGCGTCGAAGAGAATCCGGCCGAACGACTAGCCGCCGAACTCGTGCAGGCCCTTCAGCGCCTGGTCCAGCAGCGCCTGGCGACCCTCCAGCTCCCGCTCCAGCTTGTCGGCCTTCGCCGAGTTGCCCTGGGCGCGAGCCTGCTCGATCTGCGTCCGCAGCTTGTCCACGGCGGCCTGGAGCTGACCGGTCAGACCCTCGGCACGCGCGCGTGCCTCCGGGTTCGTCCGGCGCCACTCGGCCTCCTCGGACTCCTGGATCGCCCGCTCCACCGCGTGCATCCGGCCCTCGACCTTCGGCCGTGCGTCGCGCGGGACGTGGCCGATGGCCTCCCAGCGTTCGTTGATCGAGCGGAACGCGGCCCGCGTCGCCTTCAGGTCACCGATCGGCAGGAGCTTCTCGGCCTCCTCGGCGAGCTCCTCCTTGAGCTTCAGGTTCTCCGTCTGCTCCGCGTCCCGCTCGGCGAAGACCGAGCTGCGGGCGGCGAAGAAGACGTCCTGGGCGCCGCGGAAGCGGTTCCACAGGTCGTCTTCGTGCTCGCGCTGGGCGCGGCCCGCCGCCTTCCACTCCGCCATCAGCTCGCGGTAGCGCGCGGCCGTCGGACCCCAGTCCGTCGAACCGGACAGCCCCTCGGCCTCGGAGACCAGCCGCTCCTTGATCCGGCGGGCGTCCTCGCGCTGGGCGTCCAACTGCGCGAAGTGCGCCTTGCGACGCTTGGAGAACGCCGAACGCGCGTGCGAGAACCGGTGCCACAGCTCGTCGTCCGACTTGCGGTCCAGCCGCGGCAGACCCTTCCAGGTGTCCACCAGGGAGCGCAGCCGCTCACCGGCGGCCCGCCACTGGTCGGACTGTGCGAGCTGCTCCGCCTCGATGACCAGGTCCTCCTTGGCCTTGCGGGCCTCGTCGGACTGCTTGGCACGCTGCTGCTTGCGCTCCTCGCGCCGCGACTCGACGGTCGCCACCAGCTTGTCCAGCCGGTCCCGCAGGGCCTGAAGATCGCCGACCGCGTGGTGCGCGTCCACCTGCTCGCGGATGTGGTCGATGGCGACCTGCGCGTCCTTCGCCGACAGATCCGTGGTCTGCACTCGCTTCTCGAGGAGGCCGATCTCGACAACCAGGCCTTCGTACTTGCGCTCGAAGTAGGCCAGGGCTTCCTCGGGGGAGCCTGCCTGCCAGGAACCGACCACCTGCTCGCCGTCGGCCGTACGCACGTACACGGTGCCCGTCTCGTCGACGCGGCCCCACGGGTCGCTGCTCACAGCGCCTCCTCCACATGATGCCTCCGAGGGGCTTCAGTGCCCCTGGGCATCGTCCACAGTTTCGTCACGGCCAACATAGGCGACCGGCGGGCCGCCTGTCCGCATCCAGCGCGACCGAAATTGCGCAGTTGACCGCGCCTTAGTCGTCGGGTTGTCGTCAGTTCGTCGTCAGGATTTCGTGACCGTCGCCTTGTTGATCACGACCGTCGCGTTCGGGGCCCCGTCTCCGGCGCCCGTGCTCTCGCCCGCGGCGGCGATCTTCCGCAGAACCTTCATGCCGTCGGCCGACAACGTACCGAACGGCGTGTAGCTGGGCGGCAGCTGACTGTCCTGGTAGACGAGGAAGAACTGGCTGCCGCCGGTGTGCGCCTGACCGGTGTTGGCCATCGCGACCGTGCCCGCCGGGTAGGTGTTGGCCTTGAGGCTGGCGTCCTTCAGGTTCTCGTCCGGAATCGTGTAGCCGGGGCCGCCGCTGCCCTGGCCCGTCGGGTCGCCGCACTGCAGCACGTAGATGCCGTTGGTGGTGAGCCGGTGGCACTTGGTGTGGTCGAAGTAGCCCTTGCCGGCGAGGAAGTCGAACGAGTTGACCGTGTGCGGCGCGGCCTTGGCCTTCAGCGCTATGCCGATGTCACCGCACGTCGTCGCGAGCGTCATCGTGTACTTCGCCGACGTGTCGATCGTGAGCGCCGGCTCCTTCTTCCAGGTCTGCGTCTTGATCGAGCCCGCGGCCGGCTTCTCGCACGGGTCCTTCGCGGCGCTGGGCGACGCGGAGGGCGTGGTCTCGGAGCTCGCGTTCGTCTTGTTGTCGTCGTCCTTCAGGACGCCGGTCGTGTACAGCGCCAGGCTGCCGATGATGATCACGCCGAGCACCGACGCGATCACCGAGTTGCGCATGCGCGCCTTGCGCCGGGCGGAGGTGCGCCGCTGCTGCTGCCGCAAGAACTTCTCCCGGGCGAGCTGACGCTTCCGCTGTTCCTGGGTGACCACCGCGTTCTCTCCTCGTGCGTCTCGTACGTCGACTGGGGCGCGTGCGTCTTGTGAGCCGACCGCCTGCGTGTGCCCCGTACCGTATATGGGTTCGCTGAGGAAACGGCAGCGCCGGTAGGCTCTGACCACTGGCGCAGCCGTCAGAAGCCCACGCGTATCGACACAAACGAAGGACGATCGTGCTCATTGCCGGGTTCCCCGCCGGGGCCTGGGGGACGAACTGTTATCTCGTCGCCCCCGCCGCCGGTGAGGAGTGCGTGATCATCGACCCGGGCCACCAGGCGGCCCCCGGAGTCGAGGAAGCGATCAGGAAGCATCGGCTCAAGCCCGTCGCCGTCGTCCTCACCCACGGCCACATCGACCATGTGGCCTCGGTCGTCCCGGTGTGCGGCGCGCACGACGTACCGGCCTGGATCCACCCCGAGGACCGGTACATGATGAGCGACCCCGAGAAGGCCCTCGGCCGGTCCCTCGGGATGCCGCTGATGGGCGAGCTGACCGTGGGGGAGCCGGACGACGTCCGGGAGCTGACCGACGGCGTGCGGCTGAACCTGGCGGGTCTGGAGTTCTCCGTCGCGCACGCGCCGGGCCATACCAAGGGGTCGGTGACCTTCCGGATGCCCGAGACGGCCGAGATCCCGTCGGTCTTCTTCTCCGGGGATCTGCTGTTCGCCGGCTCCATCGGACGCACCGACATGCCCGGCGGCGACATGGCCGAGATGCTCGACTCGCTGGCCCGTGTGTGCCTGCCGCTCGACGACTCGACCGTGGTGCTGTCCGGCCACGGCCCCCAGACGACCATCGGCCAGGAGCGCGCCACCAACCAGTATCTGCGGCAGGTGGCGGCCGCCGGCCAGGGAGAGGGCCCTTCGGCTCCTCCCCGACGAGGAATGTGACGAGAGACTTCCGTGAGCACCTTTCAGGCCCCCAAGGGCACGTACGACCTGATCCCGCCGCGGTCGGCGAAGTTCCTCGCGGTGCGCGAGGCCATCGCCGAACCGCTCAAAAACTCCGGCTACGGCTATGTCGAGACGCCCGGCTTCGAGAACGTGGAGCTCTTCGCGCGCGGTGTGGGCGAGTCCACCGACATCGTGACGAAGGAGATGTACGCCTTCGAGACCAAGGGCGGCGACAAGCTGGCCCTGCGCCCCGAGGGAACCGCCTCCGTGCTGCGCGCCGCGCTGGAGGCGAACCTGCACCGGCAGGGCAACCTCCCGGTCAAGCTCTGGTACTCCGGCTCCTACTACCGCTACGAGCAGCCGCAGGCGGGCCGCTACCGGCACTTCTCGCAGGTCGGCGCCGAGGCGATCGGCGCGGAGGACCCGGCGCTGGACGCCGAGCTGATCATCCTCGCGGACCAGGCGTACCGCTCCCTGGGGCTGCGCGACTTCCGCATCCTGCTGAACAGCCTGGGCGACAAGGAGTGCCGGCCGGTGTACCGCGCGGCGCTGCAGGACTTCCTGCGCGGCCTGGACCTGGACGAGGACACCCTGCGCCGCGCGGAGATCAACCCGCTGCGCGTCCTGGACGACAAGCGCGAGTCGGTCCAGAAGCAGCTCAAAGACGCCCCGCTGCTGCGCGACTACCTCTGCGACGGCTGCAAGGCGTACCACGAGGAGGTCCGCGAGCTGATCACGGCGGCGGGCGTCGCCTTCGAGGACGACCCGAAGCTGGTCCGCGGCCTGGACTACTACACGCGCACGACGTTCGAGTTCGTCCACGACGGGCTGGGCTCCCAGTCCGCGGTGGGCGGCGGCGGCCGCTACGACGGCCTCTCCGAGATGCTCGGCGGCCCCGCGCTGCCGTCGGTGGGCTGGGCACTGGGCGTCGACCGCACGGTCCTCGCCCTGGAGGCGGAGGGCATCGAGCTCGAACTCCCCTCCACGACCAGCGTGTTCGCGGTGCCGCTGGGCGAGGAGGCCCGCCGGGTCCTGTTCGCCAAGGTCACCGAGCTCCGCAAGGTCGGCATCGCGGCCGACTTCTCCTACGGCGCCAAGGGGCTCAAGGGCGCCATGAAGAACGCCAACCGCAGCGGGGCCCGCTACGCGATCGTCGCAGGTGAACGCGACCTCGCCGAGGGCGTCGTCCAGCTCAAGGACATGGAGTCCGGTGAGCAGGCGGCGGTCGGCGTGAACGAGATCGTGGCGGAACTGGAGTCGAGGCTCGGCTAGGGCCCCACGAGGGTGCCGGATCGTCCGGTCCGGCACCCTTCGCTCGGGTGTGCTGCCCCGGCTCGCCCATCGGCCGAAACCGAACGCCCAGGGGCGCCCGCGCGTACTTCCTTATGTCCACTGAACGGTGGACACACGACCCCGTGCGGCACAATGGCCCCTGCCCGAAGATGGTCCAACTCTCAAGTGACGGATCGGCGTGATGAGCAAGACGACAGTCAAAGACGTCTCCACGGAGTCCGAGCCCGAGCGCGTCGCCGCGACGGAGCCCCGGACGGTGGGCGGCAGCCGTGCGTTCGCGATCCTGCTGCTGATCACCGGCGCGGCCGGTCTGCTCGCCGCGTGGGTCATCACGATCGACAAGTTCAAGATCCTCGAAGGCAAGGTGGACGGCAAGACGTTCACCCCCAGCTGCAGCATCAACCCGATCGTGTCCTGCGGCAGCGTCATGGAGAGCAAGCAGGCCGCCGCCTTCGGCTTCCCCAACCCGATGCTCGGCCTCGTCGCCTACGGCATCGTCATCTGCGTCGGCATGAGCCTGCTGGCCCGGGCAAGCTTCCCCCGCTGGTACTGGCTGACCTTCAACTTCGGCACGCTCTTCGGCGTGTCCTTCTGCACCTGGCTGCAGTACCAGTCCCTGTACGAGATCAACGCCCTGTGCCTGTGGTGCTCGCTGGCCTGGGTCGCGACGATCACCATGTTCTGGTACGTCACCTCGTTCAACGTGCGCAACGGCCTGCTGCCCGCACCGGGCTGGCTGAAGCGGTTCTTCGGCGAGTTCACCTGGGTCCTGCCGGCCACCCACGTCGGCATCATCGCCATGCTGATCCTGACCCGCTGGGGCACCGACCTCTGGGCCTGAGCCCGGCCGCGGACCGGCCCCGGACCCGGCCCCGGACAGGACTGTCGGACCCCTGACGTAGGCTCCGATGTGTGGAGCCCGACCTGTTCACCGCCGCAGCAGAAGACCGCCAGGAGAAGGACCCCGCGGGGAGCCCCCTGGCGGTCCGGATGCGTCCGCGCACGCTCGACGAGGTGGTGGGCCAGCAGCACCTGCTGAAGCCGGGCTCACCCCTGCGCCGCCTGGTCGGCGACGGCGCCAAGGGCCCGGCGGGCCCGTCGTCCGTGATCCTCTGGGGACCGCCCGGCACGGGGAAGACGACTCTGGCGTACGTCGTCTCCAAGGCCACCAACAAGCGGTTCGTGGAGCTGTCGGCCATCACCGCGGGCGTCAAGGAGGTCCGCTCGGTCATCGACGGCGCCCGCCGCGCCATCGGCGGCTACGGCAAGGAGACCGTCCTCTTCCTCGACGAGATCCACCGCTTCAGCAAGGCCCAGCAGGACTCCCTCCTCCCGGCCGTCGAGAACCGCTGGGTGACGCTGATCGCGGCGACGACGGAGAACCCGTACTTCTCGGTCATCTCCCCGCTCCTGTCCCGCTCCCTCCTGCTGACCCTCGAACCCCTCACCGACGACGACCTCCGCGATCTCGTCAAGCGCGCACTGGCCGACGACCGCGGCCTCAAGGGCGCCGTCACCCTCCCCGAGGACACCGAGGCCCACCTCCTGCGCATCGCCGGCGGCGACGCCCGCCGCGCGCTGACCGCGCTGGAGGCCGCCGCCGGCGCCGCCCTCGACCAGGACGAGACCGAGATCAGCCTGCAGACCCTGGAGCAGACGGTCGACCGCGCGGCCGTGAAGTACGACCGCGACGGCGACCAGCACTACGACGTCGCCAGTGCGCTGATCAAGTCCATCCGGGGCTCGGACGTCGACGCCGCCCTGCACTACCTGGCCCGCATGATCGAGGCCGGCGAGGACCCCCGCTTCATCGCCCGCCGCCTGATGATCTCCGCCAGCGAGGACATCGGCCTCGCCGATCCGGGCGCGCTGCCGATCGCGGTCGCCGCCGCCCAGGCCGTCGCCATGATCGGCTTTCCCGAGGCCGCCCTGACCCTCAGCCACGCCACCATCGCCCTCGCCCTGGCCCCCAAGTCCAACGCCGCGACGACGGCGATCGGCGCCGCCCTGGACGACGTACGCAAGGGGCTGGCGGGGCCCGTTCCGCCGCATCTGCGCGACGGGCACTACAAGGGCGCCGCGAAGCTCGGGCACGCGCAGGGGTACGTGTATCCGCACGACCTGCCGGAGGGCATCGCCGCCCAGCAGTACGCCCCGGACGCCATCCACGGCCGGGAGTACTACGCGCCCACCCGGCACGGCGCCGAGGCCCGCTACGCGGACGCGGTCGAGTGGACCAGACAGCACCTCGGTCGCAGGGGGTCGTGAGCACCCTGTAGACTCGCCCGAAGTGCTGCGTCCCGTGCAGTCAGAACGGGACAGTCAGCCGGAGCCCCGGTCCTCCTGGGATCGGATCGGCTCCAGGAGCGTCGCGCACCGTTGAACGGTGTCGCGGGCAGCCCACCACCACCCGAAGTTCCGGGAACGGTCGGTGGGCCACTCGCGTGCTGCACGTATGTGCCCAGACCAGGGGAGCGGCTGCCCGGCAGGTTCCGAGCGGACCCGGCGGGTTTCCCCGGCTGCGGATGCGACCTCCCTCAACTCTGACAAGCCGGAAAACTAGGAAAGAGACACAGACAGTGGCGAATCAGTCCCGCCCCAAGGTCAAGAAGTCGCGTGCTCTCGGCATCGCGCTGACCCCGAAGGCCGTCAAGTACTTCGAGGCCCGCCCCTACCCGCCGGGCGAGCACGGCCGTGGCCGCAAGCAGAACTCGGACTACAAGGTCCGTCTGCTCGAGAAGCAGCGTCTGCGCGCGCAGTACGACGTGTCCGAGCGTCAGCTCGTCCGCGCCTACGAGCGTGCCTCCAAGGTCCAGGGCAAGACCGGTGAGGCCCTGATCATCGAGCTCGAGCGCCGTCTCGACGCGCTGGTCCTGCGTTCGGGCATCGCCCGCACGATCTACCAGGCCCGCCAGATGGTCGTCCACGGCCACATCGAGGTCAACGGCCAGAAGGTCGACAAGCCGTCCTTCCGCGTCCGTCCCGACGACGTCGTGATGGTCCGCGAGCGCAGCCGCGAGAAGACCCTCTTCGCGATCGCCCGTGAGGGCGGCTTCGCCCCCGACGGCGAGACCCCGCGCTACCTCCAGGTGAACCTCCGCTCCCTGGCGTTCCGCCTGGACCGTGAGCCGAACCGCAAGGAGATCCCGGTGATCTGCGACGAGCAGCTCGTCGTCGAGTACTACGCCCGCTGATCCTTTCCCGGATCGTTCTGCGGTCGTAGGACTTCTGCGCCCAGGCCCGTCGTCTCCCTGCCTCCCCGGCAGGCGGGGCGGCGGGCCTTCGCACACCCCTAATCCGGTACGGAACGGCAGCGACGGCGCGATAGGCTCGGAACCCAATCGATTTCGCCGAAGAGCGGGAAGCAGGTGCACGGTGTCCGGTGGTGAGGTGGCCGGAATCCTGGTGGCCGTCTTCTGGGCGATCCTGGTCTCCTTCCTCGCCGTCGCGCTGGCAAGGCTGGCCCAGACGCTCAGGGCGACCACCCGGCTGGTCGCGGACGTGACCGAACAGGCCGTCCCGCTGCTGGCCGACGCCTCCGCGGCGGTGCGCTCCGCGCAGACCCAGATCGACCGGGTCGACGCGATCGCCACCGACGTCCAGGAAGTCACGTCGAACGCCTCCGCGCTCTCGACGACCGTCGCCTCCACCTTCGGCGGCCCCCTGGTCAAGGTCGCCGCCTTCGGGTACGGGGTGCGCCGGGCCCTCGGCGGCCGCAAGGAAGCCGCGCCCGCCGGCAAGCCCCGGCGTACCGTGATCGTGGGCCGCACGGTCTCCCGGCGGGAGAAGCGGAACGCCCGTGGAAAGAGGGACTGAGAGCCAGCCATGTTCCGCCGTACCTTCTGGTTCACCACGGGCGTAGCCGCCGGTGTCTGGGCCACCACCAAGGTCAACCGCAAGCTGAGGCAGCTGACCCCCGAGAGCCTCGCCGCGACCGCGGCCAACAAGGCGCTCGAGACGGGAGCGCGCCTCAAGGACCGCGCGGTGGGCTTCGCCCTCGACGTCCGCGACAACATGGCCCAGCGGGAGGCCGAACTGGGGGAGGCGCTGGGGATCCGCGAGGACCCCGAACTCCCCGCACCCAGGCGGCACGCCGCCATCGAGAACAGCAGCACACCGAAGAACGCCAAGTACATCGAGAACACGACGTACTCGTACAACCGGAATGAGGACCACTGATGGAGTCGGCCGAGATTCGCCGCCGCTGGCTGAGCTTCTTCGAGGAGCGCGGGCACACCGTCGTCCCTTCGGCGTCGCTCATCGCGGACGACCCGACTCTGCTCCTCGTCCCGGCCGGCATGGTGCCCTTCAAGCCCTACTTCCTGGGTGAGGTCAAGCCGCCCTTCGCGCGCGCCACCAGCGTGCAGAAGTGCGTGCGCACGCCCGACATCGAAGAGGTCGGCAAGACCACCCGCCACGGCACGTTCTTTCAGATGTGCGGCAACTTCTCCTTCGGCGACTACTTCAAGGAAGGCGCCATCAGCTACGCCTGGGAGCTGCTCACCACGCCCCAGGACAAGGGCGGTTACGGCCTGGAGCCGGAGAAGCTCTGGATCACCGTCTACAAGGACGACGACGAGGCCGAGCGCATCTGGCACGAGGTCGTCGGCGTGCCCAAGGAGCGCATCCAGCGCCTCGGCATGAAGGACAACTACTGGTCCATGGGCGTCCCCGGCCCCTGCGGACCGTGTTCCGAGATCAACTACGACCGCGGCCCCGAGTTCGGCGTCGAGGGCGGCCCCGCCGTCAACGACGAGCGCTACGTGGAGATCTGGAACCTCGTCTTCATGCAGTACGAGCGCGGCGAGGGCATCGGCAAGGACAACTTCGAGATCCTGGGCGACCTGCCGAGCAAGAACATCGACACGGGCCTCGGCATGGAGCGCCTCGCCATGATTCTGCAGGGCGTGCAGAACATGTACGAGATCGACACCTCCATGGCCGTCATCAAGAAGGCCACCGAGCTGACCGGCGTCGAGTACGGCGACGCCCACGACTCGGACGTCTCCCTGCGCGTGGTCACCGACCACATGCGCACCTCGGTGATGCTCATCGGCGACGGCGTGACCCCCGGCAACGAGGGCCGCGGTTACGTGCTGCGCCGCATCATGCGCCGCGCCATCCGCAACATGCGCCTGCTCGGCGCCACGGGTCCGGTCGTCAAGGACCTCATCGACACGGTCATCGAGATGATGGGGCAGCAGTACCCGGAGCTCGTCACCGACCGCGAGCGCATCGAGAAGGTCGCCGTCGCCGAGGAGAACGCCTTCCTCAAGACGCTGAAGGCCGGCACCAACATCCTCGACACGGCCGTCACCGAGACCAAGCAGTCCGGCGGCACGGTCCTCGCCGGCGACAAGGCGTTCCTGCTCCACGACACCTGGGGCTTCCCGATCGACCTCACCCTGGAGATGGCCGCCGAACAGGGCCTCTCCGTGGACGAGGACGGCTTCCGCCGTCTGATGAAGGAACAGCGGGAGCGCGCCAAGGCCGACGCCCAGGCCAAGAAGACCGGTCACGCCGGCGCCGGAGCCTACCGTGAGATCGCCGATCAGGCCGGCGAGACCGAGTTCATCGGCTACTCCGACACCGAGGGCGAGTCCACGATCGTCGGCATCCTCGTCGACGGCGCCTCCTCTCCGGCCGCCACCGAGGGCGACGAGGTCGAGATCGTCCTCGACCGCACCCCGTTCTACGCCGAGGGCGGCGGCCAGATCGGCGACACCGGCCGGATCAAGGTCGACACCGGCGCCGTCATCGAGATCCGCGACTGCCAGAAGCCGGTTCCGGGCGTCTACGTCCACAAGGGCGTGGTCCAGTTCGGTGAGGTGACGGTCGGCGCCAAGGCCCACGCCGCCATCGACAACCGTCGCCGTACGGCCATCGCCCGCGCCCACTCGGCCACCCACCTGACCCACCAGGCGCTGCGCGACGCCCTCGGCCCGACGGCCGCCCAGGCCGGTTCCGAGAACCAGCCCGGCCGGTTCCGCTTCGACTTCGGCTCCCCGTCCGCCGTCCCGACGGCCGTGATGACCGACGTCGAGCAGCAGATCAACGAGGTGCTCGCCCGCGACCTCGACGTGCGCGCCGACATCATGGGCATCGACGAGGCCAAGAAACAGGGCGCCATCGCCGAGTTCGGCGAGAAGTACGGCGAGCGGGTCCGCGTCGTGACCATCGGCGACTTCTCCAAGGAGCTGTGCGGCGGCACCCATGTGCACAACACCTCCCAGCTGGGCCTGGTGAAGCTGCTCGGCGAGTCGTCGATCGGCTCGGGTGTGCGCCGGATCGAGGCCCTCGTCGGCGTCGACGCCTACAACTTCCTGGCCCGGGAGCACACGGTCGTCGCCCAGCTCCAGGAGCTGATCAAGGGCCGTCCGGAGGAGCTCCCGGAGAAGGTCTCCGCCATGCTCGGCAAGCTGAAGGACGCCGAGAAGGAGATCGAGAAGTTCCGCGCGGAGAAGGTGCTCCAGGCCGCCGCCGGTCTCGTCGAGTTGGCCAAGGACGTGCGCGGTGTAGCCGTCGTCACCGGTCAGGTGCCGGACGGCACGACCCCGGACGACCTGCGCAAGCTGGTCCTCGACGTGCGCGGCCGCATCCAGGGCGGACGCGCCGCCGTGGTCGCCCTGTTCACGGTCAACAACGGCAAGCCGCTGACGGTCATCGCCACCAACGAGGCCGCCCGCGAGCGCGGTCTCAAGGCCGGCGAGCTGGTCCGTACGGCCGCCAAGACCCTCGGCGGCGGCGGTGGCGGCAAGCCGGACGTCGCCCAGGGCGGCGGACAGAACCCGGCCGCGATCGGCGAGGCTGTCGACGCCGTCGAGCGGCTCGTGGTGGAAACGGCCAAGTGAGCCATCCGATGCGGAAGGGCCGTCGACTCGCGATCGACGTCGGGGACGCCCGGATCGGGGTCGCCTCGTGCGACCCCGACGGGATCCTCGCCACCCCGGTCGAGACGGTCCCCGGCCGGGACCTCCCGGCGGCTCACCGCCGCCTCGGACAACTGGTCGAGGAGTACGAGCCGATCGAGGTCGTCGTCGGTCTCCCTCGCTCCCTCAAGGGGGGCGAGGGGCCGGCCGCGGTAAAGGTTCGCGGCTTCGCCCAGGAGCTGGCCAAGGGCATCGCCCCCGTCCCGGTCCGGCTCGTCGACGAGCGGATGACGACGGTGACGGCCAGTCAAGGACTGCGCGCCTCCGGGGTGAAGTCGAAGAAGGGCCGCTCGGTGATCGACCAGGCAGCCGCTGTGATCATCCTTCAGCAGGCGCTGGAATCCGAACGGGTGTCAGGTAAAGCACCGGGCGAGGGCGTCGAAGTGGTCATCTGATCGCGATACGGTAACGTTCCGCGCGATGCGGCGGTGTTCGAACAGCTGCCGCACAGAGAGAGGCGGAACGGTGACGGGCCTGCGAAAGCCGCGTGATCGCCGCCTCGCGGCTCTAGGGGATCGATGACTGAGTATGGCCGGGGCCCAGGCTCCGAACCGTGGCATCCGGAGGACCCGTTGTACGGGGACGGCGGATGGGAAGGGCAGCAGGCCCACGTGGGTCATCAGCCTGCCTACGGCGGCCAGCAGCAGCACCACTACCCGCAGCAGGCGCAGCAGGAGTACGGCGACTGGGGCCAAGGACAGGCGCAGCAGTACGACCAGCAGCAGTACGACCCGCAGTACCAGGGCTACGACCAGCAGCAGTACGCCGAACAGGGCTCGCAGCAGTACGCCCACCAGAATCAGCAGAACCACCAGAACCACCAGAACCAGCAGGGATACCAGGAGGGTTATCAGGAGGGCGGCTGGGACGGCACGGGCACGCATGCCCATGTCCCGTACGCGGCCGACCCCGGTGACCCCTACGGCCAGCAGGCCGCGGCCTACGGTGCGGAGCAGCCCGACTTCTACGGCACCCCGGACGCGTATCCGCCGCCGGAACCGCCCGCCCGGCGACGCCCCGAGCCCGAACCGGCCCAGGCGGAGCCGGAACCGGAGCCCGACCAGAAGCCCGACTGGGATCCCGGCCCCGACCAGGGCGAGCACGCCTTCTTCGCAGGTGGCGGAGCCGAGGACGACGAGGACGAGGACGAGCCCGAGGGCCGCGGGAATCGCAGGGGCCGAGGCGGCAAGGGCGCGAAGGGCGCCAAGGGGGCGAAGAGCAAGAAGAGCCGCAACGGCTGCGCCTGCCTGGTCGTCGTATTGGTGTTCGCCGGTGGCATCGGCGGCGTCGGCTACTTCGGCTACCACTACTACCAGAATCGTTACGGCGCGGCTCCCGACTACGCGGGCGCCGGCACCGCCCAGAGTGTGAGCGTCGAGGTTCCCAAGGGATCCGGCGGCGCGGCCATCGGCCGACTGCTGAAGGAAGCCGGCGTCGTCAAGAGCGTGGACGCGTTCGTCTCCGCGTTCACGAGCAATCCCCAGGCGGACAGCATCCAGGCGGGCGCGTACATCCTCAAAAAGGAGATGTCCGCGAAAAGCGCCGTCGCGATGATGCTCGACCCGAAGAGCCAGGCCAATGTGGTGGTCGCGCCGGGTCAGCGGAACGTGGGCGTTTACAAGAGCATCGACACAAAGCTCGGTCTCGCCTCCGGAGCCACCCGGAAGGTGGCGGAAACCCAGTACAAGAAGCTCGGGCTGCCCAGCTGGGCGAACGACAATGCCAGCATCAAGGACCCGCTGGAAGGCTTCCTGTTCCCGGGCACCTATCCCGCGGCCAAGGGCATGAAGCCGGAGGCCATCCTGAAGGCGATGGTCGCCCACGCCAACGAGGTGTACGGCGGCTACAACCTCGACGCCAAGGCCAAGGCGCTCAAGCTGGAGAGTCCGCTGCAGGTCATCACGGTCGCCAGCCTCGTGCAGGCCGAGGGCAAGACGCACGAGGACTACCGCAAGATGGCGGAGGTCGTCTACAACCGGCTCAAGCCCACGAACGAAGAGACCAACCGACTGCTCCAGTTCGACTCGACCTTCAATTACCTGAAGGGCGAGAGCAAGATCCATATCAGCGCGTCCGAGATCAACAGCAACAAGGACCCGTACAACACCTACACCAACAAGGGTCTGCCGCCCGGTCCGATCGGCAATCCCGGCGACGACGCGCTGAAGGCCACCCTGAATCCGACCGCCGACGGCTGGATCTATTTCGTGGCCACCGACGGTGAGAGCAACACCGAATTCGCCAAGACCTTCGCGGACTTCCAGAAACTCAAGGACAAGTTCGATGCCAGCACGGGCAACTGACGCCCGCCGGGCCGCGGTACTCGGCAGCCCCATCGCCCACTCCCTCTCCCCGGCGCTGCACCGCGCCGCCTACGAGGCGCTGGAGCTCACCGGCTGGACGTACGACCGCTTCGAGGTCGACGAGGCGGCCCTGCCCGCCTTCGTCGACGGGCTCGGCGCCGACTGGGCCGGGCTGTCGCTGACCATGCCGCTGAAGCGTGCGGTCATCCCGTTGCTCGACGAGATCAGCGAGACGGCGGCCTCCGTCGACGCGGTCAACACCCTGGTGTTCACCGAGGACGGCCGGCGCGTCGGGGACAACACCGACATCCCCGGCATGGTCGCCGCCCTGCGCGAGCACGGCGTCGAACAGGTCGACTCGGCCGCGATCCTCGGCGCCGGCGCCACCGCGTCCTCCGCGCTCGCGGCCCTGGCCCGGGTCTGCACCGGCGAGATCGTCGCCTACGTCCGCAGCGGGGCCCGCGCCGCGGAGATGCGGCAGTGGGGCGAACGGCTCGACGTCGGGGTCCGGATCGCCGACTGGGCGGACGCCGCCGACGCCCTGCGCTTCCCGCTGGTCGTCGCGACCACCCCGGCCGGTGCCACGGACGCCCTCGCCCTCTCCGTGCCGGAGCGGCCCGCCACCCTCTTCGACGTGCTCTACGATCCCTGGCCGACGGAACTGGCCGCCCGGTGGTCCATGTTCGGCGGCGCCGTCGTCAGCGGCCTCGACCTGCTCGTGCACCAGGCGGTGTTCCAGGTGGAGCAGATGACCGGCCGCGCCCCGGCTCCCGTGGAGGCCATGCGCAAGGCGGGCGAACACGCTCTCGCCGCACGTCGGGCAGCGCACGGTCGCTGACCCGTCCGTCCGCCGCTCTGTCCGCCG
The DNA here is from genome assembly GCF_055581185.1 of Streptomyces sp. NPDC031474. Classification (NCBI taxonomy): domain Bacteria; kingdom Bacillati; phylum Actinomycetota; class Actinomycetes; order Kitasatosporales; family Streptomycetaceae; genus Streptomyces; species Streptomyces sp. NPDC031474. The sequence continues at coordinate 389,525 of NZ_JBVIJX010000007.1, forward strand.
CTCCGTCCGCTGGATGGACCGGCGACCGTGTCCGGGGCCCGGACGTGGGAGGATCGGAGGTGGCGGGCCCGGGCCGCGCACCCGGTCACGCCGACGACGTACGCAAGGACGCGCGTGCGGCACGGCATAACGGGGCGCGAGACTTGAGGAGCATCGTTGAGCAGGCTGCGTTGGCTGACCGCGGGGGAGTCCCACGGTCCCGCACTTGTCGCCACGCTGGAGGGCCTTCCCGCCGGCGTGCCGATCACCACGGACATGGTGGCCGACCACCTGGCGCGACGGCGGCTCGGCTACGGGCGTGGCGCGCGGATGAAGTTCGAGCGCGACGAGGTCACCTTCCTCGGCGGCGTCCGGCACGGTCTCACCCTGGGTTCGCCGGTGGCGGTCATGGTGGGCAACACCGAGTGGCCGAAGTGGGAGCAGGTGATGGCGGCCGACCCGGTCGACCCGGAGGTCCTCGCCGGTCTGGCCCGCAACGCCCCGCTCACCCGCCCGCGCCCCGGCCACGCCGATCTCGCCGGGATGCAGAAGTACGGCTTCGACGAGGCCAGGCCGATCCTGGAACGCGCCTCCGCGCGGGAGACCGCCGCCCGGGTCGCGCTCGGCGCGGTGGCCCGGTCGTATCTGAAGGAGACGGCGGGCATCGAGATCGTCTCCCACGTCGTGGAGCTGGCCGCGGCCAAGGCGCCCTACGGCGTCGTGCCGACCCCGGCCGACGTCGAGAAGCTGGACGCCGACCCGGTGCGCTGCCTGGACGCGGACGCGTCGAAGGCGATGGTCGCGGAGATCGACCAGGCCCACAAGGACGGCGACACCCTCGGTGGCGTCGTCGAGGTGCTGGCCTACGACGTCCCGGTGGGGCTGGGCTCGCACGTGCACTGGGACCGCCGCCTGGACGCCAGGCTGGCCGCTGCCCTGATGGGCATCCAGGCGATCAAGGGCGTCGAGGTCGGCGACGGCTTCGGCCTCGCGCGCGTGCCGGGTTCGAAGGCGCACGACGAGATCGTCACCACGCCCGAGGGCATCCGCCGCTCCACCGGCCGCTCCGGCGGCACCGAGGGCGGTCTGACCACGGGGGAGCTGCTGCGCGTGCGGGCGGCGATGAAGCCGATCGCGACCGTGCCGCGCGCCCTGCAGACGGTGGACGTGGCCACGGGCGAGGCGACCCAGGCGCACCACCAGCGCTCCGACGTGTGCGCCGTGCCGGCGGCCGGGATCGTGGCCGAGGCGATGGTCGCCCTCGTCCTGGCGGACGCGGTGGCGGAGAAGTTCGGCGGCGACTCGGTGCCCGAGACCCGGCGCAACGTCCGGTCGTACCTCGACCACCTGCACATCCGATGAGCGGGCCGCTGGTCGTCCTGGTCGGCCCGATGGGCGTCGGCAAGTCCACCGTCGGACAGCTGCTGGCCGAGCGCCTCGGCGCCGGCTACCGGGACACCGACGACGACATCGTCGCCGAGCAGGGCCGCAGCATCGCGGAGATCTTCGTCGACGAAGGCGAGGACGCCTTCCGCGCCATCGAGAAGCAGGCAGTGCACCGTGCGCTCGCCGAGCACGCCGGCATCCTCGCGCTCGGCGGCGGCTCGATCCTGGACGCCGACACACGCGGCCTGCTGGCCGGGCAGCGCGTGGTCTACCTCGCGATGGACGTCGAGGAAGCCGTCAAGCGCACCGGCCTCAACGCGGCCCGCCCGCTGCTCGCCGTCAACCCGCGCAAGCAGTGGCGCGAGCTGATGGAGGCCCGCCGTCACCTGTACGAGGGCGTTGCCACGGCGGTGGTCGCGACGGACGGTCGCACGCCCGAAGAGGTCGCCCAAGCAGCCCTGGACGCTTTGGAGTTGAAGGAAGCATGAGCAGCGAGTCCGTGACGCGGATCCGGGTCGGCGGCAGCGCGGGTTCCGAACCCTACGAGGTGCTGGTCGGCCGTCAGCTGTTGGAGGAGCTCGGCGGGCTGATCGGTGACCGCGTCAAGCGGGTCGCGGTGATCCATCCCGAGGCGCTGGCGGAGACCGGGGACGCGCTCCGCGCCGACCTGGCCGGGCAGGGCTTCGAGGCCGTCGCCATCCAGGTGCCCAACGCGGAGGAGGCCAAGACCGCGGAGGTCGCCGCCTACTGCTGGAAGGCGCTGGGCCAGTCCGGGTTCACGCGCACGGACGTCGTGGTGGGCGTGGGCGGCGGTGCGACCACCGACCTCGCGGGGTTCGTCGCGGCGACCTGGCTGCGCGGCGTGCGCTGGATCGCCGTGCCGACCACGGTGCTGGCCATGGTCGACGCGGCCGTCGGCGGCAAGACCGGCATCAACACCGCCGAGGGCAAGAACCTCGTCGGCTCCTTCCACCCGCCGGCCGGCGTGCTGTGCGACCTGGCGGCGCTTGACTCCCTCCCGGTCAACGACTACGTGTCGGGTCTGGCGGAGATCATCAAGGCCGGTTTCATCGCCGACCCGGTGATCCTGGACCTGATCGAGTCCGACCCCGAGTCCGCCCGCACCCCGGCGGGCCCGCACACCGCCGAGCTGATCGAGCGCTCCATCAGGGTCAAGGCGGACGTGGTGTCGTCCGATCTGAAGGAGTCGGGGCTGCGGGAGATCCTCAACTACGGTCACACCCTCGCGCACGCCATCGAGAAGAACGAGCGCTACAAGTGGCGGCATGGCGCGGCCGTGTCCGTGGGCATGCACTTCGCCGCCGAACTGGGCCGCCTGGCGGGCCGGTTGGACGATGCCACGGCCGACCGCCACCGCACGGTTCTGGAGTCGGTGGGCCTGCCGCTGCACTACCGGTACGACCAGTGGCCCAAGCTGCTGGAGACGATGAAGGTCGACAAGAAGTCCCGCGGCGACCTGCTGCGCTTCATCGTCCTGGACGGTCTGGCCAAGCCCACCGTGCTGGAAGGCCCCGACCCGGCCGTCCTGCTCGCCGCGTACGGCGAGGTGGGCGAGTAGGACCGCGGGACGAGCCAGGCGGACCGCGGGACGGCCGAGTAAGTACGCCCGCTCCCCTTCCGCCCGATTCGCCTTCCACACCGGGCACTTCGGACCGCCCCCGGCCGTTCACCAATCGACGGCCGGGGGCGGTACCGTTCAGTGGCGAAGAGGGGTCCGCACCCCCACAACCAGCGCCCATTGCCTGTACGAGACGGAGTGGCACCGGATGCAGCACGCAGTGGGTTCTCCGCTGCCGCCGCCCCACCAGCCGGGGCACGGTCCGGCCCCCGGCTGGTCGCCGGGCGCGGGACACCCGGGCCCGCACCAGCCCGGCAGCGCCCCCCAGCCGCAGCCGGGATACCTGGGCGCCCCCTCGGGACCGGTCCCGCCCGCGCCCCAGCCGCCGGTGCCGCCCGTGCCGCCGCCCCCCGCCCCGCAGCACGCCCCCGTTCCGCAGGGCGTCGACGCGACGGGGCATGTCCCCCTGCCGCCCGGCGGCCCCGTCGCCATGCCCAGCGCGCCGCCCGCCCCGACGGTCCCGGACCCGACGGCCACGACGCTCGCGGTTCTGCTGATCGGTCCCGCGGGCGCCGGCAAGACCAGCGTCGCCAAGTACTGGGCCGACCACCGCCGGGTGCCCACCGCCCACGTCAGCCTCGACGACGTACGCGAATGGGTCCGCTCGGGCTTCGCCGACCCGCAGTCCGGATGGAACGACCACTCCGAGGCCCAGTACCGCCTCGCCCGCCGCACCTGCGGCTTCGCCGCGCGCAACTTCCTCGCCAACGGCATCTCGTGCATCCTGGACGACGCGATCTTCCCCGACCGCCCGGCCGTGGGCCTGGGTGGCTGGAAACGGCATGTGGGACCGGGCCTCCTGCCCGTCGTCCTCCTCCCCGGCCTGGAAGTCGTCCTGGAACGCAACGCCGAACGCTCCGGCAACCGCCGCCTCACCGACGAGGAGGTCGCCCGCATCCACGGCCGCATGGCCGGCTGGTACGGCTCGGGCCTCCCCATCATCGACAACTCCCAACTGGACGTCCCCACCACGGCACGGGTCCTGAACGACGTACTGGCCCGCGCCATCGCCAGCCCCCCGAAGTGGTAGCGGCGTCCCCCGAACGCTTCTCCAACCAGCACAATCCGGCCACCCCTCCTACGCTCGTCTCATGTCAGAGGTGCACGAGGTTCGCCGATCCCGCCTACGGGAACGCTGCAACGCGGCCGGCAGCGTGGCAGCGCTGGTCTCTCGCCCCGCCAATGTGAGATACCTCGCGGGCGCGGCTCCGCACGGCGCCGTCCTGTTGCTGGGCAGACGCGAGGACCTCCTCGTGTGCGCCGGCCCGCTCGACGACCGTCCGGGCGAGGGCCGACCGGACGACGCGCTGCGCGTCCACTCCCTCTCCCACGCCGGAGGAGATCCGGCGGTCGCCGCCGCCGACCTCCTCATGGCCCAGGGCGGAGACTCCCTGGCGGTCGAGGAACACCACCTCACGGTGGCCCGGCACCGGGAACTCCGCTCGGTCGCCCCGCGCCTGCGCCTGGCGGATCTGGGCGGCGCGGTGGAACAGCTCCGTGTCGTGAAGGACGAGGAGGAGATCTCCTGTCTCCGCATCGGCGCGGAGATCGCCGACCAGGCCCTCGGGGAACTGCTGGAGTCCATCCTGGTCGGGCGGACGGAACGGCATCTCGCCCTGGAACTGGAGCGGCGCCTCGTCGACCACGGAGCCGACGGCCCCGCCTTCGCCACCTCCGTCGCCACCGGACCGAATTCCGGCCGGCGCGGACACCGGCCGTCCGACCGACGCGTCGAGGAGGGCGACTTCCTCACCGTCTGCCTGGGCGCGGCCTACCGCGGCTACCGCTGTGAGATCGGCCGTACCTTCGTGATCGGCACGTCCCCGGCGGACTGGCAGGTAGCGCTGTACGACCTCGTCTTCGCCGCTCAGCGGGCCGGACGCGAGGCCCTGACGCCCGGCGCCGCCTGCCGTGACGTGGACCGCGCGGCACGCCACGTGCTGGACTCCGCGGGGTACTCCGAGGGCCTCCCGGCGATCATCGGACACGGCGTCGGACTCGAAAACGAAGAGGACCCGCAGTTGACTCCCGCGGCCATGGGTAAACTGGACGCTTGCGTGCCGGTCACCGTCGAACCGGGGGTCCACCTCCCGGGCCGGGGCGGTGTCCGGATCGATGACACGCTCGTCGTGCGCCCCGAGGCGGACGGCGGACCCGAGCTACTCACCATCACGACCAAGGAGCTGCTCGCCCTCTAGGCAGGTGCGTGCCCCGGGGTCGTCCACGTCAGTCCAGGAGATTCCGCAACCGTGGCTTCCACGAACGACCTCAAGAACGGCCTGGTGCTCAAGCTCGAAGGCGGCCAGCTCTGGTCCGTCGTCGAGTTCCAGCACGTCAAGCCCGGCAAGGGCCCGGCCTTCGTGCGCACCAAGCTCAAGAACGTGCTTTCCGGCAAGGTCGTCGACAAGACGTTCAACGCCGGCGTCAAGGTCGAGACGGCCACTGTCGACAAGCGCGACATGCAGTTCTCCTACATGGACGGCGAGTACTTCGTCTTCATGGACATGGAGACCTACGACCAGCTCATGGTCGACCGCAAGGCCGTCGGCGACGCCGCCAACTTCCTGATCGAGGGCTTCACCGCCACCGTCGCGCAGCACGAGGGCGAGGTGCTCTTCGTCGAGCTGCCGGCCGCCGTCGAGCTCGTCGTCCAGGAGACCGAGCCGGGCCTGCAGGGCGACCGCTCCACCGGTGGCACCAAGCCCGCGACGCTGGAGACCGGCCACCAGATCCAGGTCCCGCTCTTCATCACCACCGGTGAGAAGATCAAGGTCGACACCCGCACCAGCGACTACCTCGGCCGGGTGAACAGCTAACCGTGGCTGCCCGCAACACGGCCCGCAAGCGTGCCTTCCAGATCCTCTTCGAAGGCGACCAGCGCGGAGCCGACGTCCTGACCGTCCTCGCGGACTGGATCCGGCTCTCCCGGGCCGACACCAGGCAGCCGCCGGTGAGCGAGTACACGATGCAGCTGGTGGAGGGCTATGCGCAGTACGCGCGGCGCATCGACGAGCTGATCTCCCAGTACTCGGTCGGCTGGACGCTGGACCGGATGCCGGTCGTCGACCGCAACATCCTCCGTCTCGGCGCCTACGAGCTGATCTGGGCCGACGAGACGCCGGACGCGGTCGTCCTCGACGAGATGGTGCAGCTGGCGAAGGAGTTCTCCACGGACGAGTCGCCCTCGTTCGTGAACGGCCTGCTCGGCCGCCTCAAGGAGCTCAAGCCGTCCCTGCGCAGGGACGACGCCTAGGTCGCGCCTGGGTCATGTCCGCAAAGTAGCGCCGGCGACCCGACAACGCGGCTGGGGGTCCCCCTCTGGGGGACCGTGCCCGGCGTCGCGAGCAAGGCGGGACTTCGCGGACACGACCTGGACCTGCGCGGCCGATCAAGTGGCCGGACAGGTCCTTCAGCGGTACGACACGCCGGAGGGCCCGCAGCGGTGACGCTGCGGGCCCTCCGGCATCCGGGTGCCTCTCGGGCCCCACAGGCCCGTAGAACGCCGTCGAGGTGGCCGGAACCGCTGGGTTCCGGCCACCCCGAGGGTACGTTTCTGCTCAACCGCGGAGCGGCTCAGCTCTCCTCGTGGGAGACCGCGCGACGCGCGTCCGCGTCCAGGACGCCCCAGCTGATCAGCTGTTCGGTCAGGACCGACGGCGACTGGTCGTAGATGACGGCGAGGGTGCGCAGGTCGTCCTGGCGGATCGACAGCACCTTGCCGTTGTAGTCACCGCGCTGCGACTGGATCGTGGCGGCGTACCGCTGCAAAGGACCGGCCTTCTCGACCGGCACATGGGCCAGCCGCTCCAGGTCCAGGACCAGCTTCGGCGGGGGCTCGGCCGCCCCGCCCGGGGTAGTGCCCGGCAGCAGTTCCTGCACGGGAACGCCGTAGAAATCCGCCAGCTCGGCAAGGCGCTGCACGGTCACGGCGCGGTCGCCGCGCTCGTACGAACCGACCACGACCGCCTTCCAGCGGCCCTGGGACTTCTCCTCGACACCGTGGAGGGAAAGGCCCTGCTGGGTGCGGATCGCCCGGAGTTTGGCCCCGAGTTGTTTGGCGTATTCGCTGGACATATAGCTCCCCGGCACTGGGTCGACGCGGCAGCAGCCGCGTGCTGGTAACTCACTGTGAGGTTACGCAGCGTGATTCTTCTGCGTCAAGCCGAATGGTCCACACCGACTCTTCCGTGGTATCCGTGGCCGATTACGCCAAGGGGGTGATCCTGGGTGTCCTCCCGGCCTGCTACCGTTGATGGCGCAAATCCGACGTCCTTTAAGGTCCGTCCCGTGAGGCGGAGAAGGAGGTCCGTTTCTTATGGACAAGCAGGACACCCCGCAGGATTCCCGGCAAACCGATGCGCGGCCCGTTCTCGAAGGCCCCGACATCGCGCGCGTGCTGACGCGCATCGCCCACGAGATCGTCGAACGCGCCAAGGGCGCCGACGACGTGGTGCTCCTCGGCATCCCGACCCGCGGCGTCTTCCTCGCCCAGCGGCTCGCCGCCAAGCTGGAGCAGATCACCGACCGCGGCATCCCGGTCGGCTCCCTGGACATCACGATGTACCGCGACGACCTGCGCATGCACCCGCCGCGTGCGCTGGCCCGCACCGAGATCCCCGGTGACGGCCTCGACGGCAGACTGGTCGTCCTCGTCGACGACGTGCTCTTCTCGGGCCGTACCATCCGCGCCGCCCTCGACGCCCTGAACGACATCGGGCGCCCGCGCGCGGTCCAGCTCGCGGTCCTCGTCGACCGCGGCCACCGGGAACTGCCCATCCGCGCCGACTACGTCGGCAAGAACCTCCCCACGTCGCTGCGGGAGACGGTCAAGGTCCTGCTCGCCGAGGAGGACGGTCGCGACACCGTGCTGCTCGGCGTGAAGCAGACCGCCCAGCAGTAGCACGCGCGCGTGCGGCCCGATGGGCCGTACGCCCAGCCGCCGTGCCCCTGCCTGCCCGAATCCTCCCCATGAACTGCCTTACGGAGCCTGACAGATGCAGCGTCATCTCATCTCGGCCGCCGACCTCACCCGCGACGACGCCGTCCAGATCCTCGACACCGCCGAGGAGATGGCCCGGGTCGCCGACCGGCCCATCAAGAAACTGCCGACCCTGCGCGGCCGCACGATCGTCAACCTGTTCTTCGAGGACTCCACGCGCACGCGTATCTCCTTCGAGGCCGCCGAGAAGCGCCTGTCCGCGGACGTCATCAACTTCTCCGCCAAGGGCTCCTCGGTGTCCAAGGGCGAATCCCTGAAGGACACCGCGCAGACGCTGGAGGCCATGGGCGTCGACGCCGTCGTCATCCGGCACGGCGCCTCCGGAGCGCCGTACCGCCTGGCCACGTCCGGGTGGATCGACGCGGCCGTCGTCAACGCCGGCGACGGCACCCATCAGCACCCCACCCAGGCCCTCCTGGACGCCTTCACCATGCGCCGCCGGCTCGTCGGCCGGGACGCCGGCCTCGGGCAGGACCTCTCCGGCAAGCGCATCACGATCGTCGGCGACGTCCTGCACAGCCGGGTCGCCCGTTCCAACGTCGACCTGCTGCACACCCTCGGCGCCGAGGTCACCCTGGTCGCCCCGCCCACCCTCGTCCCGGTCGGCATCGAGGCCTGGCCCTGCGAGGTGTCGTACGACCTCGACAGCACGCTGCCCAAGTCCGACGCGGTGATGATGCTGCGGGTGCAGCGGGAGCGGATGAACGCCGCGTTCTTCCCCACCGAGCGCGAGTACTCGCGGCGCTACGGCCTCGACGGCGACCGCATGGCGAAGATGCCCGAGCACGCCATCGTGATGCACCCCGGCCCGATGGTCCGCGGCATGGAGATCACCGCCGAGGTCGCCGACTCCGAGCGCTGCACCGTCGTCGAGCAGGTCGCCAACGGCGTCTCCATCCGGATGGCCGTCCTCTACCTGCTCCTGGGCGGCGCCGTGTTCAGTTCCAAAGACGTGCCCGCCGTCGGCCATGCCCGTACCACCGAGGAGAAGTAAGAACATGAGCAAGATCCTGATCCGTGGTGCGAAGGTGCTCGGCGGGGAGCCGCAGGACGTCCTCATCGACGGCGAGCTCATCGAGGCTGTCGGCACGGGCCTGTCCGAGGAGGGCGCGACGGTCGTCGACGCCGGCGGCAAGGTGCTGCTGCCTGGACTGGTCGACCTGCACACGCATCTGCGCGAGCCCGGCCGCGAGGACTCCGAGACCGTGCTGACGGGTACGCGTGCCGCGGCCTGTGGCGGTTACACGGCCGTCTTCGCCATGGCCAACACCTTCCCCGTCGCCGACACCGCCGGCGTCGTCGAGCAGGTCTGGCGACTGGGCCGCGAGCACGGCTACTGCGATGTGCAGCCCATCGGCGCCGTCACCGTCGGCCTGGAGGGCAAGAAGCTCGCCGAACTGGGCGCCATGCACGAGTCGGCCGCCGGTGTCACCGTCTTCTCCGACGACGGCAAGTGCGTCGACGACGCGGTGATCATGCGCCGGGCCCTGGAGTACGTGAAGGCCTTCGGCGGGGTCGTCGCCCAGCACGCGCAGGAGCCGCGGCTGACCGAGGGCGCCCAGATGAACGAGGGCGTCGTCTCCGCCCAACTGGGGCTCGGGGGCTGGCCCGCGGTGGCCGAGGAGTCGATCATCGCCCGGGACGTCCTGCTCGCCGAGCACGTCGGCTCCCGCGTCCACATCTGCCACCTCTCCACCGCCGGCTCGGTCGAGATCGTCCGCTGGGCCAAGTCCCGCGGCATCGACGTCACCGCCGAGGTCACCCCGCACCATCTGCTCCTGACGGACGAGCTGGTCCGGTCCTACAACCCGGTCTACAAGGTCAACCCGCCGCTGCGCACCGAACGCGACGTGCTCGCCCTGCGCGAGGCCCTCGCCGACGGCACCATCGACATCGTCGCCACCGACCACGCCCCGCACCCGCACGAGGACAAGGACTGCGAGTGGGCCGCGGCCGCCATGGGCATGGTCGGCCTGGAGACCGCGTTGTCAGTGGTCCAGGAGACGATGGTGGAGACCGGGCTCCTCGACTGGGCCGGGGTCGCCGACCGCATGTCCCGCACGCCCGCCCGCATCGGGCAGGCCACGGGGCACGGCCGCCCCGTCTCGGCAGGTGAGCCCGCCAACCTCACGCTCGTCGACACGGAATACCGTGGGTCCGTGGACCCCGCGGGCTTCGCCTCGCGCAGCCGCAACACTCCCTACGAGGGGCGTGAGCTGCCGGGCCGTGTCACGCACACGTGGCTCCGGGGCAAGGCCACGCTCGTCGACGGGAAGCTCACGTGACATCTGCTGCACTACTCCTCGCGGCCGAGAAGGAATCCGCCGCGGTGACCGACTGGGCCGCGCGCATCGGCTGGGTGGTCGGCCTCGGTCTGTTCGTCGCGCTCGTGTACTGGCTGATGCGCGAGGGCTGGAAGTGGCGCGGCACGCTCCAGGGCGACCTCCCCGACCTGCCCACCGCGCCGCCCGAGTCCGGCGAGGCGAGACTGACTGTGTTGTCGATGAGCGGCCGCTACCACGGCTCCACCACCGCGGGGCAGTGGCTCGACCGCATCGTGGCGCACGGCCTGGGCACCCGCAGCCGGGTCGAGCTCACCCTGACGGACGCGGGACTGGACGTCGTACGCCCCGGCGCGACCGACTTCTTCATCCCCGTCGGCGCGCTGCGCGAGGCGCTGCTCGGCAAGGGCATCGCCGGCAAGGTCCTCACCGAGGGCGGGTTGCTGGTGGTGACCTGGGCGCACGGCGACAAGCTGATCGACTCCGGCTTCCGGTCCGACCACGCGGCCGAGCACACCGAGTGGGTGGACGCCATCAACTCCATGATCAAGAACAACACGACGGAAGGCGCACGATGACGACCTCCACCAGGGGGGCCACCAAGGTTCCCGCCGTACTCGTCCTGGAGGACGGCCGGATCTTCCGCGGCCGTGCCTACGGGGCCGTGGGGGAGACCTTCGGCGAAGCGGTGTTCTCCACCGGCATGACCGGCTACCAGGAGACCCTCACCGACCCGTCCTACGACCGCCAGATCGTCGTCGCGACCGCCCCGCAGATCGGCAACACCGGCTGGAACGACGAGGACGACGAGTCCAGCCGCATCTGGGTCTCCGGCTACGTCGTGCGCGACCCCGCGCGCGTGCCGTCCAACTGGCGCGCCAAACGCTCCCTGGACGACGAGCTCGTCGCCCAGGGCGTCGTCGGGATCTCCGGCATCGACACCCGCGCGCTCACCCGCCACCTGCGCGAGCGCGGCTCGATGCGCGCCGGCGTCTTCTCCGGCGAGGCGATCGCCGCCGACTCCGAGCTCCTGGCGCGCGTGCAGGCCCAGCCGCACATGAAGGGCGCGAGCCTCTACGAGGAGGTCGCCACCAAGGAGGCCTACGTCGTCCCGGCGGTCGGCGAGAAGCGGTTCACCGTCGCCGCCGTCGACCTCGGCATCAAGGGCATGACTCCGCACCGCATGGCCGAGCGCGGCATCGAGGTGCACGTGCTCCCGGCGACCGCCACCGAGGAGGACGTCTACGCCGTCGACCCGGACGGGGTGTTCTTCTCCAACGGCCCCGGCGACCCGGCCACCGCCGACGGTCCCGTCGCCCTGATGACCGCGGTCCTCGCGCGCAGGACGCCGCTGTTCGGCATCTGCTTCGGCAACCAGATCCTCGGCCGCGCCCTCGGCTTCGGCACCTACAAGCTGAAGTACGGCCACCGGGGCATCAACCAGCCGGTCCAGGACCGTACGACCGGCAAGGTCGAGGTCACCGCGCACAACCACGGCTTCGCCGTGGACGCGCCGCTCGACAAGGTCAGCGAGACGAAGTTCGGCCGCGCCGAGGTCTCCCACGTCTGCCTCAACGACGACGTCGTGGAGGGGCTGCAGCTGCTCGACCAGCCGGCCTTCTCCGTCCAGTACCACCCCGAAGCGGCAGCGGGCCCGCACGACGCCGCCTACCTGTTCGACCGCTTCGTATCCCTGATGGAGGGCCAGCGTGCCTAAGCGCACCGATATCCAGTCCGTCCTGGTCATCGGCTCCGGCCCGATCGTCATCGGCCAGGCCGCCGAGTTCGACTACTCCGGCACCCAGGCGTGCCGCATCCTGCGCGCCGAAGGCCTGCGCGTGATCCTGGTCAACTCCAACCCGGCGACGATCATGACCGACCCGGAGATCGCCGACGCCACCTACGTCGAGCCGATCACCCCCGAGTTCGTCGAGAAGATCATCGCCAAGGAGCGCCCCGACGCCCTGCTGCCCACCCTGGGCGGCCAGACGGCCCTCAACACGGCCATCTCGCTCGCCGAGAACGGCGTCCTTCAGAAGTACGGCGTCGAGCTGATCGGCGCCAACGTGGAGGCCATCAACAAGGGCGAGGACCGCGACCTGTTCAAGGAGGTCGTCGAGGAGGTCCGCAAGAAGATCGGGCACGGCGAGTCGGCCCGCTCGGTCATCTGCCACACCCTGGACGAGGTCGTCGCGGGTGTGGACACCCTCGGCGGCTACCCGGTCGTCGTCCGCCCCTCCTTCACCATGGGCGGCGCCGGCTCCGGCTTCGCCCACGACGAGGAGGAGCTGCGCCGCATCGCCGGGCAGGGCCTCACCCTGTCGCCGACCACCGAGGTGCTCCTGGAGGAGTCCATCCTCGGCTGGAAGGAGTACGAGCTGGAGCTGATGCGCGACAAGCACGACAACGTCGTGGTCGTCTGCTCCATCGAGAACTTCGACCCCATGGGCGTGCACACCGGCGACTCGATCACCGTCGCGCCCGCGATGACGCTGACCGACCGCGAGTACCAGATCCTGCGTGACATCGGCATCGCGGTCATCCGCGAGGTCGGCGTCGACACCGGCGGCTGCAACATCCAGTTCGCGGTGAACCCCGAGGACGGTCGCGTGATCGTCATCGAGATGAACCCGCGCGTGTCGCGTTCCTCGGCCCTCGCCTCCAAGGCGACCGGCTTCCCCATCGCCAAGATCGCGGCCAAGCTCGCCGTCGGCTACACCCTCGACGAGATCCCCAACGACATCACGCAGGAGACCCCGGCCTCCTTCGAGCCGACGCTCGACTACGTGGTCGTGAAGGCCCCGCGCTTCGCCTTCGAGAAGTTCCCGAGCGCCGACTCCACCCTCACAACCACCATGAAGTCGGTCGGCGAGGCCATGGCCATCGGCCGCAACTTCACCGAGGCCTTCCAGAAGGCGCTGCGCTCGCTGGAGAAGAAGGGCAGCCAGTTCACCTTCGTCGGCGAGCCCGGTGACAAGGACGAGCTGCTGCGCGAGGCCGTGCGGCCCACCGACGGCCGCATCAACACCGTCATGCAGGCCATCCGCGCCGGCGCCACCCCCGAGGAGGTCTTCGAGTTCACGAAGATCGACCCCTGGTTCGTCGACCAGCTCTTCCTCATCAAGGAGACCGCCGACGACCTGGCCGCCGCCGACCGGCTGGACGGCGATCTGCTCGTCGAGGCCAAGCGGCACGGCTTCTCCGACCAGCAGATCGCCGAGATCCGCGGTCTGCGCGAGGACGTCGTGCGCGAGGTCCGGCATGCGCTGGGCGTACGCCCGGTCTACAAGACGGTCGACACCTGCGCCGCCGAGTTCGCCGCGAAGACGCCGTACTTCTACTCCTCCTACGACGAGGAGAGCGAGGTCGCGCCCCGCGAGAAGCCCGCGGTGATCATCCTGGGCTCCGGCCCGAACCGCATCGGCCAGGGCATCGAGTTCGACTACTCCTGCGTCCACGCCTCCTTCGCGCTGTCCGACGCCGGGTACGAGACCGTGATGGTCAACTGCAACCCGGAGACCGTCTCCACGGACTACGACACCTCCGACCGCCTGTACTTCGAGCCGCTGACGCTGGAAGACGTGCTGGAGATCGTCCACGCGGAGGCGCAGGCCGGGCCGATCGCCGGTGTCGTCGTCCAGCTCGGCGGCCAGACCCCGCTCGGTCTGGCGCAGGCGCTGAAGGACAACGGCGTGCCGATCGTGGGCACGCCCCCGGAGGCCATCCACGCGGCCGAGGACCGGGGCGCCTTCGGGCGCGTGCTCGCCGAGGCCGGGCTGCCGGCCCCGAAGCACGGCACGGCCACCACCTTCGCCGAGGCCAAGGCCATCGCCGACGAGATCGGCTACCCCGTCCTCGTCCGGCCGTCCTACGTCCTCGGCGGCCGCGGCATGGAGATCGTCTACGACGAGACCCGGCTGTCGTCCTACATCGCCGAGTCGACCGAGATCAGCCCCACCCGCCCGGTCCTCGTCGACCGCTTCCTCGACGACGCCATCGAGATCGACGTCGACGCGCTCTACGACGGCGAGGAGCTGTACCTCGGAGGCGTCATGGAGCACATCGAGGAGGCCGGCATCCACTCCGGCGACTCGGCGTGCGCCCTGCCCCCGATCACGCTCGGCGGCTTCGACATCAAGCGTCTGCGGGCCTCGACCGAGGCCATCGCGCGCGGGGTGGGCGTCCGCGGCCTGATCAACATCCAGTTCGCGATGGCCGGCGACATCCTCTACGTGCTGGAGGCCAACCCGCGCGCGTCCCGCACGGTCCCCTTCACCTCGAAGGCGACCGCGGTGCCGCTGGCGAAGGCCGCCGCCCGGATCTCGCTGGGCGCGAGCATCGCGGAGCTGCGCGCCGAGGGCCTGCTCCCGGCCACCGGCGACGGCGGCGAGCTGCCGCTGGACGCGCCGATCTCCGTCAAGGAGGCCGTGATGCCGTGGACCCGCTTCCGGGACACCTCCGGCCGTGGTGTGGACACCGTCCTCGGCCCGGAGATGCGCTCCACCGGCGAGGTCATGGGCATCGACTCCGTCTTCGGCACGGCGTACGCCAAGTCGCAGGCGGGGGCGTACGGACCGCTGCCCACCAAGGGGCGCGCGTTCATCTCGGTCGCCAACCGCGACAAGCGCTCGATGATCTTCCCGGCGCGTGAGCTGGTCGGCCACGGCTTCGAGCTGCTCGCCACCTCCGGCACCGCCGAGGTCCTCAAGCGCAACGGCATCAACGCCACGGTCGTGCGCAAGCAGTCCGAGGGTCCCGGCCCGAACGGCGAGAAGACCATCGTCCAGCTCATCCACGACGGCGACGTCGACCTCATCGTCAACACCCCCTACGGCACCGGCGGCCGCCTCGACGGCTACGAGATCCGTACGGCGGCCGTGGCGCGGTCCGTGCCGTGCCTGACGACGGTCCAGGCGCTCGCCGCCGCCGTCCAGGGCATCGACGCCCTCAACCACGGGGACGTGGGCGTCCGCTCGCTCCAGGAACACGCGGAACACCTGACCGCGGCCCGCGACTAGCAGCCGACGAGGGGGACACCGGAAACGGTGTCCCCCTCTGCATGAGGGAACCATGTACAAGATCTTCTTCAACCTCGTCTTCAGGCGGATGGACCCGGAGCAGGCCCACCACCTGGCCTTCCGCTGGATCCGGCTCGCCGCCCGCACCCCCGTGCTGCGCACGTTCGTCGCCGCCGCCCTCGCGCCCCGCCACAAGGAACTGCGCACCGAGGCCTTCGGGCTGCGCATGCACGGCCCCTTCGGGCTCGCCGCCGGCTTCGACAAGAACGCCGTCGCGATCGACGGGATGTCGATGCTGGGCTTCGACCACGTCGAGATCGGCACGGTCACCGGCGAGCCGCAGCCCGGCAACCCCAAGAAGCGGCTGTTCCGGCTCGTGCAGGACCGCGCGCTCATCAACCGCATGGGGTTCAACAACGAGGGCTCGCTGGTCGTCGCGGCGCGCCTCGCCTCCCGTGAGCCGGTCTTCAAGCCCGTGGTGGGCGTCAACATCGGCAAGACCAAGGTCGTACCGGAGGAGGAGGCCGTCGGCGACTACGTGAAGTCGACCGAGCGGCTCGCGCCGTACGCCGACTACCTGGTGGTGAACGTGTCCTCGCCGAACACGCCGGGGCTGCGCAACCTGCAGGCCACCGAGGCGCTGCGGCCGCTGCTGAGCGCCGTCCGGGAGGCCGCCGACCGCACGGTGACCTCGCGGCGCGTCCCGCTGCTGGTGAAGATCGCTCCGGACCTGGCGGACGACGACGTGGACGCGGTCGCCGACCTGGCCGTCGAGCTCGGCCTGGACGGGATCATCGCCACGAACACCACCATCGCGCGCGAGGGCCTCGGGCTGGCGTCCGACCCCTTGCTGGTGAAGGAGACCGGCGGTCTGTCCGGGGCGCCCCTCAAGGCCCGTTCCCTGGAGGTGCTGCGCCGCCTCTACGCGCGCGTGGGCGACCGCATCACCCTGGTGGGCGTCGGCGGCGTCGAGAACGCAGAGGACGCCTGGCAGCGCATCCTGGCCGGTGCCACGCTGGTGCAGGGCTACAGCGCCTTCATCTACGAGGGGCCCTTCTGGGGCCGCGCGATCCACAAGGGGCTCGCCGCCCGCCTGCGGACGAGTCCCTACGCCACCCTCGCCGACGCGGTCGGCGCCGACGTGAGGAAGACGGCATGACCCCGGAGCCCTTCGGCGCGCGACTGCGTCGCGCGATGGACGAGCGCGGCCCGCTGTGCGTCGGCATCGACCCGCATGCCTCCCTGCTCGCCGAGTGGGGATTGAACGACGACGTCGCCGGCCTGGAGCGGTTCAGCCGCACGGTCGTGGAGGCGACGGCGGACCGGGTGGCCCTGCTGAAGCCGCAGAGCGCCTTCTTCGAGCGGTTCGGCTCGCGCGGGGTCGCGGTCCTGGAGAAGTCGGTGCAGGAGGCGCGGGCGGCCGGCGCGCTGGTCGTGATGGACGCCAAGCGCGGTGACATCGGCTCGACCATGGCCGCCTACGCCGAGTCGTTCCTGCACCCGGACGCCCCGCTGTTCTGCGACGCCCTCACGGTGTCGCCGTACCTCGGCTACGGATCCCTGTCGCCGGCGGTGGCGCTGGCCCGCGAGAGCGGCGCCGGGCTCTTCGTGCTGGCGCTGACCTCCAATCCGGAGGGCGGCGAGGTCCAGCACGCGGTGCGGGCCGACGGCCGCAACGTCGGCGCGACGATGCTGGCGCACCTGGCCGCCGAGAACGTGGGGGAGGAGCCGCTGGGCTCCTTCGGGGCGGTCGTCGGCGCCACCCTGGGCGACCTGTCGACCTACGACCTCGATATCAACGGTCCGCTCCTCGCGCCCGGTGTCGGCGCCCAGGGCGCGACACCGGCCGACCTTCCCCGGGTCTTCGGGTCGGCACTGCGCAATGTCGTGCCGAACATCAGCCGGGGCGTGTTGCGTCAGGGTCCCGACGTCGTCGCGCTGCGTGACGCCGTGGAGCGGTTTGCGCGAGAGGTGCGTGCCGCCGTGGCCTCCGCCTGAGGGGCTCCGACCGCCCGACCGGGGGCTCGGTCGGGCGGCCTCGGGCCGACTTGAGTCTGGATACATCCTCAAATCCGGGGCAGTATGTCTTAAATGCCCGGCCCTACGGAGGCTGACCAGGACTTTTCCTCTGTTCTCGCTGACTCCGGCGGAGTTGGCCGCTAGTCTCCGACGGAGAGTGAACGGGCAAGCGTGTTGCTCGTGGCTCACCAGGTGTGGGGCGACTAGGTTCCTCACCGGTCCGTATCCGACAGTTCGACATCCGAGGTGACGTAGGCGTGGCTCTTCCGCCCCTTACCCCCGAACAGCGCGCAGCCGCGCTCGAAAAGGCCGCCGCGGCTCGCCGGGAGCGGGCCGAGGTCAAGAATCGACTGAAGCACTCCGGCGCCTCGCTTCACGAGGTCATCAAGCAGGGTCAGGAAAACGACGTCATCGGCAAGATGAAGGTCTCCGCCCTCCTGGAGTCGCTCCCGGGCGTGGGCAAAGTCCGCGCCAAGCAGATCATGGAGCGACTCGGCATCTCCGAGAGCCGCCGCGTACGTGGCCTCGGCTCCAACCAGATCGCCTCCCTGGAGCGTGAGTTCGGCAGCACCGGCTCCTGATTCCCGGGTCCTGCGGGAAGGGAGTCCCGGGCACTCCGGGATTGCTGGAATAATCGCTGCATGGCTGCAACATTCCGGGGGACGACCCCCGAGCCCCCGGACGCACGTCCGCGGCTGACCGTGCTCTCCGGCCCCTCCGGGGTCGGCAAGAGCACGGTCGTCGCCCATATGCGCAAGGAACACCCCGAGGTCTGGCTCTCGGTGTCGGCGACGACCCGTAAGCCCCGTCCCGGCGAGAAGCATGGAGTCCACTACTTCTTCGTCACCGACGAGGAGATGGACAAGCTGATCGCCAACGGCGAGCTGCTGGAGTGGGCCGAGTTCGCCGGCAACCGCTACGGCACTCCGCGCGCCGCCGTACTGGAGCGCCTGGAGTCGGGCGAGCCGGTCCTCCTGGAGATCGACCTCCAGGGCGCCCGGCAGGTCCGTGAGTCCATGCCCGAGGCCCAGCTGGTGTTCCTGGCTCCTCCCTCCTGGGAGGAGCTGGTGCGCAGACTCACCGGGCGGGGCACCGAGCCGCCCGAGGTCATCGAGCGCCGGCTGGAGGCCGCGAAGATCGAACTCGCGGCCGAGCCGGAGTTCGACGAGACCCTGGTCAACACCTCCGTCGAGGACGTGGCGCGCGAGCTGCTAGCCTTGACGGATGTCGTGTGATCACGACCATTCTTTTTTCCCATCCATCGGAAGGTAGAGCGTGTCCTCTTCCATCTCCGCGCCCGAGGGCATCATCAACCCGCCGATCGACGAGCTCCTCGAGGCCACCGACTCGAAGTACAGCCTCGTGATCTACGCGGCCAAGCGGGCCCGCCAGATCAACGCGTACTACTCGCAGCTCGGCGAGGGCCTCCTCGAGTACGTCGGTCCGCTCGTCGACACGCATGTCCACGAGAAGCCGCTCTCGATCGCCCTCCGCGAGATCAACGCGGGGCTGCTGACGTCCGAGGCCGTCGAGGGTCCCGCGCAGTAGTATTTTCGGCTCGCAGTTGCTTTTTCCACAGGCCCGGCAGCATGACTGCCGGGCCTGTGGTGTCTGATGGACTCATACGCCGGGAGCCGCGGCGTACGTCGTCGAGGTCGGGGAGAGACGGTGGACAAGCCGAAGGTCGTTCTGGGGGTCAGTGGGGGCATCGCCGCCTACAAGGCCTGCGAGCTGCTGCGCAGACTGACGGAGTCGGGTCATGACGTCCGCGTCGTCCCCACCGCCTCCGCGCTGCACTTCGTCGGCGCCGCCACATGGTCCGCCCTGTCCGGCCACCCCGTCTCCACGGAGGTCTGGGACGACGTCCACGAAGTCCCGCACGTCCGCATCGGCCAGCACGCCGACCTGGTGGTCGTCGCCCCGGCCACGGCCGACATGCTCGCCAAAGCCGCCCACGGCCTCGCGGACGACCTCCTCACCAACACCCTCCTCACCGCCCGCTGTCCGGTCGTCTTCGCCCCCGCGATGCACACCGAGATGTGGGAGCACCCGGCCACCCAGGAGAACGTGGCGACACTGCGCCGCCGGGGCGCCGTCGTCATCGAGCCGGCCGTCGGCCGGCTCACCGGCGTCGACACCGGCAAGGGGCGGCTGCCCGACCCGGCCGAGATCTTCGAGGTCTGCCGCCGCGTCCTGGCCAGGGGAGTGCGCGAACCCGACCTCGCCGGCCGGCATGTGGTCGTCAGCGCCGGCGGCACCCGCGAGCCCCTCGACCCGGTCCGCTTCCTCGGCAACCGCTCCTCCGGCAAGCAGGGCTACGCCCTCGCCCGCACCGCCGCCGCCCGCGGCGCCCGCGTCACGCTGATCGCCGCGAACACCGGACTGCCCGACCCGGCCGGGGTCGACATCGTCCAGGTCGGCACGGCCGTACAACTGCGCGAGGCGGTCCTGAAGGCCGCCGCGGACGCCGACGCGGTCGTCATGGCCGCCGCGGTGGCCGACTTCCGGCCACAGACATACGCGGCGGGAAAGATCAAGAAGAAGGACGGCCAGGAACCGGAACCCATCGTTCTCGTGCGGAATCCGGACATTCTCGCGGAGATCTCCGCCGACCGGGCGCGCCCCAATCAGGTGGTTGTCGGCTTCGCCGCCGAGACCGACGACGTCCTCGCCAACGGCCGGACGAAGCTGCGGCGCAAGGGGTGCGATCTGCTGGTGGTGAACGAGGTGGGGGAGCGTCGCACATTCGGCTCCGAGGAGAACGAGGCGCTTGTTCTGGGGGCCGACGGGAGTGAGACCCCGGTGCCGCACGGCCCGAAGGAGGCCCTGGCCGAAATCGTGTGGGACCTGGTGACGACCCGCCTGACCTGACTGTTTGATGCGCATCGCCGTCCCCTCGTAGCTCGCTCGAATCGGGTGTGGCGCCCCTGGCCAAGGCTGCCGGGCATTCGGCAGAATGCTCGTGCCGCAGGTCACAGCGCTCCCGAGAGGCGAGACGGGTGGGCCGGTGGTGGGGCACGACCGATAAACTGTTCTCGGATGACGCCGGGCGCAGCTCCCGTCGCGTCCGCCAATGATCAGCCAGCAGCCGCTGCAACCCCAGGGAGCGTTGTGTCCCGTCGCCTTTTCACTTCGGAGTCTGTGACCGAGGGTCACCCCGACAAGATCGCTGACCAGATCAGCGACACCATTCTCGACGCCTTGCTGCGCGAGGACCCGACCTCCCGGGTCGCGGTCGAGACCCTGATCACGACCGGCCTGGTGCATGTGGCCGGTGAGGTCACCACGAAGGCCTACGCGCCGATCCCCCAGCTCGTGCGCGACAAGATCCTCGAGATCGGCTACGACTCCTCCAAGAAGGGCTTCGACGGCGCCTCCTGCGGCGTGTCGGTGTCCATCGGCGCGCAGTCCCCGGACATCGCCCAGGGTGTGGACACGGCCTACGAGTCCCGGGTCGAGGGCGACGACGACGAGCTCGACAAGCAGGGCGCCGGCGACCAGGGCCTGATGTTCGGCTACGCCTCCGACGAGACGCCGACCCTGATGCCGCTGCCGATCTTCCTGGCGCACCGCCTCTCCAAGCGCCTGTCGGACGTCCGCAAGAACGGGACCATCCCCTACCTGCGCCCCGACGGCAAGACCCAGGTCACCATCGAGTACGACGGCGACAAGGCCGTCCGCCTCGACACGGTGGTCGTCTCCTCGCAGCACGCGAGCGACATCGACCTGGACTCCCTGCTGGCCCCCGACATCCGCGAGTTCGTCGTGGAGCCGGAGCTCAAGGCGCTCCTGGACGACGGCATCAAGCTCGACACCGAGAACTACCGACTGCTGGTCAACCCGACCGGCCGCTTCGAGATCGGCGGCCCGATGGGCGACGCCGGCCTCACCGGTCGCAAGATCATCATCGACACCTACGGCGGCTTCGCCCGGCACGGCGGCGGCGCTTTCTCGGGCAAGGACCCGTCCAAGGTCGACCGCTCGGCCGCCTACGCGATGCGCTGGGTGGCGAAGAACGTGGTGGCGGCCGGTCTGGCGGCCCGCTGCGAGGTCCAGGTCGCCTACGCGATCGGCAAGGCCGAGCCGGTCGGCCTCTTCGTCGAGACCTTCGGCACGGCCAAGGTGGACGTCGAGAAGATCGAGAAGGCCATCGACGAGGTCTTCGACCTGCGTCCGGCCGCGATCATCCGCGACCTCGACCTGCTCCGCCCGATCTACGCCCAGACCGCCGCCTATGGCCACTTCGGCCGTGAGCTCCCCGACTTCACCTGGGAGCGTACGGACCGCGTCGAGGCCCTGCGGAAGGCCGCGGGCATCTGATACGCGGTTGACGCCAGGACTCCGCCCGACTCGCAGGGCGGGAAACCTGTGGACGACGTCGGCTCCCGGAACCTGTTGGTTCCGGGAGCCGACGTCGTCCTGGGCGGGCGCGGCTCCCGGCCTCTCGGGGGTGACGCGTCCGAGGGCGGCCGTTGTCAGTGGCGTTTGGTAAGAATGCAGGCGTGAGCAGCGAGAACGGGCAGGGGGGCGGTGGGGCGGCCGGCGAGGGCGCCCCACCGGAGCAGCTCGCGCTGATTCGGGAAAGCGTGCGGCAGGCCAAGGCGCCGCGAGCCAAGCCCCGGACGTGGCGGGGGGCCGCACTGGCCGAGGAGTTGCCCGTCGCGCGGGTGCTCGTCGACAAGGGCGTGCTGCACCTGGACCGCTACTTCGACTACGCGGTGCCGGCCGAACTCGACGCGGACGCGCAGCCGGGGGTGCGGGTGCGGGTGCGGTTCGGGGCCGGGCGCGGGCGGGTCAGGGAAGGGCGCCGCGAGGGCGGCGGGCTCATCGACGGGTTCCTCATCGAGCGGCTCGCCGCATCGGACTACTCCGGGCCGCTCGCGGCGCTCGCCCAGGTGGTGTCGCCCGAGCCGGTGCTGAGCCAGGAGCTGCTGGGACTGGCGCGAGCCGTCGCCGACCGGTACGCGGGGAGCCTGGCCGACGTGCTGCAACTCGCGGTGCCGCCGCGCAACGCGCGCGCCGAGCAGCGGCCCTCGCCCGCCCCGCTGCCCCCGCCGGGGGCGCCGGAGGCCGGGTCCTGGGCGCGGTACGAGCGGGGCGGCGCGTTCCTCGATTCGCTGGCGGCCGGGGGCGCGCCGCGGGCCGTGTGGAACGCGCTGCCCGGCCCCGAGTGGAGCGAGGCGCTGGCGCGGGCCGTCGCCGCGACGCTCGCCTCGGGGCGCGGGGCCCTGGTCGTCGTACCGGACGGGCGGGCCGCCGCGCGGGTCGACGCGGCGCTGACGGCGCTGCTGGGGGAGGGCCGGCATGCGCTGCTCACCGCGGACGCCGGGCCCGAGAAGCGGTACCGCGAGTGGCTCGCGGTGCGACGCGGATCGGTGCGGGCGGTCGTCGGAACGCGCGCCGCGATGTTCGCGCCGGTTCAGGACCTGGGGCTGGTCGCGCTCTGGGACGACGGGGACGACAGCCACAGCGAGCAGCATGCGCCGCAGCCCCATGCGCGGGAGGTGCTGCTGCTGCGGGCCGCTCAGGACAAGTGCGGTTTCCTGATGGGGGGTTGGAGCTGCACGGTGGAGGGCGCCCAGCTCGTCGAGAGCGGCTGGGCGCGGCCGTTGGTCGCCGGGCGGGAGCAGGTGCGGCGCTCCGCTCCGCTGGTGCGGACCGTGGGGGACCAGGATCTCGCTCGGGACGAGGCCGCCAGGGCGGCCCGGCTGCCCACCCTGGCCTGGCAGACGGTCCGGGAAGGGCTGCGGCACGGGCCGGTGCTGGTGCAGGTGCCCCGACGGGGGTACGTGCCGCGGATGGCGTGTGCGCAGTGCCGTGCCCCCGCCCGGTGCCGGCACTGCTCCGGGCCGTTGGAGGCGCGGGACGGCGGCGCGGTGGGCGGCTCGTTGTGGTGCGGGTGGTGCGGGCGTGAGGAGGGCGCCTGGCACTGCCCGGAGTGCGGCTCGTTCCGGTTGCGGGCCCAGATCGTGGGGGCGCGGCGGACCGCCGAGGAGCTGGGGCGGGCGTTTCCCGCCGTTCCGGTGCGTACATCGGGGCGGGAGCAGGTGCTGGACACCGTGCCGGGCACGCCCGCGCTCGTCGTGTCCACGCCCGGGGCCGAGCCGGTCGCCGAGGGCGGATACGCGGCCGCGCTGCTGCTGGACGGCTGGGCCATGCTCGGCCGGCCCGACCTGCGGGCCGGGGAGGACGCGCTGCGCCGCTGGATCGCGGCCGCCGCGCTCGTGCGGCCCCAGGGGGACGGGGGGACCGTGGTCGTCGTCGCCGAGCCCACGCTGCGGCCCGTGCAGGCGCTGGTGCGGTGGGATCCCGTGGGGCACGCCGTGCGGGAGTTCGCCGAGCGCGCCGAGCTGGGGTTTCCGCCGGTGTCACGGATGGCGGCGGTGTCGGGGACGGCGGAGGCGGTGGCCGCGTTCCTGGAGGCCGTCGAACTGCCTCGGGAGGCGGAGGTGCTGGGGCCGGTTCCGGTGCCGGCCGGTCCGGCGGGGCGGCCTCGACGGGCGGGGGCGCCGCCGCCCGGGGAGCAGTGGGAGCGGGCGTTGATCCGGGTCCCGCCGGGCAGGGGCGCTGCGCTGGCTGCCGCGTTGAAGGCGGCGCAGGCGGCTCGGATGGCTCGGGCTTCCCGGGCGCCCCGGGGTGGGGAGGACGTTGTCCGGGTGCGGGTCGATCCGCCGGACATCGGGTGAGGCGCTGCGTGGTCGCGGATACGCGGCTGCCCTCTCGGGCTTGGGCCGAGAGGGCAGGGTGGGGTGGAGCGGGCGGTGCTGTGTGGGATGGGGGTGCGGTGAGGGGACGGACGGGGTGCGTCAGCCGCTGCGCGGGCCGGGGAAGGCGGTCGGCCTTGCCTCGTCCCGCAGTGCCGGGCTGCCGGCCGTCGGCTGGGTCGGCATCGAGCGGGCGGCGGGGACCGTGGGAACCGTCGGGAGGCCCGTGGTCACGCCGACCGAGCGGGCGCCGGTCGGCTCCGTCGGACGGTCCGCCTCGGTGGTGGTCGCCTGGGCCGCGGCGCGGCGGGCGCCGTAACGGCGGTGGACGGCCTGCTTGGTGACCCCGAGCGCGGAGCCCACCGCGTCCCATGAGAAGCCGAGTGAACGGTCGAAGTCCACCGCCGCGGTGACCAGGGTCTCGACGCTGTCCCGCAGTTCCTGGGCCAGGCGGACCGTGGGGGCGGGAGCGCGTCCGTAGACGACGAAGCCCGTGGAGGGGCCGGAGCGGCGGGGGCGGTAGACGTTGCCCAGCTGGGCGGTGAGGGTGCGCAGTGCGTCCACCTGCCGGCGGACGCGCTCGATGTCCCGCACCAGCAAGTGCAGGCTGGCCCGGGCCTGGGCGTCGTGGGTTGCATGGTCGGCCATGAACAAGCCTCTCGAACCGGCGTTGAAGTAGGTGTGGTCAACTCTGTCTTGACCAACGCGGGTTCGCTCCGCTGGTCACGGTGTGGGGGCGTATGAGCATATGCGTACGCCCCCTGGGGCGGGGTGTGCGCGGCTCGGCCCACGGCCCTCGCCGTCGGCGGCCTCCCCTCGGGTGCCGGGGCGTTGGTCGTTCCCGCCCCATAAACTTGTGTGTCGCCCGTCATTCGAACCGTCCGAGAGGCCCCGCCCACTCATGAAGCTCGTCTTCGCCGGTACCCCCGAGGTCGCCGTACCCGCTCTGGACGCTCTGCTCGCCTCCGGGCGGCACGAGGTGGCCGCTGTCGTCACGCGGCCCGACGCGCCGGCCGGGCGGGGGCGGCGGCTGATCGCTTCTCCTGTCGCCCGGCGCGCGGAGGAGGCGGGCATCGAGGTGCTGAAGCCCCTCAAGCCCCGGGACCCGGAGTTCCTGGCGCGGTTGAAGGAGATCGCGCCGGACTGCTGCCCCGTTGTGGCCTACGGGGCGCTGCTGCCCAGGGTGGCGCTGGACATCCCGGCCCAGGGCTGGGTCAACCTGCACTTCTCGCTGCTGCCCGCCTGGCGCGGCGCCGCGCCCGTCCAGCACTCCATCATGGCGGGGGACGAGATCACCGGCGCCTCCACCTTCCTCATCGAGGAGGGTCTCGACTCGGGGCCGGTGTACGGGACGGTCACCGAGGAGATCCGGTCCACCGACACCAGCGGCGATCTGCTGACCCGGCTCGCCTTCGCCGGCGCCGGACTGCTCGCCGCGACCATGGACGGGATCGCGGACGGCAGCCTGAAGGCCGTGCCGCAGCCGGGCGAGGGGATCACTCTCGCACCGAAGATCACCGTCGAGGACGCCCAGGTCGACTGGGCAACGCCGGCTCTGCGCGTCGACCGCGTCGTGCGCGGCTGCACCCCCGCGCCCGGCGCCTGGACCACCTTCCGCGGCGAGCGGCTCAAGCTGATCCAGGTCCAGCCGGTTCCCGAGCGGACCGATCTCGCCCCCGGCGCACTGTCCGTCGGCAAGAACAGCGTGCATGTCGGCACCGGTTCGTACGCGGTCGAGCTGGTGTGGGTGCAGGCGCAGGGCAAGAAGCCGATGCGGGCCGCCGACTGGGCGCGCGGCGTCCGGATCGGGGAGGGCGAGACCGTCGGGGCGTAACGCTCCTGCACAAGCCCCACATGCCCCACAAGCCCTGCTGGGTGCACAAGCCCCACAAGCCCTGCTGGGCGCACAAGGCCGGAAAGTCTTCCGCTGCCGCCGCCGACGTACGCTGGAACGTCAGTCTGTCTGCGCATCCCATCCTGTAATCCGGAGCACCGTGAGCGATCAGCCCCAGGGTTCCCGCAAGCCGGGCAAGCCCTACCGTCGGCCCCAGAAGGATCCTGTCCGTCTCCTCGCCTTCGAGGTGTTGCGGGCGGTGGACGAGCGGGACGCGTATGCCAACCTCGTGCTGCCGCCGTTGCTGCGCAAGGCACGGGAGAAGGGGGGCTTCGACGGACGGGACGCGGCTCTCGCCACCGAGTTGGTCTACGGGACGCTGCGCCGGCAGGGGACGTACGACGCCGTCATCTCGGCCTGTGTCGACCGGCCGCTGCGTGAGGTCGATCCGCCGGTGCTCGATGTGCTGAGCCTCGGTGTGCACCAGCTGCTCGGGACGCGCATCCCGACGCACGCCGCCGTGTCCGCCTCCGTCGAGCTCGCCCGGGTCGTGCTCGGCGACGGGCGTGCCAAGTTCGTCAACGCGGTGCTGCGCAAGGTCGCCCAGCACGATCTCGACGAGTGGGTCGAGAAGGTCGCACCGCCCTACGACGACGACCCCGAGGACCATCTCGCCGTCGTGCACTCGCATCCCCGCTGGGTCGTCTCCGCGCTGTGGGACTCCCTCGGCGGCGGGCGGGCCGGCATCGAGGAACTGCTGGAGGCCGACAACGAGCGGCCCGAGGTGACGCTCGTCGCCCGGCCCGGACGGGCCACCACCGGGGAGCTGCTGCGGGAGGAGGCCGCGGTCGCCGGGCGCTGGTCGCCGTACGCCGTGCGGCTCACCGAGGGCGGCGAGCCCGGCGCCATCGACGCCGTACGGGACGGGCGGGCGGGGGTGCAGGACGAGGGCAGCCAGCTGGTTGCGCTCGCGCTGGCCAACGCGCCGGTCGACGGGCCCGACACGAAGTGGCTGGACGGGTGCGCCGGGCCCGGCGGCAAGGCCGCCCTTCTCGCCGCGCTCGCCGCGCAGCGTGGCGCCACTCTCCTCGCCTCCGAGAAGCAGCCGCACCGGGCGGGGCTCGTCGCCAAGGCCCTCGCCGGCAATCCCGGGCCCTACCAGGTCGTCGCCGCAGACGGGACCCGGCCGCCGTGGCGGCCCGGTTCCTTCGACCGGGTGCTGATGGACGTGCCGTGCACGGGGCTCGGCGCTCTGCGGCGTCGGCCCGAGGCGCGATGGCGGCGTCGGCCGGAGGACCTCGACGGGTTCGCTCCGCTGCAGCGCGGGCTGCTGCGGACCGCGCTGGAGTCCGTCCGGGTGGGGGGCGTCGTCGGATACGCCACCTGCTCGCCGCACCTCGCCGAGACCCGGGCGGTGGTCGCCGACCTGCTCAAGCAGTTCCCGCAGGCCGAGCTGATCGACGCCCGGCCCCTGCTGCCCGGCGTGCCGGCGCTCGGCGACGGCCCCGACGTCCAGCTGTGGCCGCATCTGCACGGGACCGACGCCATGTACCTGGCGCTGATCAGGAAGACCGGCTGAGGCCGCAACGGTCGAAAGGGCCGGCCCGACGCAACGGCGTCGGGCCGGCCTTTCCCGCGTGATGTGTCCCCGTCCGGGGTCAGTCCGTGCCGAACTCCATCGCGGCGCGGTCCAGCAGCTCGTCCGCCTCGGAGACCTCGCCGCGCGAGGCGATGACCTCGGCGCCGCCCTCCGGGAGCTCCGGCATGGTGCCGATCAGACCGGTCGCGGCCGCCTGGGAGGCGCCGATGGTGGGGCTGCCGGTGCCGATCAGACCGAGGCCCGCGTACTGCTCCAGCTTGGCACGCGAGTCGGCGATGTCGAGGTTGCGCATGGTCAGCTGGCCGATGCGGTCGACGGGGCCGAAGGCCGAGTCCTCGGTGCGCTCCATGGAGAGCTTGTCCGGGTGGTAGCTGAACGCCGGGCCCGTGGTGTCGAGAATCGAGTAGTCCTCGCCGCGCCGCAGCCGCAGGGTGACCTCGCCGGTGATCGCGGCGCCGACCCAACGCTGGAGCGACTCACGGATCATCAGCGCCTGCGGGTCCAGCCAGCGGCCCTCGTACATCAGGCGGCCCAGGCGCCGGCCCTCGTTGTGGTACTGGGCGACGGTGTCCTCGTTGTGGATCGCGTTGACCAGGCGCTCGTAGGCGGCGTGCAGGAGGGCCATGCCCGGCGCCTCGTAGATGCCGCGGCTCTTCGCCTCGATGATCCGGTTCTCGATCTGGTCCGACATGCCGAGGCCGTGCCGGCCGCCGATGGCGTTGGCCTCCATCACCAGGTCGACGGGGGAGGAGAACTCCTTGCCGTTGATCGTCACCGGGCGGCCCTGGTCGAAGCCGATCGTCACGTCCTCGGCGGCGATCTCGACCGACGGGTCCCAGAACCGCACGCCCATGATGGGATCGACGGTCTCGACGCCGGTGTCCAGGTGCTCCAGGGTCTTGGCCTCGTGGGTGGCGCCCCAGATGTTGGCGTCGGTGGAGTACGCCTTCTCCGTGCTGTCCCGGTAGGGCAGGTCATGGGCGACCAGCCACTCCGACATCTCCTTGCGGCCGCCGAGCTCGGTCACGAAGTCCGCGTCCAGCCAGGGCTTGTAGATGCGCAGGTGCGGGTTGGCGAGCAGGCCGTAGCGGTAGAACCGCTCGATGTCGTTGCCCTTGAACGTCGAGCCGTCGCCCCAGATCTGGACGTTGTCCTCGAGCATCGCCCGGACCAGGAGGGTGCCGGTGACGGCACGGCCGAGGGGAGTGGTGTTGAAGTAGGCGCGCCCGCCCGAGCGGATGTGGAACGCGCCGCAGGTGAGCGCGGCCAGGCCCTCCTCGACCAGGGCGGCACGGCAGTCGACCAGGCGCGCGATCTCGGCGCCGTAGGTCTTCGCGCGGCCGGGCACCGAGGCGATGTCGGGCTCGTCGTACTGGCCGATGTCGGCGGTGTAGGTGCACGGGACGGCGCCCTTGTCGCGCATCCACGCGACCGCGACGGAGGTGTCGAGCCCGCCGGAGAAGGCGATGCCGACGCGCTCGCCGGCGGGAAGGGAGGTGAGGACCTTGGACATAGGAAGATTATGCATGAACTCGCATGGTCATGCAAAGGGCGCATGTGCGGCTCCGCCGTGCGGGGCGCGACAAGCCACACACAGCCCGCGCCGGACAACGCACCGTAGCTCTCCAGGACCGATGCGCCCAACCCCCGGAGGGCATGGCAGGCTTGGGTCATGGCCGTGCAGATCAACCCCAGCATCCTGTCCGCCGACTTCGCCCGCCTCGCGGAGGAGGCGAAGGCGGTCGAGGGAGCCGACTGGCTCCACGTCGACGTCATGGACAACCATTTCGTCCCGAACCTCACGCTCGGTGTGCCGGTCGTGGAGTCACTGGCCCGTGCGACGGACACTCCGCTGGACTGCCATCTGATGATCGAGGCCCCCGATCGCTGGGCCCCGCAGTACGTCGAGGCGGGCGCCTCGTCCGTCACCTTCCATGTCGAGGCGGCCGCCGCGCCGGTGCGGCTCGCCCGCGAGATCCGCGCCAAGGGCGCCCGGGCCTCCATGGCGCTCAGGCCGGCGACGCCGATCGAGCCGTACGAGGATCTGCTGCCCGAACTCGACATGCTGCTGATCATGACGGTCGAGCCGGGCTTCGGGGGCCAGGCGTTTCTCGACATCATGCTTCCCAAGATCCGCCGCACCCGCGAGCTGATCGGCAAGCACGGCCTCGACCTGTGGCTCCAGATCGACGGCGGGGTCTCGGCCGGCACGATCGAGCGGTGCGCCGAAGCGGGCGCCGACGTGTTCGTGGCCGGGTCGGCGGTGTACGGCGCCGCCGACCCGGCCGAAGCGGTCCGTGGCCTGCGGGCTCAGGCGGAGGCGGCTACCGCCGGGGCCTCGTGGGCATGTGAACACTGAGCCAACCACTTGCCGACAGGAATGTGAACGGCTCCCATCAGAGCTGATCAACTGCGCCGGATCTGCGAGGATGAACGGCGTATCCAGAGTGTGAACAGCAGTGAGGAGATCGCCGTGTCGGGTATGTCGGCGGGCCGGTCAGCCATGCGGATGGGACCCGCTGAGCTGGTGCAGGCGGCGGCCATGGCCCGCCGCTTCTACCTCGAGGGAAAGTCCAAGATCCAGATCGCGGAGGAGTTCGGCGTCAGCCGCTTCAAGGTGGCCCGGGTCCTGGAGACCGCCCTCGAACGGGATCTCGTACGGATCGAGATCCGAGTGCCGGCCGAACTGGACGCCGAGCGCTCCGACGCGCTCCGCGCCCGTTACGGCCTCAGGCATGCCGTCGTGGTCGAGTCCCCGGCCGAGGCCGAGGAGACCACGGACCCCGAGAACCTGGGGGAAGTGGCCGCCGACCTGCTCGGCGAACTGGTCAACGAGGGGGACGTACTGGGGCTGGCCTGGGGCCGGTCCACCATTCACATGGCGGCGGCGCTGGACCGGCTGCCGCCCTGCACGGTCGTGCAGCTGACGGGTGTGTACGACGCGGGGACCGCGGAACGCGGCTCGGTCGAGGCCGTCCGCCGCGCCGCACAGGTGTCCGGCGGTGACGCGCACCCCATCTACGCGCCGATGCTGCTGCCGGACGCGGCCACCGCGCAGGCCCTGCGCCACCAGACCGGGATCGCCCGGGCCTTCGAGTACTTCGACAAGGTCACGGTCGCCTGTGTCTCCATCGGCTCCTGGGAGCCGGGCATCTCGACGGTGCACGACATGCTCAGCGACGAGGAGCGGTCGCACTACGCCTCGCTCGGCGTCGCCGCCGAGATGTCCGCGCACCTCTTCGACACCGAGGGCCGCAGGGTCGGCCGAGACCTGGGCGAGCGGTGCATCACGGTCAAGACCGACCAGCTGCGCCGCGTCCCCGAGGTCGTCGCCATAGCGGGCGGTCAGCGCAAGGCGGCCGCGATCGACGCGGTGCTGCGCTCGGGTCTCGTCACCAGCCTGGTGACGGACACGTCGGCGGCCGACTACCTGATGACGGCGGGACCGACACCGAAGCCGGCCCTCAACCGGGCGGACCCGGACGGGATCTGAGGGAGTGTCATGCCGGGACGGCCGTGACGGCGCCGAAGGCGTGCGGTCACGGCCGTCCTCCGTGCAGGGGCGGCGCGGACGGCCCGCCGGGCCACGGGTCGGCTCATTGTCACCGCGGTCGCCGGTGGGGTCTACTACAGCGGTGATCACAACCGGATGTGCAGGGCGGTACTGAGATGACCGACGCGACGCTCGCCGAGGTCCTCGGCGCCGGGGGCTGGGACCACACGGAACTGGACCTCACCGGCGTCACCGGCAAACCCGCCTTCATGGACCGCTGCGCCCGCGCGCTCGGCCTGCCCGACTACTTCGGCCGCAACTGGGATGCCCTCGCCGACTCCCTGACCGACCTGCCCGCGACCCCGGCCGCCCGCGGCCGACTGATCACGGTGCGGGCCTGGCAGGAGTACGCGCAGACCGCGCCACAGGAGTGGACCATCGCGCAGGAGGTCCTCACCGAGGCCGTGCAGCGCCTGCGCGGCACCGCGCGCCCGCTGGAGGTGGTCCTGGCGCTCGGCTGACGGCTGCGTCTCCGCTCGCTCGGGCCACGGCCGTCTTCCTCGCCGAAGGCCGGACACGGACAGGACGGATTGCTGATGCGGGTGGTGATCGTCGGAGCCGGCCTGGGTGGTCTGTGCCTGGCGCAGGGGCTCAGGCGGGCGGGCGTCGAGGTCGCCGTGTACGAGCGGGACGCGGCACTGGACGCCCGCCGTCAGGGATATCGGCTCCATCTGGACGGGCGGGCCGCCCAGGGGCTGCACGCCTGTCTTCCGCCGGAGCTCTACGAACTGTTCACGGCGACCACCGGCCGTCCCAGCCGGCAGGTCACCGTGGTCACCAAGCGGCTGAAGCAGCTGCACAGGGTGCGGTTCCCCGAGCCGGACCCGTCCGTCCCCGCCCGGGTCAACACGTCGGTGGACCGTTTCGTCCTGCGGACGATACTGCTGGCCGGCCTGGAGGACGTCGTCCACTTCGACAGGACCTTCGTCCGCTACGAGCACGGTGCCGGCCGTTCCGGGAAGACCGTACGGGCGTTCTTCGCCGACGGCGCCGAGGACACCGCGGACGTCCTGGTGGCGGCCGACGGGGCCGGCTCCCGCATCCGCGGCCAGTACCTGCCGCACGCCCGTGTCCGGGACACCGGTGACCGGGCGCTGTACGGGAAGACGCCGCTCACCGACGAGATACGGGGCCGGCTGCCGGAGATGCTGTGGGACGGTTTCGCCGCCGTCGTGGGGTCGCGCGACCTGGGCATGGCCCTCGGGCTGGTGCAGTTCCAGGAGCCTCCCGCGCAGGCCGCCGCCCGGCTGTGGCCCGCGGCGGACTTCAAGGACGCCGATTCGTACGTGATGTGGGCGCTGTCGGGCAAGGGCAGGGCGTTCCCGGCCGACGAGCGGATGCGGGCCATGGACGACCCCGGGCTGCTGGAGGTCGGTGCGCGGCTGGTGCGCGGCTGGGCCCCCGAGCTGCGGGCGCTGGTAGAGGGCGCCCGTCCCGAGGACACGTTCTTCCTGAACATCCGTACGTCGGACCCGGTCGAGCGCTGGCCGGCCACCCCGGTGACACTGCTCGGGGACGCCATCCACGCGATGCCGCCGAGCCGGGGCTCGGGGGCCAACATCGCCCTCAAGGACGCCGGGCTGCTGTGCTCCGAGCTGACGGCGGCGGCCTGCGGCGAGCGGGAACTGCTGGAGGCCATCGACCGCTACGAGGCGGACATGGTGGACTACGGCTTCACCGCGGTGCGCGACTCCCTCGCACTGGCACGGCAGGGAGGCGGCCCGTCGGCGGCACTCGCCTCCCTCGTGTCACGGCTGACCGGCCGACGCGGCTGACCGGTCGACGCGGCTGACCGGTCGACGCGGCGCCTGAGCCGCCGCCTTCGGAGGATCCTCCGAAGGCGCCCGTGAGCTGCTTGGACGTTCTGTCCGGGCATTGCGGCCGGGCCTTCGTGGGAGAATGAAGTACGTGCTTCTCCCCCTGGCTGACCTGTCCGGGGGTCACCTCTGAACGACCGGGATGTGCAGCACGTGCGTTTCCTCAACGACATCCAGCCCGCCTACGACCTGACCTACGACGACGTCTTCATGGTGCCGAGCCGCAGCGCGGTCGGATCGCGTCAGGCCGTCGACCTCTCCGCCCCGGACGGCACGGGTACCACGATCCCGCTGGTCGTCGCCAACATGACCGCCGTCGCCGGTCGCCGGATGGCCGAGACCCTGGCCCGGCGCGGCGGGCTCGTCGTGATCCCGCAGGACATTCCGATCGACGTCGTCACCGACGTCGTCTCCTGGGTCAAGAGCCGTCACCTGGTGCTGGACACCCCGATCGTGCTCGCCCCGCACCAGACGGTGGCCGACGCGCTGGCCCTGCTGCCCAAGCGGGCGCACAACGCGGGTGTCGTCGTCGACGAG
The DNA here is from genome assembly GCF_055581185.1 of Streptomyces sp. NPDC031474. Classification (NCBI taxonomy): domain Bacteria; kingdom Bacillati; phylum Actinomycetota; class Actinomycetes; order Kitasatosporales; family Streptomycetaceae; genus Streptomyces; species Streptomyces sp. NPDC031474. Next base: position 422,892 of record NZ_JBVIJX010000007.1, read on the forward strand.
GACTTCCGTCCCGTCGGCGTCGTCACCGACGCGGACCTCAGCGGCGTCGACCGCTTCACGCAGCTCGAGGTCGTCATGTCCCGTGACCTGCTGCTGCTCGACGCCGACATCGATCCGCGCGAGGCTTTCAACACCCTCGACGCGGCCAACCGGCGCTACGCCCCGGCCGTCGGCAAGGACGGCAAGCTCGCCGGCATCCTCACCCGCAAGGGCGCCCTGCGCGCCACGCTGTACACGCCGGCCGTCGACGCGCACGGCAGGCTGCGCATCGCCGCGGCCGTCGGCATCAACGGCGACGTCGCGGGCAAGGCCAAGCAGCTGCTCGACGCGGGCGTGGACACGCTCGTGATCGACACCGCGCACGGCCACCAGGAGTCGATGATCGGCGCGATCCGCACCGTGCGCGCCCTCGACCCGCGGGTGCCGATCGTGGCCGGCAACATCGTCTCCGCCGAGGGCGTCAAGGACCTGATCGACGCGGGCGCCGACATCATCAAGGTAGGTGTCGGACCCGGCGCCATGTGCACCACCCGCATGATGACCGGCGTGGGCCGGCCGCAGTTCTCGGCCGTCCTGGAGTGTGCCGCCGAGGCGAAGAAGTACGGCAAGCACGTATGGGCCGACGGCGGTGTCCGCCACCCGCGCGACGTCGCGATGGCACTGGCCGCCGGCGCGTCCAACGTGATGGTCGGGTCCTGGTTCGCGGGCACGTACGAGTCCCCGGGCGACCTCCAGCACGACGCGGACGGCCGCCCGTACAAGGAGTCGTTCGGCATGGCCTCCGCGCGGGCCGTCCGCAACCGCACGTCCGAGGAGTCGGCGTACGACCGGGCCCGCAAGGCGCTGTTCGAGGAGGGCATCTCCACCTCCCGGATGTTCCTCGACCCGGCTCGTCCGGGCGTCGAGGACCTGATCGACTCGATCATCGCGGGCGTCCGCTCCTCCTGCACGTACGCGGGCGCGGGCTCACTCGAGGAGTTCGCCGAGAAGGCCGTCGTGGGGATCCAGAGCGCGGCCGGCTACGCGGAGGGCAAGCCGCTGCACTCCAGCTGGTAGCTCCGCAGGCCGGGCCGTGCGAACCTTCCTCGGCCGGCCCGCAAGGAAAGCGCACTTCGGTGCCATGAACGCAACGATCTTGCGCGTGCGCGCAAGGTTGCTGCATTACGACTGCTACGGCCCTGCTCATAGGGTCGTGCGCTGTACGTGGCGTGGCTGGGACCCCGCTCGGTGGTTCTCGCCCGCGCGGGTGTGCCGCCGGTCCCTGTCGCGCCCTGAGGCAGCGGCGAAGGAGTCAGCGCGTGCTCGACCAAGGCGCACCCCCGCAACAGGGCAGTCGGACCGCCCCCGCGTCCCCGGGGCCGCTCGCGCGCCTCCTGCGGCGCAAGCCCGTGGAACGCCTGGTCGCCGAGGGCGGCCAGAGCGAGGCGGGCGCCATCCCGGTCGCCGGGTCCTCGTACTCGTATGCGTACGCGACGACGGGCGAGCTGATCGCCTGATGATGGGCAGCCTCTCGGCCGTCACCTGGGCGGTCTTCGGGGTCTGGACGGCGGTGGGGCTCGTGTTCTACTTCCTCTACGGCCAACGCCGTTCCCGACTCGCAGCGCCCGCACCATCCGAGAAGTGATCGACCCACTGTGCTGAACGATCTCGACGAACGCATCGTCCACGCCCTCGCCGAGGACGCCCGCCGCTCCTACGCGGACATCGGGCACCTGGTCGGCCTGTCCGCGCCCGCCGTGAAACGGCGCGTGGACCGGCTGCGGGCCACCGGCGCCATCACCGGCTTCACCGTACGCGTCGACCCGGCGGCCCTCGGCTGGGAGACCGAGGGGTTCGTCGAGATCTACTGCCGGCGCAACACCTCCCCGGAGACCATCCAGCGGGGCCTGGAGCGCTACCAGGAGGTCGTGGCCGCGTCCACCGTCACCGGGGAGGCGGACGCCGTCGCCCAGGTCTTCGCCGCCGACATGCGGCACTTCGAGCGCGTGCTGGAGCGCATCGCCGGGGAGCCGTTCGTGGAACGCACGAAGTCGGTGCTGGTGCTGTCGCCTCTGCTGCGCCGCTTCTCGTCGGGTTCGCCGACCTGAGGCGACGTCAGCAGCGCCGAGCCGACCGAGCCGCCCCGGCCGGCGCCGGTAAATCGCTGGGCGGTGGGGCCGGGCGTGTCTACCATCGGTGACATGACCTGGCGACATTGATCCACGACCGGCCCCGACACCCGTCGACTGACCGCCACGCTGTACGCGTACGCGTTCCTCGACGAGTTCGTGCTGCTCTACCCGGTGTACGTGCTGCTGATGGCGGACAGCGGCCTGTCGGTCGGGCAGATCTCCTCCCTCTTCGTCCTGTGGTCGCTGACCGGCGTCCTGCTGGAGGTCCCCTCGGGCGCCTGGGCGGACGCCGTCTCGCGCCGGCTGTTGCTGTGGCTCGGCCCGCTGCTGGGCGGGGCCGGCTTCGCGCTCTGGGTGCTGTTCCCGTCGTACTGGGCCTTCGCGGCCGGCTTCGTGCTGTGGGGCGCGCGCGGCGCCCTGAGCTCCGGGGCGCTGGAGGCGCTGGTGTACGAGGAACTGGACCGGGCCGGCGCGGCGGACCGGTACGCCCGGGTCATGGGCCGTGCGCACGCGGTGGGCCAGGCGGCCGTCATGGCGGCCATGGGCCTGGCCGGGCCGGTCTTCGCGCTCGGCGGCTATCCGGCCGTCGGCGCGGCGAGCGTGCTGGCCTGTCTGCTCTGCGCCGCGACCGCGACCCGCTTTCCCGAGCACCGGTCCCCGGACGCCGAGGGCGACGACGGCCTCGCCGCCACGCTGCGCGACGGACTCGCCGACGTTCGCCGGGACCGCGGCGTCCTCGGCGCCCTGCTGCTGGTCCCGGCCGTCACGGCGGTGTGGAGCGCGCTCGACGAGTACACCTCGCTGCTGGTCAGGGAGACCGGCGTACCGGAGGCCGCCGTCCCCTACCTGCTCGTCGTGATCTGGGCCGGTGTCACGGCCGGCAGCCTGCTCTCCGGGAGAGCCGAGCGCCTCGACGGCAGCGGCCTCGCCGTGCTCCTCACGGGCGCCGCGCTCGCCCTGGCGGCCGGCGCGCTGACGGGGAAGCCGGCCGGCATCGTCCTCGTCGCCCTCGCCTTCGGCGGCTTCCAGCTCGCGACCGTCCTGGCCGACGTCCGGCTCCAGCAGCGCATCGAGGGCACCGGCCGGGCCACCGTGACCTCCGTCGCGGGCCTCGGCACGGAGCTGCTGACCATCGGCGTCTACGGCGCGTACGGCGCCCTCGGGTCGGCCTTCTCCCACGGCGCCGTGTTCGCGCTGTGCGCCGTGCCGTACCTGGTGACGGCGCTGATCGTGGCCGGGGGACGGCGGAAGTGAGGACGCGCAACGAATCGCCGCCCGAGCCCCGACGCACGCAACGAACCGCTCACCGGCGCGCAACGGCTCCGTCTTGTCCGGCCCGCGCGGCCGACCGTACCGTCTATCTGGCCCCGCGAACGGCCGCCCGAACGGCCCCGCGAACGGCCCCCCGACCCCGTCGTACCGGTGAGGATCACGCATGCGCACCGCCCTGCTCCAGAGCTCCGGCCGCCCCGGCTTGGTCGTCGAGAACCTCAAGGTCCTCGACGAGGCCGCGGGCCGGGCCGCCGCCGCGGGCGCCGGGCTGCTGGTCGCGCCGGAGCTGTTCCTCACCGGCTACGCGATCGGCGACGACATCGCCCGCCTCGCCGAACCCGCCGACGGGGCCTCCGCGGACGCCGTCGCCGAGCTCGCCGCCCGGCACGGGCTCGCGATCGCGTACGGCTACCCGGAGCGCGACGGCGAGACGGTGTACAACGCGGCCCAGCTCGTCTCCGCCGACGGCGCCCGGCTCGTCGGCTACCGCAAGACCCACCTGTTCGGCTGCTTCGAGCACGAGCACTTCACGCCCGGCGACCGGCCGGTCGTCCAGGCCGAGCTGAACGGCCTCACCGTCGGCCTCATGATCTGCTACGACGTCGAGTTCCCGGAGAACGTCCGCGCCCACGCCCTCGCCGGCACCGACCTCCTCGTCGTGCCGACCGCGCAGATGCACCCCTTCCAGTTCGTCGCCGAGTCGATGATCCCGGTGCGTGCCTTCGAGAACCAGATGTACGTCGCCTACGTCAACCGGGTAGGCCGGGAAGGGGAGTTCGAGTTCGTCGGGCTCTCCACCCTCGCCGGCCCCGACGGGGTCGCCCGGGCCCGCGCAGGACGCGGCGAGGAACTGCTGTTCGCCGACGCCGACCCGGTCGCCCTCGCCGCCTCCCGCGAGGCGAACCCGTATCTGAAGGACCGCCGCCCCGGCCTCTACGGCTCCCTGGTCTGACGCCCTCCCCCTCTGTCTCCCCCTCACTTTCCTGTGCTAGGAGTCCGTGCCCCATGACGTCCACCGTGCCCAACGCCGTCGAGCACGCAGACGAGCAGCAGTCGCCGATCACCATGTTCGGCCCGGACTTCCCGTACGCGTACGACGACTTCCTCGCCCACCCGGCGGGGCTCGGCCAGATCCCCGCGACCGAGCACGGCGCCGAGGTCGCCGTCATCGGCGGCGGGCTGTCGGGCATCGTGGCCGCGTACGAGCTGATGAAGATGGGCCTGAAGCCGGTCGTCTACGAGGCCGACCGGATCGGCGGCCGACTGCGCACGGTGGGCTTCGACGGCTGCGACCCCTCCCTCACCGCCGAGATGGGCGCGATGCGCTTCCCGCCGTCCTCCACGGCCCTGCAGCACTACATCGACCTGGTGGGCCTGCAGACGCGGCCCTTCCCCAACCCCCTGGCCGAGGCGACCCCTTCGACCGTTGTCGACCTCAAGGGCGAGTCGCACTACGCCGAGACGGCCGAGGACCTTCCGCAGGTCTACCGCGATGTCGCCGCCGCCTGGAACAAGTGCCTGGAGGACGGCGCCGACTTCTCCGACATGAACCGCGCCCTGCGGGAGCGGGACGTGCCGCGCATCCGCGAGATCTGGGCGAGGCTCGTCGAGAAGCTCGACAACCAGACCTTCTACGGCTTCCTCTGCGACTCCGAGGCATTCAAGTCCTTCCGTCACCGCGAGATCTTCGGCCAGGTCGGCTTCGGCACCGGGGGCTGGGACACCGACTTCCCGAACTCCATCCTGGAGATCCTGCGCGTCGTCTACACCGAGGCCGACGACCATCACCGGGGCATCGTCGGCGGCTCCCAGCAACTGCCGCTGCGGCTCTGGGAACGCGAGCCGGAGAAGATCGTCCACTGGCCGTACGGGACCTCGCTCGCGGGCCTGCACGAGGGCGGCGAGCCCCGCCCGGCCGTCACCCGGCTGCACCGCACCGCCGGCAACCGGATCACCGTGACGGACGCCCACGGCGACATCCGCACCTACCGGGCGGCGATCTTCACCGCCCAGTCCTGGATGCTGCTGTCGAAGATCGCCTGCGACGACTCGCTCTTCCCGATCGACCACTGGACCGCCATCGAGCGCACCCACTACATGGAGTCCAGCAAGCTGTTCGTGCCCGTCGACCGGCCGTTCTGGCTGGACAAGGACGAGCAGACCGGCCGTGACGTCATGTCGATGACGCTCACCGACCGCATGACGCGCGGGACGTACCTGCTCGATGACGGCCCGGACAAGCCCGCCGTCATCTGCCTCTCCTACACCTGGTGCGACGACAGCCTGAAGTGGCTGCCGCTGTCCGCGAACGAGCGGATGGAGGTCATGCTGAAATCGCTCGGCGAGATCTACCCGAAGGTCGACATCAGGAAGCACATCATCGGCAGCCCGGTGACCGTCTCCTGGGAGAACGAGCCCTACTTCATGGGCGCGTTCAAGGCCAACCTGCCCGGCCACTACCGCTACCAGCGGCGCCTGTTCACGCACTTCATGCAGGACCGGCTGCCCGAGGACAAGCGGGGCGTCTTCCTCGCCGGCGACGACATCTCCTGGACTGCCGGCTGGGCCGAGGGCGCCGTCCAGACCGCGCTGAACGCGGTCTGGGGCGTCATGCACCACTTCGGCGGTGCGACCGACGCGAGCAACCCGGGCCCGGGCGACCTGTACGACGAGATCGCGCCGGTGGAACTCCCGGAGGACTGAGGCCTCGTCGTGCGAGGTCTCACAGCGGGGTGAGCATCATGCGGCCCGCGAAGCCGACGGCGGTGTCGAGCCGCACGGTGAACTCCTCGGCCACGTCCGGGAGTCGGCGCAGCGCCCACAGCGCCCGGGCCGCCGTCCAGGTGGCGTCCCGGGCGCGTTCCAGGCTCCAGGAGCCGAGCAGGTGGGTGAGGGGGTCGGCGATCTGCAACAGGTCGGGGCCCGGCATCAGCTCCTCGCGGATGCGTTCCTCCAGGGACACGAGGAGATCGCCCACGCGGTCGAACTCGTCCTCCAGCTCGGCCGGTTCGCAGCCGAGACTACGACAGGCGTCCACGACGGCGAGCGCGAGGTCGTGCCCGATGTGCGCGTTGATGCCCGCGAGCGCGAACTGCAGGGGGCGTACGCCGGGATGACGGCGGAACTGCAGCAGCGGACGCCAGCAGGCCGGTGGATGCCGGAAGGCCGGTGGGCGCCGGTCGACCGGTGTGGGTTCCACGGCGTTCAGGTAGCGCTCCGCGAACCGTACGTCCAGGGTGGCGGCGGACCGCGGGTCCGGGAAGCGGCCGGTGTCGATGCGCCGGTCCACCTCCTGGGTCACCGCGAGGTAGACGCGGTTGAAGACCGCGATCCCGTCCCAGGCGGGCAGGGCGGCGTCGAGGGCACGCATCCGGTCGAGCACGTCGTCGACGCTCGTGCCGATCGGGTCTACGCGCGGCTCGACGTCTGTCCCGACGGGAGCGGTGAACTGTTCCAAGTGCGGCATGGGGGCAGGGTCGCAGTCCTGGGCGGCCGCGCGGGTCGGCGGGCCCGACGCTTCCCCGGAACGGGGGAACGGGGGAACGAGGCATGCGGGTGAGCGACCGCTTAGTCAGCCCGTAGGATGGGGAGCGTCGTCTCATACCTGCACAGGAGTCCCACCCGTGACCGCCGAAGCCTCGATCGCCCCCGCCCTGTCCTACGGTCGGCTGATCCCCGTCACCGTCCACTTCGACGACCTGGACGCGCTCGGCATGCTGCACAACGCCCGCTACCCGCTGCTCGTCGAGCGTGCCTGGACGGAGTTCTGGCAGGCCAACGGCGTGCGCTTCGACGGCGACTGGGCGAGCGCCGGGGACGCCTGCAACGTGGTGAGGGAACTGCTGATCGGCTACGAGACCCCGGTCACCCGCACCGGCGCGTACGCCGTCCACCTCTGGCTGGAGCGGCTGGGCGCCACGGGCCTGACCTACGGCTTCCGGCTCTGCTCGGCGGACGGTGCCACGACGTATGCGCGGGGCACCCGCGTCCTGGTGCGCCTCGACGCGAGCACCCTGCGCCCCACGCCGTGGAGCGACGCCTTCAGGGCCGCGGGCCGGGCACTGCTGCGGCCTGCGCACTGATCTTCGCGTCCGTCCGCCCGCCGCCGCCCCGCAGCACCGGGGCGAACACCGCGAGCCCGCACGACAGCGCCGTCACCACGCCGAACGACACCGTCAGGCTGGTCGCCTGCGCCACCCCGCCGATCAGGCTCGGGGCGATCAGCCCGGAGGTGTACGTGATCGTCGCGACGCCCGCGATGGCCTGGCTGGGGTTCGGCCCGCTGTGTCCGGCCGCGGCGAAGCACAGCGGTACGACGACCGCGATGCCCAGCCCCATCAGCCCGAACCCGCCCATCGCCACAGCCGGGTGCCCCGCGACGACGATCAACACCCCGCCCAGCGCGGCGAGGACGCCGCCCGCCCGGACGGTACGCACCGCGCCGAACCGGTTCACCATCGCGTCGCCCGCGATCCGGGCCACCGCCATCGTGAACATGAAGCCGGTCGTGCAGGCCGCCGCGACCCCGGCCGAGGAGTCGAGCTCGTCGCGCAGGTACACGGCCGACCAGTCCAGGCTCGCGCCCTCGGCGAACACCGCGCAGAACCCGACCGCGCCGATCAGCAGCGCCGAGCGGGGCGGCAGCGCGAACCGCGGGGGCGGCTCCTCGTCCTCGGTGGGCCGCAGGTCCAGCACCCAGCGGCAGACCAGCAGGCCGAGGACGGTCAGCACGGCCGCCGCCAGCAGGTGGTGCAGGCGGGCGTCCGACCCCAGGTGCGCGGCGAGCGTCCCGCCCGCCGAGCCGATCAGGGCGCCCGCGCTCCACATGCCGTGCAGTCCCGACATGATCGACCTGCCCAGCAGCCGCTCCACCTCCACGCCGAGCGCGTTCATCGCGACGTCGGCCATGCCGGAGGTCGCGCCGTAGACGAACATCGCCAGGCAGAGCGTGAGCAGGTTCGGGGCGAGGGAGGGCAGCGTCAGTGCCAGCGTCCACAGCGCGAGCAGGCCGCGCAGGGCCGTACGGCTGCCGAAACGGTGGGTGACCGAGCCGGCCAGCGGCATCGCACAGGCCGCCCCGAACGCCGTGAAGGCGAGCGCGAACCCGAGCTGGCCGGTGGACACACCGGCGTGGTCCTGGATCCACGGCACGCGGGTGGCGAACGAACCGGTGACCGCGCCGTGCACGGTGAACACGGCCGCCACGGCGTACCGGGCGCGCCGCACCTCCGCCGGTGCGTGGATCACTTCGGCCACTCCGCTCATTCTTCCGCCTCCAGCCTTCACGCCGCGCCGTCGCGATGCCGACGTAAACTATCAGGAACCCTGCCTGATAAATAGAGGGCGCTACGACGGCCACCTGGTGCCCTCGACCGCCGTGGGAGGATTCCCGCCATGCCCGCATCCCCGAGCACCGCCCGGGCCATCAACGACCGGCTCGCCCTGCGGCTGCTGCAACACGAAGGCCCGTTGACGGCAGGGCAGTTGAAGCAGCTCACCGGCCTGTCCCGGCCCACGGTCGCCGACCTCGTCGAACGCCTCGCCGCCGCCGGCCTGATCGACGTCGTCGGAGAGACGGGCGAGCAACGCCGCGGACCCAACGCCCGGCTCTACGGCATCGTCGCCGACCGCGCCCACCTGGCCGCGCTGGACGTGCGCACGGACGGCGTCGCCGTGCTGGTGTCGGACCTGGTCGGCCGGGTGCTCGCCGAGGCATCCGTGCCGATCGGCGGCGACACGGGCACCGGGACGGCCGTGGAACAGGCGGTCACGCTGGTCGAGCGGACGGCGAAGGAGGCCGGGGCCGACCGGCTGCACACCCTCGGCATCGGGGCGCCCGGCCTGATCGACCCGGCCTGCGGTGAACTGCGCGACTCCGGCGGGCTGCCCGAATGGCACCGCCGCCTGGTGGCCGCCCTGCAGGAACGGTTCCCGCTCGCCCACGCGCACGTCGAGAACGAGACCAACCTCGCCGCCCTGGCGGAACAGCGCGAGGGCGCCGCCCGGGACCGCGACACCTTCGTCCTGCTGTGGCTCGGCCACGGCATCGGCGCGGCTGTCGTCCTGGACGGCGCCCTGCGCCGCGGAGCCTCCGGCGGCACCGGCGAGATCGGCTTCCTGCCCGTCCCCGGCACCGGCGGCCTGCCCTCGGCGACGGACTGCGAGGGCGGCTTCCACTCCCTGGCCGGCTCGGCGGCGATCGCTGCACTGGCGGGGGAGCACGGCCTGACGGCGGCGGCCGCGCACCCCGCCGAACCGGTGGCGGCGGCGCTGGTACGGCAGGCGGCGCGGCCGGCTCCCGGCGGCGCCGCCGACCGCTTCCTCGACGCCCTCGCCGACCGGCTCACCCTCGGCGTCGCCTCCGTAGTCGCTGTCCTCGACCCCGGCTGTGTGGTCCTCGGCGGCGAGGTCGGACAGGCCGGCGGTGAGGCGCTCGCCGACCGGGTGGCCCAACGCCTCCGCCGCATGGCCCCCCTCCCCACGGAGGTCCGCCCCAGCACCCTCGGCGGCGCCGCAGTCCTACGCGGCGCCCTGCTCACGGCCCGAGAGTCGGCCCAGGAGGAACTCTTCGGGGGGCGATAGCCCCGGAGGGGACTTCTCCAAGCATGCGGCGGGCGGGGCCGGGCCGGTTCGGAGCATCCCGGCGGGAGCCGGGAGCCGGGCGGAGCATGCGGGCGGGGTAGGGCGGTTCGGAGCATCCCGGTGGGGGCCTGGAAGCGTTCGGACCGTGTCGGCGGGCGGGCCCGCGTCCCTCGGGCTGCCGGGCCGGCGCGCCTGAGCGTCTCGGGCGGCCCGAGCGCCCGGCCGGAGGCTCTCGGGACGCCGGGACGCCGGGTTTCGCAGCGCGGCGGGGCGGGGCGCGGCGGGGCGTGCTGGCCGGAGCCGTTCGCCGCGCGGCCGCCGGGATTTCGAGGCAGGGCGGTGCGGGGGCGAGCGGGTCCGAGTGGTTCGGGGCGCGGTGGTGTGCGGGCCGCGGGGTTCCGGGGCACGGCGGCGCGGGGGTGCGGGGGGCGGGGCAGGCTGGGGTGGGTCAGTGGGGGGTGTGGGTGGTGAGGTAGTTCTCGAACGTGCCCTTTCCCACCGCCCGTTCCGGGGCCAGGTGGCCTCCGGTGCGGAAGCCCCGGTAGGCCGCGCCCCACAGGGGCACGTTCACCACCGGGCGCCGCCGGCCGCTCGCCTTCAGGTACGCGCGGGCCAGCGACTCGGCCGTGCGGACCTCGGGCCCGGCCATGTCGTCGACCCGCCCCGCCGGCGCGCCCGTCGCCAGTTCCACGAGCCGGTCCGCGACCTCCGCCACCTCCACCGGCTGGTCGCTCACCCCGGCCGGCAGAACCAGCACCGGCACCTTGGCCAGCGCCCGGAACGCCTGGACCAGCAGATCGTGGAACTGGGTCGTCCGCAGCACGGTCCAGCCGAGCCCCGACTCCTCCACCTGCTTCTCCACGGCGAGCTTCGTTTTGTAGTAGCCGTACGGCACCCGGTCCACCCCGACGATCGAGATGTAGACCAGGTGGCCCACCCCGGCCTTGCGCGCGGCGGCGATCAGGTGCGTGGCGGCCTGCTCGTCACCCCCGCGCGGTGTGCTCGCGCAGTGCACGATCGTGTCCACGCCCGCGACGGCAGCGTCCAGCCCGGCCCCGCCCCTGCGCAGGTCGACGGCGTACGGCTCGGAGCGCCGGCTCAGCACCCGCGTCTCGTGTCCGTCCGCCCGCAGTCGCGCGGTGACGAGCCGGCCGAGGGTTCCACTGCCACCGGTCACCAGGATCGTGTTCATGCTGTTCAGCCCCTTCGGACACTTGGACGCTCCCGGTCGGAACGCCCTTCGGCAGCTCAGACCGAACAGCCCCCGCGGAATGTGACAGCCGCTGCTACACCCGCCCGACCTGACGCTCCGCAAAGTCCAGCTTCTCCGGATTCATCACGGCCTGAACCCCCGCGATCTCCCCGCCGAGGCACTCGAACCCGAGCGCGGCCATCAGCTCGCCGCCGTCCCGGACGAGCAGGCCCGGCGCGCCGTTGAGCTCGATGGTCGTGAAGGTGGGACGGGTCGTGAAGTTCCGGAGCACACCGGCCAGGAAGCGCAGCACCTTCTCGCGTCCGAGGATCGGCCGCCGGGCCGTGGTCACCCGGCCACCGCCGTCGCTCCACCAGGTGACGTCGGCCGCGAGCAGCCGCTCCAGCGCGGCGAGGTCCCCGTCCCGGGCGGCCGTGAGGAACGAGGCGACCAACTCCTCCTGCCGCGCCGGAGCCGCCTCGAAGCGCCGCTCCGCCGCGGCCAGCCGCTGCTCCGCCCGCCGGTACAGCTGACGGCAGTTGGCCTCGCTCAGGTCGAGCACCTCGGCGATCTCCCGGTACCCGTACGCGAACGCCTCCCGCAGCACGTACACCGCCCGTTCCGTGGGAGTGAGCCGCTCCAGCAGCACCAGCATCGCGAGCGACACCGCGTCGCGCTGCTCCGCCGACTCCAGAGGGCCGAGCGCGCCGTCCGAGGTGACGACCGGCTCCGGCAGCCATGTCCCGGCATAGCTCTCACGGCGCGCCCGGGCCGAGGTCAGCCGGCTCAGACAGAGGTGGGTGACGGTCTTCGCCAGCTAGGCGGCCGGATACGTGATGTCCGTGCGGTCGGCTCCGCTGAACCGCAGGTAGGCGTCCTGGACCGTGTCCTCGGCCTGGTGCGCCGAGCCGAGCATCCGGTAGGCCAGCCCGAACAGCCGGGGGCGGTGGGCCTCGAAGTCGTCGGCGCTCGCGGTCGTCATGGGATCACCCTGTCAGGGCGCGACCGGCCGGTCCGAGGAGACCCGGCGGCGGGCAAGGGCCGTCGTCACCGCCACCGGGCCGCACACCGCAGACCCTAGAAAGGACTAGACCAGTACGTCAATGGGTGGGAACCAGTACGTCAATGGGTGGGAACCAGTACGTCGAGGGGTGGAACCAGTACGTCGAGGGGCGGGTGCCGTCCGGGATCGGCCCCGGCCCGAACCGGGCCTGACAGCCTGTGAGCCACCCCACACCCTTCACCTGTATGGACGCCTGCCGGCCGTGGCACACTGGCCGTGTACCTAAAGCAGCGCACTCCGGGGTCGGTGAAAGTCCGAACCGGCGGTTACAGTCCGCGACCCGGTCGCTTCCAACGGCCGGTTGACCAGGTGAAATTCCTGGACCGACGGTTAAAGTCCGGATGGGAGGCAGTGCGCGCCGGGCGGGCATTCGTGCGCGCCGCCGTATATGTACTCGTCCGCGGACGAGTCTGTCCGGCGTCGCCCCCGGTGCCGTTGCCCGTACAAGCTGTCGTCATCGACAGGCCCCGGAGTCCGTGCCCGAAGAGGCAGGAGGACCCGGGAAGTGTTCACCGGAATCGTCGAAGAGCTGGGTGAGGTCACCGCCGTCGAGAATCTCGGCGACGCCTCCCGTTTCCGGCTGCGCGGCCCCGTCGTGACCGACGGCGCGAAGCACGGCGACTCCATCGCCGTGAACGGGGTCTGTCTCACCGTCGTCGAGCACGAGGGCGACGAGTTCACCGCCGACGTCATGGCGGAGACCCTGAACCGCTCCAGCCTCGGCGCCCTCGGCGTCGGCTCCCGCGTCAACCTCGAACGCCCCACCGCCGTCGGCGCCCGCCTCGGCGGGCACATCGTGCAGGGCCATGTCGACGGCACCGGCGCGGTGTTGGAGCGCAAGCCCTCCGAGAACTGGGAGATCATCAAGATCTCCCTCCCCGCCGACCTCACCCGGTATGTGGTGGAGAAGGGTTCCATCACCGTCGACGGCATCAGCCTCACGGTCGTGGACGCCGGGCTCGACCACTTCACCGTCAGCCTCATCCCCACCACCCTCGCCCTGACCACGCTCGGCCTCAAGCAGCCCGGCGACCCGGTCAACCTCGAGGTGGACATCGTCGCCAAGTACGTCGAGCGGCTGCTGACCACCACTCAGGGAGCTTCCGCTCAGGGAGCATCCCCGCAGGGAGCGGCGCAGTGAACTCGCTGAACTCCGAGGCCTTCGTCATGTTCGACCAGCACATCCTCTGGTCGGACATGATCGGCAACATCCTCGGCCTGATCACCCTCGCCCTGGGCTGGCGGCGCTCCCTGTGGACCTGGCCGGTGCAGTTCCTCTCCGGCCTCGTCCTCTTCGGCGCCTTCTACGGCCACCTGACCGGCAGCGCGGGCAAGCAGGTCGTCGTCATGGCCGTCGCCCTGTACGGCTGGTGGCAGTGGAACCGGAGCAAGGGCCGGTCCGCGGACGGCGCCATCACCCCGCGCTTCGCCACCTGGCCCGAGCGCGCGGGCATGGTCGGCGCCGCTGCCGTCGGCACGGTCGCCGTCGCCCTGCTCTTCAAGGCCTATCCGTCCCTGTCCTGGGACCCCTGGCCGGACGCCTACATCTTCGTCGGCACCATCGTCGCCATGTACGCCCAGGCGCGCGGCATGGTCGAGTTCTGGATCGCCTGGCTCCTCGTCGACCTCGTCGGCGTCCCCCTGAACTTCGCCAACGGCTACGCCTTCTCCGGCTTCGTGTACGTCATCTACGGCGCGCTGGTCCTGTGGGGCATGCGCGACTGGTGGCTGCGCTCCCGCAAGGCTTCGCAACCCGCTCTGGAAGGAGCGCCGGTATGAGCGCCCACCCGTCTCCCGCCCCCACCCCGAACGAGGCACTGCGCGCGGCCCCTCGTGTCCCACCGATCCTCTACAGCACGGACGGCATCGAAGACTTCTCCCTCGACCCCGTCGAGCAGGCCATCGCCGACATCGCGGCCGGCCGGCCCGTCGTGGTCGTCGACGACGAGGACCGCGAGAACGAGGGCGACCTCGTCGTCGCCGCCGAGAAGGCCACCCCCGAGATCGTCGCCTTCATGATGAGCGAGTGCCGCGGCCTGATCTGCGTCCCCATGGAGGGCGACGAGCTGGAGCGGCTGAAGCTCCCGCAGATGGTCGAGGACAACACCGAGTCGATGAAGACCGCGTTCACGGTCTCCGTCGACGCCTCCGCCGCCCACGGCGTCACCACCGGCATCTCCGCCGCCGACCGCGCCACCACCCTCCAGCTTCTGGCGAGCGGCGAGGCGCAGGCCGACGACTTCGTCCGCCCCGGGCACGTCTTCCCGCTGCGCGCCAAGCCCGGCGGCGTCCTGACCCGCAACGGCCACACCGAGGCCGCCGTCGACCTGGCCCGCCTCGCGGGGCTGCGCCCGGCCGGCGCGATCGTCGAGATCGCCGGCGAGGACGGCCGGATGCTCCGGCTGCCCGAACTGATCCCGTTCGCCCGCAAGCACGGCCTGACGATCATCTCCATCGAGGACCTGATCGCCTACCGCCGTGGCTCCGAGCCCACCGTCCGGCGTGAGGCCGAGACCCGGCTGCCCACCGTCCACGGCACCTTCACCGCGTACGGCTACCGCTCCACCGTCGACGGTGTCGAGCACGTCGCCCTCGTCCACGGCGACCTCGGCGACGGCGCGGACGTTTTGGTCCGCGTCCACTCCGAGTGCCTCACCGGCGACATCTTCGCCTCCCAGCGCTGCGACTGCGGCCCCCAGCTCGACGCGTCCCTGGAGCGCATCCAGAGCGAGGGCCGGGGCGTGGTGGTCTACCTGCGCGGACACGAGGGCCGGGGCATCGGCCTGCTGTCCAAGCTGCGGGCGTACGAGCTCCAGGAGCAGGGCCACGACACCCTCGACGCCAACCTGGAGCTGGGCCTGCCCGCCGACGCCCGCGACTACGGGGCCGGCGCGCAGATCCTCGAGGACCTCGGCGTGCACAGCGTGCGCCTGATGACCAACAACCCCGAGAAGACCGACGCGCTCGTCCGGCACGGCATCGAGGTCACCAGGCGCGAGCCGATGCCCGTCCAGGCGGGCGAGCACAACATCCGCTACCTGCGCACCAAGCGGGACCGGATGGGACACGACCTGCCCTGGCTGGAGACGGCCCCCGTGTCCCCCTGCGGCAACCAGTAGCACCAGCAGGAGCAGCAGAACCAGCACAGCCGGCAGCACCAGCAGAACCAGCAGAACCGGTAAGAACAGCATTGAGGAGAGACGTGAGCGGCAAGGGCGCACCGGAACTGTCCGTACGCAATGTGGGTGACTTTCGGGTCGCCGTCATCGCGGCACAGTGGCACGAGAAGGTGATGGACGGTCTGGTCGACGGCGCCCTGCGCGCCCTGCGCGACCTGGGCATCGACGAACCGACCCTGCTGCGGGTCCCCGGCAGCTGGGAGCTCCCCGTCGTCGCCAAGGTGCTGGCCGGGCGGGGCTATGACGCGATCGTCGCCCTCGGCGTCGTCATCCGCGGCGGCACCCCGCACTTCGAGTACGTGTGCCAGGGAGTCACCCAGGGCCTCACCCAGGTTTCCGTCGAGACCGGCGTCCCCGTCGGCATGGGCGTCCTCACCTGCGACACCGAGGAGCAGGCCCTGGACCGCGCCGGCATCGAAGGCTCCCACGAGGACAAGGGCCACGAGGCGGTGACCGCGGCGGTGGCGACCGCGGCCACCCTCCGCTCAGTATCTGAACCCTGGCGATAGGTCCACCGGCGATACGGCTAGGGTGGGCAGCACCATGTCCAAGAAGACGTTCGAGGAGCTCTTCGCCGAGCTCCAGCAGAAGGCCGCCAACGGCGACCCCACCACTTCCCGCACCGCCGAACTGGTCGGGAAGGGCGTCCATGCCATCGGCAAGAAGGTCGTCGAAGAGGCCGCCGAGGTCTGGATGGCGGCCGAGTACGAGGGCAAGGAGGCAGCCGCCGAGGAGATCTCGCAGCTGCTCTACCACGTCCAGGTGATGATGGTCGCCCGCGGAATCTCGCTGGACGACGTGTACGCCCACCTGTAAGCCGTATCCGCACCCACTCCGCACGAACGAAGGAAGCTCGCCTCATGCTGCGCATCGCCGTCCCCAACAAGGGTTCCCTGTCAGGCCCTGCGGCGGAGATGCTGCATGAGGCCGGCTACCAGCAGCGCCGGGAGTCCAAGGAGCTGCGGATCGTCGACCCGGGCAACGAGGTCGAGTTCTTCTACCTCCGCCCCCGCGACATCGCGATCTACGTCTCCTCCGGCCGCCTCGACATCGGCATCACCGGCCGCGACCTGCTGATCGACTCCGGTGCGAACGCCGAGGAGATCCTCCCGCTCGGCTTCGCCCGCTCCACCTTCCGGTTCGCCACCAAGCCGGGCACCGCCACCGGCGTCGAGGACCTCAAGGGCAAGACGGTCGCCACCTCCTACGAGGGCATCGTCGCCAAGCATCTTGCCGAACAGGGCATCGACGCCGCCGTCGTCCACCTCGACGGCGCCGTCGAGACGGCCATCGAGCTGGGCGTCGCCGAGGTCATCGCCGACGTCGTCGAAACCGGCACCTCGCTGCGCAACGCGGGCCTGGAAGTCTTCGGCGACCCCATCATGACGTCCGAGGCCGTCGTGATCCGCCGCGCCGGCGCGGACACCGAGGATGCCGCCGAGCCGAAGGTGCAGCAGTTCCTGCGCCGCCTCCAGGGCGTCCTGGTCGCCCGGACGTACGTGATGATGGACTACGACTGCCGCGTCGAGCAGTTGGAGAAGGCCGTCGCGCTGACCCCGGGCCTGGAGTCGCCGACCGTCTCCCCGCTGCACAACGAGGGCTGGGTCGCCGTCCGCGCCATGGTCCCCGCCAAGGAAGCCCAGCGGATCATGGACGACCTGTACGACATCGGCGCCCGCGCCATCCTGACCACGGCCATCCACGCCTGCCGCCTCTGAGGCCCGAGAGATCCACGCGACGATGTCCCGACTGCCGGGTGGCGACCTGCCCACCCTCCCCGTCACGTTCCGGCCGGCCCGCACCCGCGCGGTGCTGCTCACGGCCGGGGTGGCGATCCTGCTCACCATCTCCACCATCGCGATGCTGCTGGAGAAACTCGGCCCGGGGGAGCGGCTCAGCTTCATCCTCACCGGCGCCCTCATCTTCTGGGCGCTGGCCCGGCTCGCCCGCGTGCGGGTCGTCGCCGACGACTCCGGCGTCACCGTGGTGAACATCGCAAGCAGGCGGCGGCTCGACTGGGCGGAGATCATCCAGGTGAACCTCCGTCCGGGCGACCCCTGGGTGTTTTTGAACCTCACCGACGGCACCAGCCTGCCCGCGCTCGGGATCCAGCCCGGCATCGACAAGCAGCAGGCCATCGCCGACGCGCGCACCCTGCGGGCCCTCGCGGAAACCCGGTCCGTCCGGGACCCCGAAGCGTCCACAGGGCAAGATCAGGGCTGACTCGGGGCCGCCCACCCTGCCGCTGGAGCCCCTGTCTTGATTAATCTGGTGACGGAGGCGTTCCCCTTGTGCCTCCGCCCCTGTTGTGCCCTGCCGGGCTCACAGGGGTTCCTGCTACCCGAGGAGTGACTCCCTCCGGCGATGGACGGTTCGTCCTGTAGTACCTGCGCCGCCCCCACCCGACCTGGTTCGGAGGCGGCGGCATCATGACCATCCCCTTGCTGCTCCTGGCAGCCGCGTTCCTGCTCATCCTCGCCAACGGCTTCTTCGTCGCCGCCGAGTTCGGCCTCATCACGGTCGAACGCCCGGAGGCCGAGAAAGCCGCAGCCGAGGGCGACAGACGAGCCCGTACGGTCGTCGAGTCGCTGAAGGAGCTGTCCTTCCAGCTGTCCGGCACCCAGCTCGGCATCACCATCACCTCCCTCGTCGTCGGCATGCTCGCCGAACCGGCGCTGGCGGAGCTGCTGCACACCCCGTTCACCGCGATCGGCATCCCCGAGGGCGCCGTCTCCGGGGTCGCCGTGGTCGTCGGCATGCTGCTGGCGTCCGCCGTGCAGATGGTGATCGGCGAACTCGTGCCCAAGAACTGGGCAGTGTCCAAGCCCCTGCAGGTCGCGCGGTTCGTCGCGGGCCCGCAAGCCGGCTTCTCCCGCCTCTTCCGGCCGGTGATCTCAGCCCTCAACACCGTTGCCAACCGCCTGGTGCGCGCCCTGGGCGTCGAGCCCACCGAGGAGCTGGCCTCCGCCCGCACCCCCGGCGAACTCGTCTCCCTGGCCCGTCACTCGGCCCAGGCCGGCGCCCTCGAACAGGACACGGCCGACCTCTTCGTACGGACGCTGTCGCTGGCCGAGCTGACCGCGCAGCACGTCATGACGCCGCGCGTGAAGGTCAGCGCCCTGCAGTCCACGGCCACCGCGGAGGACGTGGTCAACCTGACCCGGGCCACCGGCCTGTCCCGGTTCCCCGTCTACCGCGAGAAGATCGACGAAATCGTCGGCATGGTCCACCTCAAGGACGCCCTGGCCGTTCCCGTCCACGACCGGCTGCGCACTCCGCTCGCCCGGATCGCCCGCCCGGCGCTGCTGGTCCCCGAGACCCTGCCCGTGCAGCCCCTGCTGGCCCGGCTGCGCAGCGAGCAGCCCATCGCCGTGGTCGTCGACGAGTACGGCGGCACGGCTGGTGTGGTCACCCTGGAGGACATCGTCGAGGAGATCGTCGGCGAGGTCCGCGACGAGCACGACGGCCAGGACACGCCCGAACTCGCCGCGGCCCCGCCCGAGGAGGGCAGACCCGCCTGGGACGTGGACGGCAGCTGCCGCGTCGACACCCTCCAGCGCATAGGCCTGGACGTCCCGGAGGGGCCGTACGAGACGGTCGCCGGGCTCGTCGCGGACCTGCTCGGCCGCATCCCGGCCGTCGGCGACCGGACCGAACTGCCCGGCTGGCGGCTCTCGGTGCGCCGGGTCGGCCACTACCGGGCCGAACGGGTCCGCCTGGTGCGCACCGGCGTGGTCGTGGAGGTCACCCGATGAGCGTCCTCCAACTCGTCTTCGCCGCGCTGCTCGTGCTCACCAACGGCTTCTTCGTCGGCGCCGAGTTCGCGCTCGTGTCCGTCCGCCGCAGCCAGATCGAGCCCCTGGGCACGGCACGGGCCCGCCAGGTCCTGTACGGCCTGGAGCGACTGCCGCAGATGATGGCGGCGGCCCAGTTCGGCATCACCGTCTGCTCCCTCACCCTGGGCGCGGTCGCCGAACCGACGGTCGCGGGGCTGCTGGAACCGCTCTTCGAGGGGATCCGCCTCCCGCAGGGCATGATCCACCCCCTGGGGTATGTCATAGCCCTGGCCGCGGTGGTCTTCTTCCACCTCGTCATCGGCGAGATGGTGCCGAAGAACCTCGCCATGGCGGCCCCGGAGAAGGCCGCGCTGTGGCTCAGCCCCGGTCTGGTCGCCTTCGCCCGCGTCTGCCGGCCGATCACGGTGGCCCTCGGCGCCTGCGCCCGGGGCATCTTGCGGCTCTTCCACGTCGAGCCCAGGGACGAGGTCGAGGCCGTCGTCACCAGCGAGCAGCTCAACCGGCTGCTGGAGGACTCGGGACAGGCCGGGCTCCTCGACCCCGAGGAGCAGGAGCGGCTGGAGGACGCGCTGGAACTGGGCTCCCGCCCGGTGACGGACGTCCTTCTGAAGCGCGAGTTGCTGGTCACGGTCAGCCCGTCGGTCACCCCGGGCGAGATCGTCGAGCTGACGGCCCGCACCGGCTATTCCCGCTTCCCGGTCGCCGCGGACAACGGCGCCTACATGGGCTACCTGCATGTCAAGGACGTCCTCGACCTGGAGGACTCGGAGCGGGCGGTGCCGCAGCAGGTGTGGCGTCCGATGACGACCCTGCGGTCCGAACTCCCGCTGGACGACGCGCTGACGGTGATGCGCCGGGCGGCGACCCATCTGGCGCAGGTCGCCGACGCGTCCGGCAAGGTACTCGGCCTGGTCGCCCTGGAGGACGTACTGGAGCTGCTCGTGGGCGAGGTCACGGACCCCGCGCACCGGGAACTCCCCGAGGTCCGGCTGACGGAGCCCCGGGCGAGCGACGAGCCGGAGCAGGCGCTGGCCAGCTAGGGGCGCGCCGCTGGAAGGCCGGTGCGCCCGCGGCCGTGAGCCGCGGGGTCCGTCACATCGCCGACGGATCCTGCGGCCCCCGTCCCGACAGCACCTCGCCGTACGCCTGCATCAGGTCCGGCAGCCGCAGTGTCGACAAGTCGTCCCGGGTCGGCATGCCCGGGTAGGTCGACAGCCGCAGATCGCGGTACGCGCAGCTCTTCTCGTACAGGGTCCGCAGGAAACGCCCGTTGCCCAGCTCGTCGATCCATCCCTGGTCGACGACATGCCCGGCGATCGAGCGCAGCTCGTCGAGTGCCTCCTCGTCCCACACATCACCGTTCTCCGCGGCCAGCACCTCGCCGATGGAGGTCAGCTCCAGGGGCCGATAGGAGGGGAAGTCGACGCGGGTGGTGAAACGGGAGGACAGTCCGGGGTTCGCGGCGAGCAGACGGTCCATGCCCTCCGGGTAGCCGGCCAGAATCACCACCAGGTGGTCCCGGTTGTCCTCGGCCCGCTTCAGCAGCACCTGCAACGCCTCGTCGCCGTACGCGTCGCCCTTGCCGTAGCCCGAGTTGGAGAGCGAGTACGCCTCGTCGACGAAGAGGACGCCGCCGAGGGCGGAGTCGATCAGCTCGTTGGCCTTCACCGCCGTCTGGCCGAGGTACTCGCCGACCAGGTCCGCGCGCTGGGCCTCCACGAGATGATCGCCGCCCAGCAGACCGAGGGCGTAGAAGACACGGCCGAGGATGCGGGCCACCGTGGTCTTGCCGGTGCCGGAGGGCCCGGAGAAGACGAAGTGCCGCTTCGGGGGCTGGACCGGCAGACCCTGCCCGGTCCGCAGGCGGGCCATGTTGAGCTGTGCGGACAGCGCTTTGACCTGGCGTTTCACCGGTTCCAGGCCCACCATGCGCTCCAGCTCGGCCAGCGCCTCCTCGAGTAACACGGGGTCCGTGGGCCCGGCCGGCAGCGGCGAGGGGACGCTGTTCTTCTCCCGCACCGCGGGCTCGGTCACCGGCGGCAGCGGGACGACGGGCGGCAGATCGGAGGGCTCGCCGAGCCTCAGGTCCCGGCCCTCCGTGCCGAACAGCGGGTCGAAGCCGTCCGGCCCGTCCACCATGTCCTGCCCGACCCCGGTGAGCGTGATCGCCGCGAGGTCGGCCGCGTCGTCGTACCCGTCATAACCGTCGCCTTCGGCGATCGCGGCGAGCCGAGCCGAGGTGTCCATGAAAGCGGCGTCGACGCGGTGCACCGCCCGGTACAGGGGGAGGGCCGCCGCCGAGCGGCCGGTGCCCTCGTGCGCCCGGGCCAGCCAGTACCGCAGCTCCTTGCGCTGCGGCTGCTCGCTGCGGCAGCGCATCAGCGCCGCCGAGAGCAGCGGCTCGGCCTGCCCGTACATCTCCAGGCGCACCCGGGCCATCCCGCCGAACAGGCCGGCCTCGATGCCCAGCAGCGGATCGTCGAGCAGCGGGTCGGTGTGCCGGACCAGCTGCTCCCAGTCCTTGACCAGATAGGCGCGGCAGGCGTGCAGGAAGCGGACCTGGTGATCGGTGTCGACGGGTGGGAGTCCGGCGAGCGCACGGTCCAGTTCGGGCACATGGCGGCCGTCCAGCCAGTGCGAGGCGTGCGCGAGAAGCAGATCGCGTGGACTCTCCAGTACCGGCTGAACCCACCAGCCCAGCCAGTACCAGGAGTTGAGCGTGCGGCGGTGCCGGGTGCGCTGCTCTCCGAACCGCTCACGGTGCCGGAACATCCGCAGGAGCGCGGTCGTCGTGTCGACGCGCAGCGCGTGCAGCCCGAGCCAGCCGTCGGCCATCCCGGGATCGATCCGCACCGCGGCGCGGAACTCCTCCTCCGCCTGCGGATAGGCGCCCATCGTGTAGGCGTCCACGCCGCGCAGCCAGGCGAGGTCGGCCGCGTCGGCCGGGGCCTCGGGACCCTGCGTGCCGAAGTCCATCACGTCCCCCACAAGCCGTGCCCCCGTCGGTGTGCCGGCGGGTTTCGCCCGTCGGCTGCCTTGGTCGAACCGCTGTGCCGCGGACCGGAGTTGCAAGGTGCGCGCAGCAACTGTCCAGGTCGCACCGAGGGCATCGTACCTGCGTGAGCGTCGCCCGCCGTAGGGTGTCGTACCAGCCGCTCGGTGGGGTGGGAGCAGACGGGGGCGCATCCCGCGCGGTGACCCAGAGTGAGCGATCTGTGTCGCGTCGCGTCCGGATAAGGGGCGGGAGGCGGGCTGCGGACAGAACGAAGCCCCCGATCACGGGGGAACAACCGGGGGCTTCGCGTTCGAGGGCGGCTTCAATGCCGCACATTGAGAACGTAAGACCTGTACGGCCCGTCGGTCAAGCGGAGTTGAAGCAGTTGGCGAACTTCGAGCGGAGGGCCCTTCACAGGTTCACCACAACGCGGGTGGTCCGTCACGGTGGGTGACATCCTGGTGCGGACCAAGCTCTCCCGCCGGCCCCGGCCGTACCTCGTACCCCTGCTTCAACTGCCGCACCAACAGATCGGCGTACGGTCGTGAAGGATCCTCGGCGAAATGACGGACTTCGGCCGGAACCCACTGGTCCCAGAAGTCCCGCTGTTCCTCTCCGTCCCGCGAGCGTCCACGCGCCCATGCCTCTTCGGGCGGCACATCCATCCACAGCAGGCACGCCAGAAACGGCCGCAGGGCGCGGCGGCCCGCGCCCACTCCCTCGACCAGGACGACGGGGGCGGCCGGGAGCGGCCGGGGCGGGCCGAAGCGGCGGCCGCGCCAGTCGTAGGCGGCGTAGTGCGCGCTCTCGCCCCGGCCGAAGGGCTCGATCACCTGGGGCAGCAGCCGCCCGGTCCACGCGAAGAGCTCGTCGTGGCTGGCGATGTCGTCCAGACGCAGCACCGGCGCGCCCCCCAGCGCCTCGGCGAGCCGGCCGGCGAAGGTCGACTTCCCCGAACCGGCGTGCCCGTCGACGCCGATCAGACGGACCGGCCCGCAGGACGGGGGCAGACGGCGGAGCCGGGAGGCGAGCTGGCGGATGGCGGGTCCTGGGGTGCGGAGAAGGAGCATCGGTTCGGCGCGAAAGTCTACGGCCGGGCCGTCGCGCGCCGCGCCCATGCCAGTGACGCGGCGCCCCATTCCTGGGCGCGGCACGGCAAAGGTGCTGGAAGGCGTGCCCGCCCCCGTTCATAGTGGGCCCACAGCCGTGCCGACACCTCGGGGGTCATCCGCCCATGAGCAGAGCCGAACAGCCGTCCCGCAGAACGGTCCTCGCCGCCGCGGTCGTCGCGGCGACGGCAGGGGGCTCGGCCCCGGCCGCCACGGCCGCCGACACAGCCGCCGCCACCGCGGACAGGGGGGACGCCGAATCGGCCCCCGCCCGATCCGTCGACTACCGCGCCTGGACCACCTACGCCGACTGGCGGGCCGGCACCGCCAGGGGCGCCCGCGCGGTGGCGGGCGCCCGCCCCGGAGTCGCCGTCGCGACCCCGCTCGGCACCGTCGGCTACACCGACCCGCACACCGGGACAACCGCGTCCTGGGAGTACGCGACCTGGACGTCCCCGCTCCACAGGCTCGCCGTCCCCTCGACCGAGGTGATCGCCTCCTGGAACGCGAGCACCCCGGCCGGGACCTGGCTCCAGATCGAGCTGAGGGGCACCTACTCCGACGGCACGGACACCCCCTGGTACGTGATGGGCCGCTGGGCCTCCGGCGACCAGGACATCAAGCGGACCTCGGTCGACGGCCAGAAGGACGGCAGGAGCACCGTCGGGACCGACACCCTCGCGATCGACGACGCCTCGACGGGCCTGCGCCTCACCGCCTACCGCCTGCGTCTCACCCTGTACCGCCGTCCGGGCACCGGCCTCACCCCGACGGTGTGGCGGCTGGGCGCGATGGGCTCCGCCGTCCCGGACCGCTTCACCGTCCCCGCCTCCGTGCCCGGCCTCGCGCGCGAGCTGACCGTCCCGCGCTACTCGCAGGAGATCCACCGGGGTCAGTACCCCGAGTACGACAGCGGCGGCGAGGCCTGGTGCAGCCCCACCTCCTCGCAGATGATCATCGAGTACTGGGGCGGCCGGCTCACCCCGGAGCAACTGGCATGGGTCGACCGCGCCTACGCCGACCCGCAGGTGTGCCACGCGGCGAGACACACCTACGACCACCAGTACGCCGGCTGCGGCAACTGGCCGTTCAACGCCGCCTACGCGGCCACCTTCAAGGACCTCCAGGGCGTGGTCACCCGGCTCGGCTCCCTCACCGACCTGGAGAGGCTCATCGCGGCCGGGATCCCGGCCGCGACCTCCCAGTCCTTCCTCAAGGAGGAGCTCACGGGAGCGGGGTACGGCACCGCCGGACACCTGATGACCGTGATCGGCTTCACGGCCGGGGGCGATGTGATCGCCAACGATCCGTTCTCAGCGGACGACGGTGCCGTGCGGCGCGTGTACCGGCGGCGGGAGTTCGAGAACATCTGGCTCAGGACCAAGCGGTACAACGCGAGCGGCAAGGTCGTCTCCGGTTCCGGGGGTGTCTGCTACCTCTACTTCCCGGCGCGTCCGACCGCACCCCAGTGCGCGGCCCTCACGGCGGTGGGCGTGCCCGTGTGAGGAAGGTCTCGGCCGCAAAAGCCCCGACGGGTGGCAAGGTGGACGGATCGGTGGGGGGAATCCACCCGAACGTCCGACCTCAGCGAGACACCATGACCGCACAGACAGCCACCACCGCCCGCGCCCGCACGGGCGGCCCCGACGCCGACGGCCCCAAGGTCCTCGAGCACGTCATGGGCTGGGTCCTCGTCGCGGTCGTCGCGATGCTGGTCACCCAACTCGGACTGCTCTGACGGGTGTGACTTGACGCACGGTTGACCTGACATACTGCGGATGTCCCGCCGACCGCCCGAGACCAGGGTCGAAATTGAATATCAGCGAACAGCGCGAAGTTGCCCGTCCCCGGGCACGCGGCACCGAGCGTTCACTGGCGCGCCGCGCCGAACTCATCTCCATCGGACGGAAGTTGTTCGCCGACACGTCCTACGACGCGCTGTCGATGGACGACATCGCCCGGCAGGCGCACGTCGCCAAAGGGCTGATCTACTACTACTTCCAGTCCAAGCGCGGCTACTACCTGGCGATCATCCAGGACTCCGTCGCCGACCTGGTCTCCTTCGCTGCGAGCGGCCTCGAACTGCCGCAGGTGGACCGGGTGCACCGCACCATCGACAGTTATCTGCGCTACGCGGAGCACAACCAGGCCGCCTACCGGACGATCGTCAGCGGCGGCGTCGGCTTCGACACCGAGGTGCACGCGATCCGGGACGGGGTGCGCGCGGCGATCGTGTCGACCATCGCCGAGGGCGCGTACGGCCGCAGCGACATCCCGCCGCTGCCCCGCATGGGCCTGCTCTCCTGGGTGTGCAGCGTCGAGGGAGCCACCCTCGAATGGATCGACCGCCCCGGACTCTCCCGCGAGGTCATGGGCGACCTGCTGGTGAAGACCCTCGGCGGCTCCCTGCGCGCCATCGAGGAACTCGACCCTTCCTTCCCGGCCCCGAAGCCGGCCCGTCGCGAGGACTGACGCAGGTCCTTGCGTCTCCTGCGCCCTTCTGCCCGTGCGGCGACGGCGTCGCGCGCGCATACTCACAGCGCGAAGCCGTCGGCCAGCCAGGGAGGAGGAGGCCGCCATGCCCGAGCGCGCTCCGACCCCGGTGGAGCGGCCGCTGCCCACGGCCGAGGCCCGGGACCTCATGACCCTCGTCCGTGACCTCGCCCGCCGCGAGGTCGCGCCGCGAGCCGCGGAGGAAGAGGAGGCCGGCCGCTTCCCGCGCGAGCTGTTCACCCTTCTGTCCGCATCGGGGCTGCTCGGTCTGCCGTACGACTCCGCGTACGGCGGCGGCGAGCAGCCCTACGAGGTCTACCTCCAGGTCCTCGAAGAGCTCGCCGCGGCCCGCCTCACCGTCGGGCTCGGCGTCAGCGTGCACACCCTGGCCTCTTACGCCCTCGCCGCTCACGGCACGCACGAGCAGCGGGCCGCGCATCTGCCCGCCATGCTCGGCGGCGGGCTGCTCGGCGCCTACTGCCTGTCCGAGCCGTCCTCCGGCTCGGACGCGGCCGCGCTGCGGACCAGGGCCGTACGGGAGGGCGACAACTGGGTGATCACCGGAACCAAGGCCTGGACGACGCACGGCGGGATCGCCGACTTCTACACCGTCATGGCCCGTAGCGGCGGCGAGGGCGCCCGGGGGATCACCGCGTTCCTGGTGCCCGGCGACGCCGTGGGCCTGAGCGCCGCAGCCCCCGAGCGGAAGATGGGACTCAAGGGCTCGCCCACCGCCCAGGTCCACTTCGACGGTGTACGGATCCCCGACGCGCGCCGCATCGGCGACGAGGGCCAGGGCTTCGCGATCGCCCTGGCCGCGCTGGACTCCGGGCGGCTCGGCATCGCCGCCTGCGCGGTCGGCGTCGCTCAGGCGGCCCTCGACGAGGCCGTCGCCTACGCGAGGCAGCGGCGGCAGTTCGGGCGGCCGATCGCCGACTTCCAGGGGCTGCGCTTCCTGCTCGCCGACATGGCGACCCGGATTGAGGCGGGCCGGGCGCTCTATCTCGCGGCCGCGCGGCTGCGGGACGCCGGCCGGCCCTTCGCCCGGCAGGCCGCCATGGCCAAACTCCACTGCACCGACGCCGCCATGCAGGTCACCACGGATGCCGTCCAGGTCCTCGGCGGATACGGCTGCACCGCGGACTTCCCGGTCGAGCGCTACCTGCGCGAGGCCAAGGTCCTACAGATCGTCGAGGGCACCAACCAGATCCAGCGGATGGTCATCGCCCGTCACCTACTGGGTCCGGAAACCCGCTGAACTGTCCGGGGCGCACCTGCGGGGCCGCCAGCCGTACCCATTCCGGGTCGTGGCGCCCCGGCAGCGTACGGCCCCGGTCGGCCCAGACGCGTAGCAGCTCACGGTAGATGGGCGGGTCCTGCGGGGGCGGCGGAGCAGGCAGAGCAGGCGGAGCGGGCTGAACCGATTCCGCACGGACGGGCCGCGGGCGCACGGGGACGAAGAGCGTGCGGTGACGCCCGGGCGCAGCCGAAGAAATGGGGGTCATACCGGGGCAACGCGGAGGTATGACGACAGGTCACCGGAAGATGCGATCGAGCGTCAGTTCGGGACGTGCCCCGGTTCGGGGCCGGTACGCATCTGTTCCGCGGGTCATGTCTGACGTACCGTCAAATCCCTTGCCCTCAGGGAGGTGTGCTCATGGACGACGACCGCCCCGTGCCGCTCGACGAGTACCCCGTCCACCAGGTGCCCCTGTCGATGAAGCACGTAGCGACCGGCGACCGCAACGCCTACGACCGCTGCATCTTCCACGTCCTCGACCACCAGGGGCGAGCCCTGCTGATCGCCGGCCTCGGGGTCTACCCCAACCTCGGCGTGATCGACGCCTACGCCACCCTGCGCCTCGGTGATCGCCTGCACGCCGTCCGCGCCTCCGACGCCCTCGGCGAGGACCGTATGCGGCTGGAGGTCGGCCCCCTGCGCATCCAGGTCGAGCGCCCGCTGCGCGACTTCGTGCTGAGCTGCGCGGCGGACCCGGACGACCCCGAAGGACTGTCGTACGAGATCCACTGGTCGGCGGACTTTCCGGCCCTGTGGGAGCCGCACCACCAGCAGCGGCGCGGCGGGCGGCTCACGCTGGAGGGGAAGCGGTTCGTGCAGGCGGGCCGGTGCGTGGGATGGCTGCGCGCGGGCGGCGAGCTGACGCGGCTGACGGCCGGCGCATGGACCGGCACCCGCGACCGCAGCTGGGGCGTGCGGCCCGTGCCCGGCGAGGAGGGCGGGCGGCTCGCCCAGGACCACCCGACCGAGGGCTTCCACTGGATCTGGTGCCCGGTCCGTTTCGACGACCGCTTCCTGATGGTCATCATGCAGGAGGACGCGGACGGATACCGCTCCCTGAACGACGCCACGCTCGTCCGCCCGGGCCGCCGCGACCGCCAACTCGGCTGGCCCCAGGCCGAGATCACCTACCGGCCGGGCACCCGCCACCCGGAGCACGCCCTCATCCGCCTCGGGGACCTCCGCAAGCCGCTGGAGCTCGAGGCGGAGATCCTCGCCTCCTCCCCGCTCGCGATCGGCGCCGGCTACCCGCCGGCCGACGACTGGCAGCACGGCACCTGGCGCGGCCCCCGCTGGACCGACCGCCGCAGCTACGACCTGTCGAGCCCGCACCCCTTGGCCGGGTACGGGGTGACCGACCACGCCGCCCGCTTCCGCCTCGACGGCCGGACCGGCCACGGGATCTTCGAGCACGGCTCGTTCGGCCGGCACGATCCGAGCGGCTTCACCGGCTTCGACTCGGTCGCGCCGTAAGGCAGTCGCAGCCAGGGCGTGTTTCGCCCCAGGCCCTCTGGAGGTCACATGGCCACGGCACCCCGCCCCCGCACCAGCACCCGCGACCCCGAGGAGATCGCCGGCCGGCTCACGGTCTGGCTCGCCACCCGTCTGCCCGGCGCCCGGGCCGTCGACGTCACCGTCCCCGCCTCCAACGGGATGTCCAGCGAGACCCTGCTCTTCGACATCGAGCACCCGAGGCGGCTTCAACCGCCCTTCCGGGCCTGCGCGTTGAGGCTCGCGGCCGACCCGTCGGCGTACACGGTGTTCCCGGTGTACGACATGGTCCGCCAGTACCGCACGATGCGCCTGGTGGCCCAGCACACGGACGTGCCCGTGCCGCGCGTGCTCTGGCTGGAGGAGGACCCCGAGCCGCTCGGCGCGCCGTTCTTCGTCATGCAGCGCGTCGAGGGGCGCGTACCGCCCGACGTCATGCCGTACACCTACGAGGGCAACTGGCTGCACGCGGCGAACGATGCCCAGCGCGCACACCTGGAGGCGGCCACGATCAGCCTGTTGGCCCGGCTGCACGATCAAGTGCCGCTGGAGGAGGCCGAGTTCCTCGCCCTCCCCGGTGACGGCGACGCACTCCACCGCCATGTGGAGGCCCAACGCGCCTACTACCACTGGGTCGTCGACGGTCTGCCCCGCTCACCGCTCATCGAGGACGCTTTCGAGGGGCTCACCGAACTCTGGCCGCGCGATCCCGGCACACCGGTGCTCACCTGGGGCGACGCCCGCATCGGGAACGTGATCTACGACGGCTTCGAGCCCGCGGCCGTCCTCGACTGGGAGATGGCGGCCCTCGCCCCGCGCGAGGTGGACCTCGGCTGGACGATCTACCTGCACCGCTTCTTCCACGACCTCACCGTCGCCTCCGGCGGGCACGGACTGCCCGGCTTCCTGCGCCGCGAACGCGTCGAGGAACGCTACGCACGGCTCACCGGACACACCCCGCGGGACATGGACTTCTACACCCTGTACGCCGCACTGCGGCAGGCGATCGTGATGCTGCGCGTCGCCTACCGGCAGGTGTACTTCGGCGAGGTCGTCGTCCCGGCCGATCCGGACAGCCTGATCCTGCACCACGGCAGCCTGCGGGCCATGGTGCAGGGCAGCTACTGGAGTTGAGCCGGTGAAGCGAGCGCGGAAACGGCGCTCAGGCGGCGGCGCGGCGCAACGTCGGCACGCGCATCGGGCGTGAGGCCGGGCCACCGACGTGCGAGAAGGGCTGCGTACGCCAGTCCAGTCCCTGAGGGAGCGTCAACAGAAGCGCGGTGTCCTGCTCCTGGGGCTCCACGGACTCGTCCGCGGGCCGGGCCTCGGATGCCGCGCGCCCCGTCCCGGCGCAGACCGTGAGCCCGAACGGGTTCCACGGCGAGGCGCACAGCGCGTGCTCCGGCAGGCTCTCCTCGTCCGCCAGCAGCGCGATGGGCTGCGCGCAGTCCGGGCAGATCACCCGGTACATCTCGAAGGTGTCGTACGCGTCGAAGTCGTCGGCCTCGTCGGCGTCGAAGCTGTCGGAGTAGTCCAGGTCGGCGGGTTCGACGCCCTCCGGCTGGGGCTCGACGACCGACTGGAGCCGCTTGGGCGCGGTGCGACCAGGGCGCTTAAGACTCTGCATGGGATTCTCCCCCTCGGGCTGGGCCGTGAAGGCACTGCGGCCTCGACCACAGCAAGCACTTCCCACCCCGTCTCGGCGGTAATCACGAGGCCATCACGAAGCCTTGACGAGCGCTGTGGCATTCGTCACATGCCGCATGCAGGTGCCGGGTGCCGCTCTCTCGTAAACCGGCTATGACCTGGGGTGCATAGGTATACGCGGAGATCAGGCGCACTGTAAGTTCTTGCGTCATGGAGGAGCTGGACCGACAAATCGTGCAGCTGCTCGTCAAGGACGGGCGGATGAGTTACACCGATCTGGGCAAGGCCACGGGCCTGTCCACGTCGGCCGTGCACCAACGAGTGCGCCGGCTGGAACAGCGCGGCGTCATCCGTGGGTACGCGGCCGTCGTCGACCCCGAGGCCGTCGGGCTGCCCCTGACCGCCTTCATCTCGGTGAAACCCTTCGACCCCAGCGCCCCCGACGACATCGCGGACCGGCTGGCCGGCGTACCCGAGATCGAGGCCTGCCACAGCGTGGCCGGTGACGAGAACTACATCCTCAAGGTGCGCGTGGCCACCCCGCACGAGCTGGAGGAGCTGCTCGGGCGGCTCCGGGCGCTCGCGGGGGTGTCGACGCGGACGACGGTCGTCCTGTCCACCCCCTACGAGGCCCGGCCGCCGCAGATCTGAGGGGTCCCCCGTGCCGGGCGGCCGGGGGAGAGGCGCGAGACTGTTGCCCATGAGTGAGCGCGCCCCCCAGTCGAAGACCGTCCTGCTCCGCCGAGGAGAGGTCCACAGCCCTGCCGACCCGTTCGCGACCGCGATGGTCGTCGAGCGCGGCCAGGTCGCCTGGGTCGGCTCCGAGGGCGCCGCCGACGCCTTCGCGGACGGCGTGGACGAGGTGCTCGACCTGGACGGCGCGCTCGTCACCCCGGCGTTCACCGACGCCCATGTGCACACCACCTCCACCGGCCTCGCGTTGACGGGCCTCGACCTGTCCCGCGCCCCCTCCCTGGAGGCCGCCCTCGCCCGCGTAAGGGACTTCGCGGAGGCCCGACCGCAGGACAAGGTGCTGCTCGGGCACGGCTGGGACGCCTCTCGCTGGCCCGGCGGCCGCCCCCCGACGCGCACCGAACTCGACACGGCCACCGGCGGCCGTCCCCTCTACCTGTCCCGCATCGACGTCCACTCGGCGGTCGTCACCACGGCCCTGCTGGAGCTCACCCCCGGCCTCGGCGCACCCGACGGCCCGCTCACCGCCGACGCCCACCACGTCGTCCGCGCCGCCGCGTTCGCAGCCGTGACGCCCGCACAGCGCACCGAGGCCCAGCGGGCCGCCCTCGCGCACGCCGCCTCCCTGGGCATCGGCTCCGTCCACGAGTGCGCCGGCCCCGAGATCTCCTCCGAGGACGACTTCACGGACCTGTTGCGGCTCGCCGCCGAGGAGAGCGGCCCGCGGGTCGTGGGCTACTGGGCCGAGCAGGATGTCGACAAGGCACGCCAGCTGGGCGCGCTCGGGGCCGCCGGCGACCTGTTCGTCGACGGGGCCCTCGGCTCCCACACCGCCTGTCTGCACACCCCGTACACCGACGCCGATCACACCGGCGCCGCCTACCTGGGCGCCGCCGAGGTCGCCGCGCATGTGACGGCCTGCACCGAGACCGGCCTCCAGGCGGGCTTCCACGCCATCGGAGACGCCGCCGTGACCGCCGTCGTGGAGGGCGTGCGGGCCGCCGCGGAGAAGGTCGGCCTCGCCCGGATCCGCGCCGCCCGCCACCGCGTGGAGCACGCCGAGATGCTCACCCCCGAGACGATCGCCGCCTTCGCCGAGCTCGGCCTCACGGCCTCCGTCCAGCCCGCCTTCGACGCCCTGTGGGGCGGCGAAGAGGGCATGTACGCCCAGCGTCTCGGCGCCGAGCGGGCCCGCACCCTGAACCCCTTCGCGGCCCTCCTGCGCGCCGGCGTTCCGCTCGCCTTCGGCTCCGACAGCCCGGTCACGCCCCTCGACCCGTGGGGCACGGTCCGCGCCGCCGCCTTCCACCGCACGCCCGAGCACCGCGTCTCGGTACGCGCCGCGTTCACGGCCCACACGCGCGGCGGCTGGCGGGCGGTCGGCCGCGACGACGCGGGCGTCCTGGTCCCGGGCGCACCCGCCGACTACGCGGTCTGGCGTACGGAGGAACTGGTCGTCCAGGCCCCCGACGACCGGGTCGCCCGCTGGTCCACCGACCCTCGTTCCGGCACCCCCGGACTGCCCGATCTGACCCCCGGCGCCGACCTCCCGGTATGTCTTCGGACGGTGGTGGGCGGCCGGACCGTGTTCGTGCGGCCGAGCGAGTGATCTCCCGGGGTGGCGCGGGGAGGATCACCCGTCCGCCCGTCGTCGCACGACCTGCGTCTCCGCCCCGCTGACCAGGGCATTGGTGAAATACCCGCAGGTCGAACGGCTGTTGACAGCCGACGGCGGAAGGCCGGTAGGTTCGGCGGAGTCCACCACCGGACGCCCCGCCGGGGAATGTCCGCGCACTCGCCGCGGCGCCGCTGGGTCAGGGACGGTGTGCCGCACCGGCGCACCGCCACTGGCAGCCAGGCTCAGCGCCCGCGCCGCAGCGAGGGAACGTTCCGGCCGGTCGGGGAGGTGTGACCCGGGTGGGGCCCGGGCGCTCAGTAGACAACGGCATTCGGCCGACCCGCAGCCAGCGGGTCCCGGGCCGGCCCGAAGGGCGCCGGGCCCCCATCCGCAGCAGGCTTGTACACACCCGCGCGGGGTAGGTACGTACAAACAAGCTCAAAAGCACGTACATACCCGGCTCTCGCCTGTTCGACACCAGGAGTCGGTCGTCCTGTCATGTCGGCGCAGGCGAGGGCCACTATGGTGGTTCCCTGCGTACGGACACGAAGGGGCAGCAGTGAACGACGGCGACGGGACCCTCGCGGCACAGGACCGAGGGAGACAGTTCGGTCCGCTCGGCACCGCCTTGGTGATCATTCCGACCTACAACGAGGCGGAGAACATCAAGAGCATCGTCGACCGGGTCCGCAAGGCTGTCCCCGAGGCCCACGTCCTCGTGGCCGACGACAACAGCCCCGACGGCACCGGCAAGCTCGCCGACGAACTGGCCGTCGGGGACGACCAGGTGCAGGTCCTGCACCGCAAGGGCAAGGAAGGCCTCGGCGCCGCCTACCTGGCGGGTTTCCGCTGGGGCCTGGAGAACGGCTACGGCGTGCTGATCGAGATGGACGCCGACGGCTCCCACCAGCCCGAGGAACTGCCTCGTCTGCTCACCGCGCTCAAGGGCGCCGACCTGGTCCTGGGCTCCCGCTGGGTGCCGGGCGGCCGGGTGGTGAACTGGCCCAAGTCCCGCGAGGTGATCTCCCGCGGCGGCAGCCTCTACTCCCGCCTCGCCCTCGACCTCCCCCTGCGCGACATCACCGGCGGCTACCGTGCCTTCCGCCGGGAGACCCTGGAGGGCCTCGGCCTCGACGAGGTCGCCTCCCAGGGCTACTGCTTCCAGGTCGACCTCGCCCGCCGCGCGGTCAAGGCCGGCTTCCATGTCGTCGAAGTCCCCATCACCTTCGTCGAGCGCGAGCTCGGTGACTCCAAGATGAGCCGCGACATCCTCGTGGAGGCGCTCTGGCGGGTCACGGCGTGGGGCGTGGGGGAGCGGGTAGGCAAGATCACCGGCCGTTCCGCCGACCAGCCGTCCGCCAAGCCGCTCGGCGCCACCGAGCCCCGCAAGGGCGCGGAGCCCCGCAAGGACCCTCAGTCCGACCAGGACGAGCAGTCCGACCAGGACGAGCCTCACAAGGGTGCGGAGCCTCACAGCGGCGGCTGAACGTCCTCTTACGCCGCTCTGAGCCGGGTCCGGGCACACTGGGGGCATGACGACTGGCGCTCCGATCCCGACGTACCCCGCTTCCGCATCAGCATCCGCTCCCACCCGGCCCCGCCGCTCCCGTCTGCGGACGTTCCTGCCGCTGGGGCTCGCCGCGTGGCTGGTGCTGGAGATCTGGCTGCTGACCGTGGTCGCCGGGGCGGCCGGCGGATTCACCGTCTTCCTGCTGCTGCTCGCCGGGTTCCTGCTCGGCTCGGTGGTCATCAAGCGCGCGGGTCGGCGAGCCTTCCAGCACCTGAACGAGGCGCTCCAGCGCGGCACGGCCCCCACCCGGGGCGGCGGCAACGGCCTGATGATGCTCGGCGGTCTCCTGCTGATGATCCCGGGCCTGGCCTCCGACGCGCTCGGCCTGCTCCTGCTGCTTCCGCCGGTCCAGAAGGCCGTGG
Source organism: Streptomyces sp. NPDC031474 (assembly GCF_055581185.1). Lineage (NCBI taxonomy): Bacteria > Bacillati > Actinomycetota > Actinomycetes > Kitasatosporales > Streptomycetaceae > Streptomyces > Streptomyces sp. NPDC031474. The sequence goes on from NZ_JBVIJX010000007.1 coordinate 457,366, forward strand.
GCGCCTACGCGGAACGCACGGTCGACCGCAAACTCCGCGAGGCGGGCTCGGGCAGCCTGGGTGACGCCTTCCAGCAGGCCCGCATCCACCGCCCGGACGGCAAGGTGGTCCAGGGCGAGGTCATCAGGGACGAGCAGTAACACCACCCGGCCTGTCCGACGTCCGAGGAGGACGAGGCCCGGGGGCCGGTCCCGGGCCGACGGGGTCCCCACGGGGGCCCGATGGGGGTCTGAGGGGGCGGAGGCCGCCAGGGCCGGTCACCCGGAACCGGCGGAGCGCAGCACAACGACCGCGGGCGCCGTACGCATATCTCACGTACGGCGCCCGCGGTCATTGGCGCGCGTTTCTTGCCGGCCTCCCGCTACGCGGACTTGCGGCTGTCCCGGGGATGCACCGCAAGGTTCATCGCCCCGGACCGCAGAACGGCCAGCCTCTCCTCGAGGACCTCTTCCAGTTCCTCGCGGGTCCGCCGCTCCATCAGCATGTCCCAGTGCGTACGCGCGGGCTTGGCCTTCTTTTCCTCAGGGCCGTCGCCGTCCACGAGGAGTGCAGGGGCTCCACAGACCTTGCACTCCCACTCCGGCGGAATCTCCGCCTCGACCGAGAAGGGCATCTCAAAGCGGTGCCCCTTCTCGCATGCGTACTCCACGGCCTGGCGCGGGGCCAGGTCGATGCCGCGGTCCGTCTCGTAGCTGGTCACCACGAGGCGCGTGCCGCGAAGAGCTCGCTCACTCATGAATCGTGCCTCCCGGGCTTGTCGCCCACAGGACAGGTGTCGCTGTCGTCGTCATCCGGTCAACGTCCGGTCGGCGGTAAAGATTCCCGTTCCGTGTCCCGTTCCGGGTCGTGCGTCGCCGTCGTAGCCGCAGCCTTGTCAACCAGTGCAGTACCCACCGGCGCCCGGTTTGTCACATCTGAAAGGAGATGTCACCCAGCGTTTCGGCATCTTTGACGCGCAGTAACGGTACGCCTGGCAGGCCAAACGCGTACACTACCGCCCTTTCGCGTTGAGCGCTAAATCTTCTCGGGTACCGGGTTACCCGCGTTGCCGATCGCCTGCCGCACCGGCACCCGCGCGAGCAGGAGAAACCCGATGACGAAGAAGGCCACCAGCGAGACGATCGCGTCCCGGTAACTACCGGTCAGCTGGTAGGTAAAGCCGAACATCAGTGGCCCCAACCAGCTCATCCCCCGGTCGCTCATCTCGTAAGCGGAGAAGTACTCGGCTTCCTTGCCCGGCGGGACCAGATGGGAGAAGAGGGAGCGGGACAGGGCCTGGCTGCCGCCGAGGACCAGTCCGATGGCGGCCGCCAGCAGGAAGAAACCCATCGGCGCCCCGGCGGGCAGGAAGTACCCGGCGCCCAGGGTGAGCGTCCACGCCACCAGCGAGCCGAGAATCGTCTGCTTCGCGCCGTACGTCCGGGCCAGGCGCCCCATGCCCAGCGCGCCCGCCACGGCCAGCACCTGCACCAGCAGGACGGCGCCGATCAGCGTGGACTGGCTCAGGCCGAGCTCCTCGGAGCCGTAGACCGAGGCCTGGGAGATCACGGTCTGGATGCCGTCGTTGTAAACGAGATACGCGAGGAGGAAGGCGAGGGTCAGTGGGTGGCGGCGCATGTCACGGACCGTCGCCGCCAGCTGCCGTAGCCCCGGAGCGGTCGCCTCCGCGCGCACCACGGACGGGCGGTCGCGCAGCCGCAGCAGCGGAACGAGCGTGAAGCCGCCCCACCACAGGCCGGCGGAGGCCAGGCAGATGCGGACGGCCATCGACTCGGAGACGCCGAAGGAGTCGTGCGCGAGGTACAGCACCAGGTTGACGACCAGGACCAGTGAGCCCGCGACATACCCGAAGGCCCAGCCCCGGGAGGAGACCGCGTCGCGTTCCTCGGGCGGGGCGATCTGCGGGAGGTAGGAGTTGTAGAGCATCATCGCCACGGACTGGGCGGCGTTCGCCACGATCAGCAGCACACCGCCCAGTAGGTAGCGGTCGCCGCCGAGGAAGAACATGCCGGTCGTGGCCGCGGCGCCGACGTAGGCGGCGGCGCCCAGCAGCGGCTTCTTGCGCCCGGAGCGGTCGGCTGCCGCGCCCACCAGCGGCATCACCAGGACGGCCACGATCACCGACAGGGACACCGAGTACGCGAAGAAGGAGCCCGCGCGGACCGGGACGCCCAGAGGATGCACGTATCCGCCGGAGTCCGCCGCCTCCTTGGCGACCGACGTCAGGTAGGGGCCGAGGAACACGGTGAGCACGCTCGTCGAGTAGACCGAGCACGCCCAGTCGTAGAAGTACCAGCCGCGCTGTTCGCGCCGCCGCTCGGCGGCTTCGCCGAAGGCCGCCGCCCGCACGGTGTCGGTGCCCACCCGTGCCCTCGCTTCCCGCTGCCGCAACCGCGCGCGGGCGGTGGCCCGAGGGGTCAGGCCCAGACGCCCCGGTCCTCCATGACCTTGCGCAACGTGTCGATGTGATCGGTCATGATGCCATCGACTCCCAGGTCCAGGAGCCGGTGCATCCGATCCGCGTCGTTGATGGTCCACACGTGCACCTGCAGGCCGCGCGCGTGGGCGGCGCGCACGAAGCGCGGGTCGACGACCTGGATGCCCGACTGGGCCTCGGGCACCTGCGCGGCTATCGCCGAGCGGCGCAGCGCCACGGGCACGCCCCAGGACCGCAGCCGCAGGTTGAGCACGCCCCGGGTGCCGTACGACGTTGCCAGGCGCGGCCCCGCCAGCCGCTGGGCGCGCACCACGCGGGCCTCGGAGAAGGAGCCGACGCAGACGCGGTCCCATGCGTCGGTGCGTGCGATCAGGTTGAGCAGGGGGTGCAGCGCGGGCTCGTCCTTGAGGTCGACGTTCCAGCGCGCCTCGGGGAAGGTCTCCAACAGTTCCTCGAAGAGCGCCACCGGCTCCTTGCCTCCCACGCGCGCGTGCCGTACGTCCGACCACGGGAGGTCGGCGATGCGGCCGGCGCCGTCGGTCACCCGGTCCAGCGTCGCGTCGTGGAAGGCGACGAGCTTGCCGTCCCGGGTGGCGTGCACATCGGTCTCGAGGTAGCGGTAGCCTGTCTCGATCGCGCGCCGGAACTGCGCCACGGTGTTCTCCAGACCGTCCGCGGCCCCGCCGCGGTGCGCGAACGGGATGGGCCCCGGATGGTCGAGGTAGGGGTGGCGTATGGGCGTGGTCACGGACGCAGTATCGCTCCCCGGGGTGTCCCGGTGGCAACGACCGTGCTGCCGCCGGATGCCGCGGGAACGGCGAAAACCCGCAGGAACAGCTGGGCGAGCGGGCCGATCGACACCGCGTAGAGCAGGGTGCCGACGCCGATGGTGCCGCCGAGGGCGAAGCCGGTCACCACGACCGCCGCCTCCACCGCCGTCCGCATCAGCCGGATCGAGCGCCCGGTGCGCCGGTGCAGCCCCGTCATCAGCCCGTCGCGCGGACCGGGGCCGAAGTCGGCGGCGATGTACAGGCCGGTGGCCGCGCCGTTCAGCACGATGCCCGCGACCAGCAGCGGAACGCGCACGGCCCAGGTGTGCGCCTCGGGGACCAGCGCCAGTGTGCCGTCCATCGCGAGGCCCACGACGAAGACGTTGGAGACCGTGCCGAGGCCCGGGCGCTGCCGCAGCGGGATCCACAGCAGCAGCACTCCCGCGCCCACGAAGATCGACACGACGCCGATCGTCAGGCCGGTGAGCTCGGCCAGTCCCTGGTGGAGGACGTTCCAGGGCTCCAGGCCCAGACCCGCCTCCACGAGCAGGGCCGAGCTGGCGCCGTACAGCGCGAGACCGGCGTACAGCTGGACCAGCCGTCGTGTGAGATGTCCCCGGGTCGCCAAGAGGTGCCCCCTGTGGTCGTAGTGGCCTGACCCGTGCCACTCTGTGGCTTGGAAGCGAACGCCATCCATGGCCAATTCGGGGAAGGTGGACTGGTAACCATGGCGCAGTGGACCTCGGCGGTGGGTGCCGCACAGCTCGCGCGGCTGCTCAAGTCCCAGCAGGACCGCCCCGCGGGCCCCGGGACGCGCCGCCCGCCCGCCTATCGCGCGCTCGCCGACGGCGTCCGGCTGCTGGTGCTGGAGGGTCGCGTCCCCGTCGCCGCCCGTCTGCCCGCCGAACGCGAGCTGGCCCTCGCCCTGTCCGTGAGCCGTACCACCGTCGCCGCCGCCTACGAGGCGCTGCGCGCGGAGGGGTTCCTGGAGTCCCGGCGCGGGGCGGGCAGCTGGACGGCCGTCCCGGCGGGCAACCCGGTCCCGGCGCGCGGCCTGGAGCCCCTGCCGCCCGAGACCCTCGGTTCCATGATCGATCTGGGCTGTGCGGCCCTGCCCGCGCCCGAGCCCTGGCTCACCCGCGCCGTACAGGGCGCGCTGGAGGAGCTGCCGCCGTACGCCCACACACACGGCGACTATCCGGCGGGCCTGCCCGCGCTGCGCGCGATGATCGCCGAGCGGTACACCGCGCGCGGGATACCGACGATGCCCGAGCAGATCATGGTCACCACCGGGGCGATGGGGGCCATCGACGCCATCTGCCATCTGTTCGGCGGGCGCGGCGAGCGCATCGCCGTCGAGTCGCCCTCCTACGCCAACATCCTTCAGCTGATGCGGGAGGCGGGCGCGCGGCTGGTGCCCGTCGCGATGGCGGAGGGGCTCGCCGGCTGGGACATGGACCGCTGGCGCCAGGTCCTGCGCGACGCCGCGCCGCGCATCGCGTACGTCGTCGCCGACTTCCACAACCCGACCGGCGCGCTCGCCGACGAGGACCAGCGGCGCCGGCTCGTGGAGGCGGCCCGCTCCGCCGGGACCGTCCTGGTCGCGGACGAGACGATGAGCGAACTGTGGCTCGACGACGATGTCGAGATGCCGCGGCCCGTGTGCGGCTTCGACCCCGCCGGGTCGACGGTGATCACGGTCGGGTCGGCGAGCAAGGCTTTCTGGGCCGGAATGCGCATCGGCTGGGTGCGCGCGGCTCCGGACGTCATCCGCAGCCTGGTCGCGGCGCGCGCCTACGCCGACCTGGGCACCCCCGTGCTGGAGCAGCTGGCCGTGAACTGGCTGTTCAGCACCGGCGGCTGGGCGCAGGCCGTCGAGCTGCGCCGCGCCCAGGCCCGGGTGAACCGGGACGACCTGGTCGCGGCGGTGCGGCGGGAGCTGCCGGAGTGGGAGTTCGCCGTGCCCAGGGGCGGGCTGACGCTCTGGGTGCGGGCGGGCGGGCTCTCCGGGTCGCGGCTCGCCGAGGCGGGGGAGCGGGTGGGCCTGCGAGTGCCGTCCGGTCCCCGGTTCGGGGTCGACGGCGCCTTCGAGGGGTATGTGCGGCTGCCCTTCACGGTGGGCGGCGCGGTCGCCGAGGAGGCCGCCACACGCCTGGCCGCCGCCGCACGCATCGTCGAGAGCGGCGGCACAGCGGGCGGAGAGGGACCGCGCACGTTTGTCGCGTAGTGGGTGGGCGGGGTGCCGGGGGGTGGCCTGCCTTTGGCGTCTCGTCCGCGATGGCGGCCTCGGCGGTGATGGCGTCCGTCGGCGGTGGAAGTGCGGTCGGCGGTTGTTGCGTGCGGTGGTGGCGAGCGAGGCGCGGTGGGCGGTGAGGGGCCGTGCGCGTTCGTCGTGCAGTCGGTGGGCGAGGATGCTGAAGCGGTCGCCTGCTTCGGCCTCTCGGCCGCGGCGGTGATGGCTTCTGCCGACGGTGGTTGCACAGCGGGTGGGCGGGGTGCCGGGGGCGCCTGCCTTCAGGGTCCGCTCCGCGACGGTGGCTTGTGCGATCGCGGCCTCCGTCGGTGCCGGCCGCGCGGTCGGCGGTCGGTGCGTTCGGTGCGTTCGGTGCGTTCGGTGGTCGTTGCGTTCGGTGGTGGAGCGGGCGGGCGGTTCTGTCCCGTGCGGCGGGGGCGGGTGTGTTGCCCGCCCGCGTGGGCGCCGGTTGTGCCCTACTCCGCGGCCACGGCCTCGACCGGCACCGGCGGCGACTCCGTGTCGGCCGGTGTGGACCGCGGCGGCAGCAGATCCAGCACCGCCCTGCGATGGGCGTCGCTCGTCGCGTCGTCGTACGGATCCGGAGTGGCCGGGACCTGTAGCCGGTGCACCGGACCCGACCCCAGCCGGGCGTATCCGCGCCCCGGCGGGACCTGGTCGACGGGCGTGGTGTGCGGGGGCGCGCCGAGCACCGTCTCCAGCTGCCCCCTCGACGCCGGCCCCAGCACGACACGCGCGCGCGTGTGCTGCCGTACGGCGTCGCTCAGGGAGTCCAGGGCGTCGAACTGTTCGGCCACGACCACCGTGACGGCGGCCGCGCGGCCGTGCCGGAGGGGGACCTGAAGGAGGGACTGCGGGTCCTTGCGGCCGTCCGCCTCGGCGAGGTGGGTGAAGGCGGTGGGGCGGTCCAGCACGATCCACAGGGGCCGCTTGGTGTCGTCCGGCGGCGCGTGACCCGACTGCCGGGCGTGGTTGGCGGCGATGAGCCGGCGCTCCGTCTCGCCCGCCGCCCACTCCAGGGCGGCCAGTGCTCCGGTCAGTCCGACCTCGATGCCCAGGACGCCGTCGCGGCCGGTCAGGCAGGCGTATTCGCCGGTGCCGCCGCCCTCGACGATCAGGACGTCGCCGTACTGCAGGGCCTGCAGGGCGAGGGAGCGCAGGAGGGTCGACGTGCCGCTGCCGGGCTGGCCTACCGCCAGAAGGTGCGGCTCGGTGGAGCGGAGGCCGGTGCGCCAGACGACCGGCGGGACGTCGCGCCGATCCTCGCCGAAGGCGAGAGGCAGTGTGCGCTGGACCCGGGAGGGGTCGGTGAAGCCCAGGACCGTCTCGCCGGGGGCGGTGACGAAGCGCTGGGCGCAGACTTCGGTGGGGAGGGGGGTGAGGACGCTGACCGTGAGTTCGTTGCCCTCCTCGTCCCAGACGAAGAGGTACTCGCGGCCGCGGCCGGACTTCGCGGCGAGGAGCTGCTCGATCCGCGCGCGGGAGGCGGCCTCACCGTCGGGGAAGTATGCCGGGTAGCGGATCACGAGGTGGGTGACGCGGTCCTCGTCGTCGAACTCCTGGGTGGGGAAGACCTTCTCCCAGTCGCCGCCGTGGGCGTACAGGGGAGAAGGGTCTTCGGCCGTCGAGAAGTACGGGACCAGGGCCTCGTACAGGACCTGGAGTCGCTGGATCTGCGATTCGTCAGGGCCGTCGGGAGCCGGTGGGGTGCGGTCCCTGCCCTGCCAGGCCGCTGCCGCCATCAGGGTGATGACGGCAAGCAGCGGGCCGTACGGCACGAGCGCCACGATCAGGATCACCGAGGCCGCCAGGAACAGCAGCGGCCCGCGCTTGTCCTTGGGGGTCTCGGCCCACCTGCGCCGCCCGGCCGAGGCCAGCCGGCGCAGTCCGCGGGTGATCGTGATCAGCGGATGGAGGACATCGGTGGCGCCGTCGGCCGCCGTCCGGGCCAGCTCCCGGCTCCGGGCGATCTGCGCGCTGCCTGTGCTCAGGATGCGGGGGAGGGGGCGCCGGGCCACTGCTGTCTCCTGTAGGTGCGTACGGACGGGGGACGTGCGGCGTCAGAACTTGATGCCGCCGAGGAGGCTGGCCAGGCTCTCGCCGCCGGCCTTGATGCTCGGGGCGATGGCCGTACTGGCCATGTAGAACCCGAACAGGGCCGAGACACAGGCGTGCGACGCCTTGAGCCCGTCCTTGCGGAAGAAGAGGAAGACGATGATGCCGAGCAGGACCACGCCTGACATGGACAGGATCATTTGGTTCTCCTGGTTCGCGGGGACAGTCACCATGAGTACTTCCAGGCTCACAGGATGTATCCATACGATAAAAGGTGCAACTGGGTGAAATACGGCTGATTTACCCCAGGTGGCGGTAGGTCTGCTGGGCTGGCTGAGCAGGGAAATCGCGTCGAACGGGGCTGCCCGTGATCTTTGCCGCCGACGGGACCGGCCATGTGTCCGACGAGCCAGTACGCTGGCGATTCACCTGAACGGTTGTAGCGAGAGGCGGTCCGGCCGATGACTGAAGCCCCCGACCCCGAGGTCGTGGAGCTTGCGACCAAGATCTTCGATCTGGCCCGCCAGGGGCAGACCGAAGAGCTCGTGGCGTACGTCGACGCGGGCGTCCCGGCCAACCTCACCAACGACCGCGGCGACTCGCTCATGATGCTCGCCGCGTATCACGGCCACGCCGACGCGGTACGGGCCCTGCTGGCCCGCGGCGCCGAGGCCGACCGGATCAACGACCGGGGCCAGACCCCGCTCGCCGGGGCCGTCTTCAAGGGCGAGACGGACGTCATCCGGGCCCTGCTGGAGGCCGGCGCCGACCCCTCCCAGGGCACGCCCTCGGCCGTCGACACGGCCCGCATGTTCGACAAGACCGACCTGCTGGAGCTGTTCGGCGCACACTGAGGCCGACCCTCCTGAGCAGGTCAACAGAAGTTCCTGACCAGGTAAATCAACGACCACGGGGGAGGCGGTACAAGGCCGCCGGAAATTTCGGTCGCGGCAGGTAGAACAGCCGGGTCATCATGACGTCGTGATTCACGGACGCGATGGCTGGGCAGGTGTTGCCGCACCGCGCGGGCCGTGATGCGGTCCGCATGGGCCACCGACGAGAGGCAGAGGAAAATGGTCTACAGCAAGCAGGAAACGGCGGGCGCCCCGACGTGTTGTCACGCGGCCAGGTAGTGCACGTCCCCGGTTGCGTCGACGCTTGATGTGAGGCTGTTTCCCATGTTCGATCCGGTCATAGCGCCCAGCGGTACGCTGCTCGGCCTGCTCCAGAGAGGCCGCGGCGACGGCACGCTGCACGCGCTCACCGCCCCGCGGGCCGAGGCCCTCGCGGCGCTGAACCACTGTGTGCTGCGGGACCCCCGCCACGACTGGCAGGTGGAGAACCGCTCCCTCTACTACGCCCGACTCTTCCTCGACCTCAACGGCGAGCTGGACGAGATCGAGGCCCACCTCTTCGACGTCGAGGACGTCTTCGACACCGAGGAGTCACGCACGGGCCTGGCCCTGGCCGTCCTCGGCCACCTCGCCTCCTACGGCCGGCGGGACGCCCTCGCCCTGCTGCGCAGATACGCCGCCACGGGCGCCAACTGGGCCTGGGCGCTGGACGAGCTCGCCCTGCGGGACGACGACGCCGGACTGCGCGCCCTTGCCGCACCCGTGCTCGCGCGGTTCGCCACCGACGCCGAGGGCGAGGCCGAACTGGCCGCCGCGGTACGGGACGCCTTCGAGCCACGGCCCTGGCGGCTGTGGGCCGAGGATCCGCGCGACCACATCTCCACGCGCGTGCGTGCCGCTCATGAAGCCGGCTGTTTCGACCGCTGGCAACGGCAGATGAGCCCCGGCGGACCCCGCCCCGGCTGGAGCGTGGAGGCCGTGCTCGAATGGGCCCAACAAGGCGTCGAACGCGGCGCCGCCCTCCATGTCCCCGCCGCCCGCTGCCTCTCCGCCGTGGCCGGGCCCGAGGACCGCCCCGAGATCGTGCAGGCAGCCAAGGACGGCACCGAGGGAGCCCGGTGCACCGCTCTGCGCTACCTCGCCGACTGCAACGATCCCGACGCCCCCGTCCTGATCGAACAGGCCGTCGCCACCGGCTCGACGGCCGTCGTGGAGGCCGCCGTCGACGCCTTCGAACGCATGCGCAGCATCGCCGCAGTCGACCGGGCCCGCGGCTGGGTCCACCGGCCCGACGCCCTGGGCGCCGCCGCCGGCCGCATGCTCGCCTGCCGGGGCGGCACCCAGGACAGCGACCTGGTCCTCGGCGCCCTGCGCGAGGCCGTACGCGGCGAGGGCTGCGACGCGCCGAGCCTGTGGACCCTCGTCGACGGCGCCGGACGGCTCGGCATTGTCTGCGCGGCACCGGTTTTGCGCCATATCTATCGCGAGACGGCCTCCTCCCATCTGCGGGGTCGCTGCGCCCGCGCACTCGCCGCCACCGACCCCTCCTACGCCGCCGGCTTCGCCGTCGAGTGCCTCTGGGACTGCGAGGAGGGCACCCGCGAGATCGCCGCCCGGCACGCCGAGACCGGTGACGCCCGGGTCGTGGAACGCCTGCGCCGGCTCGCCGCCGACCCGGCCGAGGAGGCGGAGGTCCAGACGGCCGTACGGAGCCGGATCGGCCCCGACGCCGCCTCCGCCATGTGAACCCCGGGGACAGGCCGCCGCCGGAGGGGAGCCTGGCGGCGGCCGGCCCGACGGGTGAACACCCGGTGGCCAGTGGGGCGTACGGGCATGGACGCCGTCCGACCTGCGCGCTGCGCACCCGGGGAGCACCGGCTGCGCAGCGCAACGCTCATGGGACGTTTGTGTTTCGGAAAGATCCACTTTGACGCGGCCACGTCCAGGGCGGCGACAACACGGGTATGCGTGTCGTCATCGTGACCGAATCCTTTCCCCCCGACGTGAACGGCGTGGCCCATTGCGCCTTCCAGACCGCCCGACACCTCGTCGATCGCGGTCACGCCCCCGTCGTCGTCGCCCCGGCCACCGCCGCCGGGATCGGGCCGGACGCCGAAGCGCCCTGCCCCGTCGTCCGAGTCCCCTCCCTTCCGCTCCCCGGCTACCCCCAGGTCCGCGTCGCCCTCCCCAGCCGACGCGTCGCCGCCGCCATCGCCGAACACCGTGCCGAGATGGTCCACCTGGCCAGCCCCTTCATCCTCGGCGTCCGCGGCATGGCCGCAGCCGCCCGGCTCGGCATCCCCGCCGTCGCCGTCTACCAGACCGACCTGGGCGGCTACGCCCGCACCTACATGGGCGCAGGCGAGGCCGCGGCCTGGCGCCGGATACGGTCCGTCCACGCCGCCGCCGACCTCACCCTCGCCCCCTCCAGCGCGGCCCTGCACGACCTGGACACGCACGGCGTGCCCCGGGTGAAGCTGTGGCCGCGCGGCGTGGACACCGTGCGCTTCCGCCCCGACCACCGCGACGAGGCACTGCGCCGCGCCCTCGCCCCGAACGGCGAGCTGATCGTCGGCTACGTCGGACGGCTCGCCGCCGAGAAGCAGGTCGAACTCCTGGCCGGCGCATGCGGGCTGCCCGGCGTCCGCGTCGTCGTGGTGGGCGACGGGCCGAGCCGACCCGGCCTTCAGGAGGCCCTGCCCGGCGCGGTCTTCCTGGGCAAGCGCACCGGCGACGAACTCGCCCGCATCTTCGCCTCACTGGACGTCTTCGTGCACACGGGCCCGTTCGAGACGTTCTGCCAGACCGTCCAGGAGGCCATGGCCAGCGGTGTCCCGGTGATCGCGCCCGCCGCGGGCGGCCCCCTGGACCTGGTCGCCCACGGGCGCACCGGCTTGCTCATCCCGCCGCGCGACGCAACCGCGGTGCGGGAGGCGGTGGCCTCGCTGGCCGCCGACCCCGCACAGCGGTTCGCCTACGGCGCCGCCGGCCGGGCCATGGTCGAGGGGCGCACCTGGGCCGCCGTCGGTGACCGGCTCATCGACCACTACCAGGACGTGCTCGCCGCACGCCGACTGGTGGTGGCGGCATGAGCCCCGAGGTGAACGACGGCCGCGCCGCCGGCGCCTGCACCGGGCCGCTGCGGATCGTGCGCCTGGCCAACTTCGTGGCTCCCGCCTCGGGCGGGCTGCGCACGGCCCTGCGCGAGCTCGGCAAGGGCTACCGCGCGGCAGGCCACGAGCCGGTCCTGATCGTCCCCGGCGAGCGGGTGAGCGACCGGGAGACCGAGCAGGGCCGGGTGATCACCCTGCCCGGGCCGCTGCTGCCCGGCACCGGCGGCTACCGCGTCCTCACCGACAAACGGCGGGTCGCCCGCCTGCTGGAGGAACTCGCCCCCGACCGCCTGGAGGTCTCCGACCGCACGACGCTGCGCTGGACCGGCAAGTGGGCGCGCCGGGCCCGGGTGCCCGCGGTGATGGTCTCCCACGAGACCGCCGACGGTGTCCTGCGCACCTGGGGCGTGCCTGAGGGGGCGGCCGGACGCGTCGCCGACGCCCTCAACCTCCGTACGGCGCACACGTACGCGCGCGTGGTGTGCACCACCGAGTTCGCCGAGCGGGAGTTCGTACGGATCGGGGCGCGGAACGTGGTCCGGGCGCCGTTGGGCGTCGACCTCGTCGAACGGCACCCCGCCCTGCGGGACGCCGGGCTGCGGGCCGTCCACGCGCGCGCGGACGAGACCCTGCTGGTGATGTGCACCCGCCTCTCCGTGGAGAAGCGGCCCGGTACCGCGCTGGACGCCCTGGAGGCGTTGCTGCGGCGCGGTGTGCGGGCGGTGCTGGTCGTCGCGGGCGACGGACCGCTGCGGCCGCGGCTGGAGCAGCGCGCCCGGGAGCGCGGGCTGCCTGTGACCTTCCTGGGGCACGTCTCCGACCGCGGCGCCCTGGGCGCGCTCCAGGCCTCCGCCGACGTGTGCCTGGCGCCGGGGCCCGCGGAGACGTTCGGGCTCGCCGCCCTGGAGGCGATGGCGTGCGGGACGCCCGTCGTCGCGAGCGCCTCCTCGGCGCTCCCCGAGGTGATCGGGGCCGCCGGGGCCACCGCGGCCGACCGCGGGGAGGCCTTCGCGGAGGCTGTCGAGCACCTGCTCGAACGCCCTCCGACGGACCGCCGGGAGGCGGCACGCGCGCGTGCGGAGTGCTTTGGCTGGGGGACGGCGGTCGACGCGTTTCTCGCCGCGCACGACGCGACGCTGCCCGTCCGGGGCGACGTCTACGACCCGCCTGCGCCCACACCGGCCGCCGCACCTGTCCGTCCGTTCGTGCCCGGAGGCCTCGGATGAGACGCGTGCGCTTCGTCGCCCTCGGGGACTCGCTCACCGAGGGCGTCGGGGACCCTGTGGGCGACGGGTGGCGCGGCTGGGCCGCGCTGCTCGCCGACGGGCTCGCCGGGGAGGCCGAAGGGGCCGCAGGGCGCGAGGGGGCCGAGGGGCCCGCGGCAGCCGTGGAGTTCACCAACCTCGCGGTCAGCGGGGCGCAGACACGGGACGTGCTGGAACGGCAGCTCCCGGCCGGGCTGGAGCTTCGGCCCGACCTGGTCTCCGTCGTCGTCGGCGTCAACGACACCCTGCGCTGCACCTTCGACATCCATGCCGTGGCCGCCCGACTCGACACGGTCTACGGCGCGTTCGCCGAGCAGGGCGCCGTCCTGCTCACCGCGTGCCTGCCCGACCCGGGCGGAACCCTCGGGCTGCCCGGCGCCCTCGCCCGGCCGCTGGCCCGCAGGCAGCGCGCCGTCAACACCGTCGTCCACGCCCTCTCCGAGCGTTACGGCGCCGTCCACCTGCACGCCTCGGAGGGCGCCTGGCTCACCGACCGGGCGATGTGGAGCGCGGACCGGCTCCACCCCGGCGAACGGGGGCACCGGCAACTGGCCGTGCGCTTCCACGCGGTGCTGGCGGAGGCGGGCCTCGCGAGCGGGCCCGCGCCCTCGCCCGAGCCCGACTTCCCGGCGCCCACGACGTCGGCGAGCCTGTGGTGGCTGGCGACCGCGGGCACCGGCTGGGTGGCCCGACGGTGCACCGACCTGCTCCCGCAACTGCTCACCCTGGCGGCCGACGAGATGCGTCACCGCGCGCGGGGCACCAGCGCCCGGCTCGACCTGCGGGCCTCCGCGGCCGTGTCCGCCGCGCTCGCCGCCCTGTCGGTGGCGGAACGGCAGCCGGACGCCGCCTGAGGCGCCCTGGGCGTCACCGTCGGCGTACGGCCACGAAGCGGACCGGTGTTCCCGGTGGCGCCTGGGCGGCCGCCGGGAGGTCGGTCGCGCGGACCACCCCGATCACCGGGTAGCCCCCGGTGGTCGGGTGGTCGGCCAGGAAGACCACCGGCCGACCCGCGGGCGGCACCTGTACGGCGCCCAGAACCATGCCCTCGCTCGCCAGCTCCCCGCTCAGGGCTCGCTCCAGCGCGGGCCCCTCGGTGCGCAGCCCGATGCGGTTGCTCGCCGAGGACACGCGGAAGGTCCGCGAGGTGAAGGCCCGGACCGCGTCGGCGGTGAACCAGTCGTCCCGGGGGCCGAGCGTGACCCGCAGGACGAGCTCGGCCGGGGGCGCCGGCTGCGGGGCGACGTCCACGCGCGCGTGCGGGGCGAGTTCCTGCCCCAGGGGCAGGACCGTGCCGTCCGTGAGCGGGTCGGGGCCCAGGCCCGAGAGCAGGTCCGTGGAGCGGCTGCCGAGGACCGGCTCGACGGTGATGCCGCCGGCCGTGGCTATATAGCCACGTACACCGGACAGGGCCGGTCCGACGTCGAGCACCGCACCGGCGGGCACGCGTACGGCCGCGCCCCAGGCAACCGGCCGGCCGTCCACGGTGACCTGGCACGGCGCGCCCCCGACCGCCACGGTCACGTCGCAACGCGGCCTGAGGGCACAGCCGTTGAGCGTGGTCTCCAGGACGGCCGCGTCGGGCGCGTTGCCCACCAGCCGGTTGACGAGAGCCGCCGCGGGCGGGTCCAGTGCCCCGGAACGGGGGACGCCCAGATGCGCGTGTCCGGGACGGCCCCGGTCCTGCACGGTGGTGAGCGCCCCGGCGCGGACGACGCACAGTGCGCGGTCGCTCATACCGCTCCCACCGGCCGCGCCTGCTCCGCCTGATCCGCCTGATCCGCCTGATCCGCGGGGACGAAGCGCACGCGCGTGCCCGGCGCGAGCAACGCGGCCGGTACGCGCGCGTGGTCCCACAACACGGCCTCCGTGGTGCCGATCAGCTGCCAGCCGCCCGGCGACGAGCGCGGGTACACGCCCGTGTACGGCCCCGCCAGCGCCACCGATCCCGCCGGAACGGCCGTGCGCGGAGTGGCCCGGCGCGGGACGTCGTAGCGCGCGGGCAGGCCGGTGAGATAGCCGAAGCCGGGCGCGAACCCGCAGAAGGCGACCCGGAACTCGGCGGCCGCGTGGATGCGGGCCACCTCCTGCTCCGAGACACCCCAGTGAGCGGCGACCTCGGTCAGGTCCGGGCCGTCGTAACGCGTCGGGATCTCCACGACGTCCTGCTCCCGTGGCGGCGCGGGCGGTACGTCGGCGACGGCCAGCTCGGCCGCCAGCCTGCCGGGGTCGGTCAGGCCGTCCAGGAGGACGGTGCGGGCCGCCGGGACGATCTCACGGGCAGCGAGCAGGCCCGCCGCACGACGGCGCAGCAGCTCCGCATGCAGGGCCTCTGCCTGCGCACCCGAGGCCACCTCGACCAGGAGGGCGTCATCGCCGACGGACAGGACGCGCAGACTCATGCGAAGGCCTCCACCCGCACGCCCGACTCCTCCAGCCGGCGCCGGACCCGGCGGGCCAGCTCCACCGCGCCGGGCGTGTCGCCGTGCAGGCACAGGGAACGCGCGCGTACCTCGATGGAGGACCCCGCGTGGGAGGTGACCCGGCCGAGGCGGGCGAGGCTCACCGACCGTTCCACGACGGCGTCCGGGTCGCAGACCACGGCCCCGGCCTGCCCTCGCGGCACGAGTGTGCCCGCCTCGGTGTACGCGCGGTCCGCGAAGGCCTCCGGGACGGTCGGCAGCCCCGCCTTGCGGGCCAGCTCCAGCAGACGCGAGCCGGGCAGGCCGAGCACGGGCAGTGCGGCGTCGGCGAGGAGCACCCCGTCGACCACCGCGCCGGCCTGCTCCTCGTCGTGCACGACCCGGTTGTAGAGCGCGCCGTGCGGCTTCACATACGCCACGCGCGCGCCCGCCGCCCGGGCGAACACCTCCAGGGCGCCGATCTGGTACGCCACCTCGGCGGCCAGTTCGGCACTCGGCACATCCATGGCGCGACGCCCGAATCCGGCCAGGTCCCGGTAGGAGACCTGGGCGCCGATCCGCACGCCCCGCTCGGCCGCCAGCTCGCACACCCGCCGCATGGTGGCCGCGTCCCCGGCGTGGAAGCCGCAGGCCACGTTGGCGCTGCTGACGACGGACAGCAGCTGCTCGTCGTCGGTCAGCTGCCAGCGGCCGAAGCCCTCGCCGAGGTCGGCGTTCAGATCGATCGCGGTCGTCGCGGTCGTCGCGGTCATGGTTTTCCGTGTCTCCTTCTCAGGCCACGCGGTACTGCTCGTCGCGGGCATCGGTGAGGAACATCTGTCCCGGGGCGTGGGTGAGGGCGAACGGCGGGCGCGAGGCCGTCACCGCGGCCTGTGGGGTCACTCCGCAGGCCCAGAACACCGGGATGTCGTCCGGCGCGGCCTCCACCGGGTCGCCGAAGTCGGGCCGGCCGAGGTCGTCGATGCCCAGTCCCGCCGGGTCGCCGCAGTGTACGGGGCTGCCGTGGACCGCCGGGAGCAGACTGCTCTCCCGGATCGCCGCCGCGAGATGCTGCGGCGGCGCCGGCCGCATGGACACCACCATCGGGCCGTGCAGCCGGCCCGCGGACCGGCACTGACGGTTCGTCACGTACATCGGGACGTTGCGTCCCTGCTCGATGTGGCGGATCGGTACGCCCGCCCCGGACAGCGCCCACTCGAAGGTGAAGCTGCAGCCGATCAGGAACGACACCAGGTCCTCACGCCAGTACGCGCGCACGTCCGTCGGCTCGTCCACCAGTTCCCCGTCCGCCCACACCCGGTAGCGCGGCAGATCGGTGCGCAGGTCCGCACCCTCGGCCAGCACGGTGGTGACGGAGCCGGCGTCGGTGACGTCGAGGACGGGACAGGGCTTCGGGTTGCGCTGGCAGAACAGCAGCATGTCGTACGCCCAGTCCGCGGGCACCGAGATCAGGTTGACCTGGGTGTGGCCCGCCGCGACTCCGGCCGTGGGGCCGGTCAGGCCCGCCCGGAAGCGGGCCCGGGCGGTTTCGGGGCGCCACGCGTGCGCGTGCTCGTCGACGAGGGTGACGGGACGGTCTTCGCCACGGGGCGGTCGGCGGTCCTGCGTGAGGATCGGACGGGTCACTCGAGTTCCTTCCCGCGGGTCTCCGGCAGCCCCAGCAGCGCCAGGGCGGCGATGGCGTATCCGATCGCGCCGAAGACCAGCGCACCGCCCACACCCCAGCTGTCGGCCAGGAAACCGACCGTGGTGGGGAAGACGGCGCCCACGGCGCGGCCGGTGTTGTACGTGAAGCCCTGTCCCGTGCCGCGCAGAGCGGTCGGATACAGCTCGCTCAGGAAGGATCCGAAGCCGCTGAAGATCGCCGACATGCAGAACCCGAGCGGGAAGCCGAGCACGAGGAGCAGGGTGTCCGCGCCGCTAGGGATGTTGGCGTACGCCAGGATGCACACCGCCGACAGTAGGGCGAACAGCCAGATGTTACGGCGCCGGCCCAGCCGGTCGGTGAGGTAACCGCCGGTCAGATAGCCGAGGAAGGCGCCCGAGATCAGGAAGGTCAGATAACCGCCGGTGCCGACCACCGACAGGCCGCGCTCCGACTTCAGATACGTCGGCACCCAGGTCGCCAGCGTGTAGTAGCCGCCCTGTACACCGGTGGAGAGCAGGCCCGCGAAGAGCGTCGTCCGCAGCAGCGGGCCCTTGAAGATCGCCGGGAACGACCCCTTCCGGGCGCTCTGTTCGCGGGCGGCCGTGGCCTGCGGCGCGTCCTGCACCCGGCGCCGCATCCACACGACGAGCAGCGCGGGCAGGGCGCCCGTCCAGAACATCACGCGCCAGGCCATGTCGTCGCCGAAGAAGGAGAAGACCAGCGTGTACGTGAGGGCCGCGAGACCCCAGCCGACGGCCCAGGAGCTCTGGACCGCGCCGAGGGTGCGACCCCGGTGCTTCGCGCTCGTGTACTCGGCGACCAGGACCGCGCCGACCGCCCACTCGCCGCCGAAGCCGAGACCCTGCAGGGAGCGGAAGACCAGCAGCGTCTCGTAGGTGGGCGCGAAGCCGCAGGCGACGGTGAAGACCGCATAGGTGATCACGGTGATCATCAGGGCCCTGACCCGGCCGATCCGGTCGGCCAGGACGCCCGCCACGGCCCCGCCGATCGCGGAGGCCACCAGGGTGACGGTGGTGAACAGGCCGGTCTGGCCGCTGTCCAGACCGAAGTACGCCGCCAGCGCGACCATGCTCAGCGGCAGCGTGAAGTAGTCGTAGGAGTCGAGGGCGTAGCCGCCGAACGCGCCGGCGAAGGCGCGTCGGCCGCGCGGGCCGAGGGCGCGCAGCCAGCCCAGCGCGCCATCGTCGCGGGTGTGTTCGGTCGTGGTGGCGCGGGCGTCGGTGGTCGGGGCCTGTGGTGGAGGGGTCGTGCTCATGGGGCACCTCGCTGAGGGATGACGGAGGGTGCGGGGAGTGAGCCGTGCCGTGTGCCTGGAAAGGAAGGTAGAGGATCGTTGAACGATCCTTCAATACCCATGTTGTTTCGTTCTCGTGACTGCGGTTGAATTCCGGGCATGGCAGAGCAGCTGGCGGGACTGGCCGACGACCGCGCCCTCCTGGGCCGCACGAGCACGGCCGAACGGGTTTCGGACATCCTCAGGAGCCGTATCGCCGAGGGCTATTTCCCGCCCGGGACGCGATTGTCGGAGGACAGCATCGGCGGAGCGCTCGGGGTCTCCCGCAACACGCTCCGCGAGGCGTTCCGGCTGCTCACCCATGAGCGTCTGCTCGTCCACGAGTTGAACCGGGGCGTGTTCGTCAGGGTCGTGACCGTCGAGGACGTCGAGGACATCTACCGCACGCGCATGCTCGTCGAGTGCGCCGTGGTGCGCGGGCTCGGGGAACCGCCGTACACGCTGGACGGTCTCCGGGCGAGCGTCACGGAGGGGCAGGTGGCAGCTCTCGAGAATGACTGGAAAGAACTGGGTACCGCCAACTTCCACTTCCACCGGGAACTCGTGGCCCTGGCCGGAAGCGCCCGCACCGACGAGCTGATGCGCAGCGTCTTCGCCGAGCTGCGGCTCGCCTTCCACCTCGTCGGCGAGCCGCGCCGGCTGCACGAGCCGTACCTCCAGCGCAACCGCCAGATCCTGCAGGCCCTGGAGGCCGGCGACAGGCAGGGGGCGGCAAAGCTGCTCGAGACGTACCTGACCGACTCGCTGGCGCGGGTGGTCGAGGTGTACCGGCGAAGGGTGGGCGAGGACAGCACCTCGTAGGGGCGCGCGGGACCGCGCGACAGGCCCCCACCGGCCCGTAGACGAAACACAACCGGTCGCCCGCCCGACCGCCGGAGGCGTTCCGCGTCGTTTGGGTCGATGTCAGACCGAGGACCTAGTCTGTGCACCGTGACTTCGCCTGCTTCGACGGACCGTGTTCCGCCCCAGCTCAGCGCGGGGCCGCGCCCCGCGCTGGGTCCGGCCGCCGACGAGGGGCTGGCGCGGCGGCTGCGCGCGCTCGCCTGCACGGCGCCGATCCACGACCTCGACGCGCGCAAGGCCAATCTCGCCGGTGAGTACTCGGTGTACGGCATGGCGGAGCTCGCCCTCGCCGCCATCGACCTGGTCACGCTCAACATGGACTTCGACACCGGCGCCGACCACGACCAGATAGTGGCCCGTCTCCTGCCGCGCATCGCCGCACAGGCCCCGCAGCGGCCCGTCGCCGAGCACGAGCGGGTGGCCCGCTGGGTCCTGGAGAACCTGATCAACGTCGGCAGCGTCGACCGCGGCTTCAGGGCCGTGTACGGCACGTTCGCACCCGACGGCACATATGTGCGCCGCGACTACGACTTCAAGCTGATCGAGGAGGTCCCCGGCTACGGCGGCGCGGTCTACCTCCGCACCACCGACGAGGCGGTCAACGTCCTGGTGGGCGCCCTCGACACCGACGTCACCAGCGCGCAGATCGCCGCCGAGGTCAAGCTCGAGGTGCTGATCCGCCGCGGCCGCCTCGCCGACGCCCAGCTGGCCGCCGAGCAGGCCCGCTACCGCACCGTGCAGTACTCGGAGACCCTGCGTCGCGCCCTGGAGGCCACCCGGCGCAACGTGCGCGCGGTCGACTGGCTCAACTCCGTGCCCGACATGATCGCCGAGGCCCTCGACCACGTCGCCGACCGCTACCGCCACGAGAACGCGATCCTCACCAACATCCGCAAGGCCCGCGACGAGATCGAGGACGCGGAGAACAAGCGGCGGGCCGCCGAACTCGTCGACATCGTCAAGGACTGCATCCGCCGGCACACACTTCTGCAGTCCCGGCTGCTGGAGGCCGGCCCGCTGTTCCGCGCCGAGCAGGACCGCCAGGCGTTCGCCACCCCCATGACCTCGTCCGGGATAGACCTGTACGGGCATCTCGTCGCGCCCGTGCTGCCGCTGCCGCTGGAGCAGGCGGTCCGGGTCACGGACGCGTTCTTCGCGCGCGGGACCGGACTGCGTACGCCGGCGTCCGTGCGGGTGGGCGACCTCGTCGACCTGCTGCTGACACCGCCGGTGGAACGGGAGCACCTGGGGGCGGAGATGCCGGAGCCGGACCTCATCGCGACGCCGGACGACAGCCGGTTCAGCGAGGAACAGTTGGCGATCGCCAAGGAGTTGCTCGACCTGCCGGCGGACGCGCCGCGCCGGCTGTCCGGACTGCTGGCGCAGGCGCGCAGCACCGGCGACCTCGATCTGCCGTACCTGGTGGCGTTGCTGGCGGTGCACGCCGCCAGCCCGGCCGTGGGCACGGCCTACCGCCAGGGCGAGGAGAAACTGCTGTTCGCCGTGGACGACGGGACGGAACTGGACGACCCGGAGTTCGGCGGGGCCGACCTCATAGTCGGCACCGCCCTGCTGGACGCCGCGGGGATGGCAGCGGACCGCACGGAGGCGGCATGAGCCGGGCGGGGAATCGGGCGGGGATTCGGACCGGGAGCCGAGCCGGGAGCCGAGCCGGGAACAGTATGGACGAGCACGAGAACACCGAGGAGCCGAAGCCGTGACCGAGCACGTCGAGTGGAGCGACACGGAGGTCCCCTCCCCGGCGGTGAACGCCTCCGTCACCCCCGCCGACGCCGCCGACGCGGCGCGGCTCGTCGCCTTCGGGCTGCAGCCCAAACTGCAGCCCGCGCGGGATCAGGAGTACGCGGAGCTGCTGCGGCGCTACCGGGAGGACCCGGCGTTCGCCCGGCTCGCCGACGCCGTCGCCGCCGGGCTCGGTCTGATCGTGCTGGAGGTGTCCCCGCGCGCGGGGATGGCGGTGACCGCCGCCGAGGACTCGGTGTTCGCCGTGCGGATGGGGGACTACGCGCGTCGCACGTCCGCCGACGGCGGCGACCGCTTCCTGCACGGCCTCGCGCATCTCGCCGTCGCCGCAATGGCGTTCCCGCGGCCCGAGGACCTGGCCGACGACGGCTACATCGGGCGGGTCAGCGTCAACGGAGTCGACGCCTTCGTCCGTCAGGCCTGTCGGCGCCTGGAGGAGCGGGCCGAGGAGCAGAGCGAGAACACCGACCCCGCGACCGACGCGCCCGGCCTGGAGTCGGCCTGGCGGATCTGGGCCAGACGCAGTTCCACCGGCGCCACCAAGGACGCGCGCAGACTCGCCGGCTCGACGACCGGCATCGTCGGCAAGGCCGTCGGGTTCCTCACCGACTCCGGCTTCCTCCAGCGGACCGGCGACGACAACGGCGGCACCTACCGGACCACCGCGCGCTACCAGCTCCAGGTGCGTGACATGGCGGGCGGCGCCGCCATGGCCGAACTGCTGGAGCTGGGCGTCGTCCCGGTCACCGACGGCACGCCGACGCTGCTGCCACCCGAGGAGAGCGACGACCTGGAACTGGTGGCCGACGCCGGACTCCCGTTCCATTCCTGAGTCTCCTGAGGCCCTGAGGTTTCTGAAGCCCCCGAGGTTTCTGAAGCCCGAAGAACCGCCAACCCCCTGATCTGCCGATCTGCCGAAGACTTACGAGAGTCCGCCATGTACGAGCTGTCCCGGGTCCGCCTCTACTCCATCGGGCCTGCCGGTGCGCGCTATGCCGACACCGTGCTTGACCTGCGGGGTGTGGGCGACGTCGTGCCCGATCCCGCGCCCACGCAGGCGGAGTTCTTCGAGGAGGAGCCCGTCGGCCCGCCGCGCCGCCCCGCCCCCGCCGGCGTGCTCTTCCTGGAGAACGGCGGCGGCAAGTCCGTCCTGCTCAAGCTGATCTTCTCCGTGATGCTGCCGGGTCACCGCAACACCCTCGGCGGCGCCAGCTCCGGTGTGCTGCGCAAGTTCCTGCTCGCCGACGACTGCGGACACGTGGCGCTGGAATGGCAGCACGTGCTCACCGGTGAGTGCGTCGTCGTAGGCAAGGTCAGCGAGTGGCGCGGGCGGCAGGTGTCCAACGATCCGCGGAAGTTCGCGGAAGCCTGGTACTCGTTCCGGCCGGGGCCCGGGCTGAGCCTGGACAACCTGCCCGTCGCCGAGTCCACCGCGGTACGCCCGCCCGTGGAGGGCGCCTCCGGGGCACAGGGGCGGCGGCGCACCATGAAAGGGTTCCGGGACGCCCTCACCGAGGCGGGGAAGGCGTATCCGCACCTGGAGGTGCACTGGGAGGAGATCCACGACCGGTGGATCGAGCACCTCGGCGAGCTCGGCCTGGACCCCGAACTCTTCCGCTACCAGCGGGAGATGAACGCCGACGAAGGCGAGGCCGCCGGCCTCTTCGCGGTCAAGAAGGACTCCGACTTCACCGACCTGCTGCTGCGCGCGGTGACCGACACACGTGACACCGACGGACTCGCCGACCTGGTCAGTGGTTTCGGCAACAAGCTGGGCCGCCGCGCCGAACTGATCGCCGAACGGGACTTCACCGCCGGTTCGGTGGACCTGCTGGGGCGGATCGTCGAGGCCGCCGAGGCGCGGGCACGCGCGCGTGACGTCCACGCCGGCGCCGAGCGGCGCACCCGCGCGCAGGCCCGCCGGCTGTCCGCGCGGGGCGTACGGGAGAAGGTGCGGGCCGGTGATCTCGCCCAGCGGGTCACGGCCGCCGCCTACGCGGTCACGCACTCCGAAGGGGCACGCGAGCGCAGTGCGCTGATCGCCGCCGAACTCGCCTTCCGGCACGCCTCGCTGGCGCTCGCCGCCGCCGAGAAGTCCGCCGCCGCGCAGAAGCGCGAACTCGCCGACGCCCGCACCCTGCACTCCGCCTGGCAGGCCGCCGAGGCCGTGCTGCGCCATCGCGCCGCCGCCGACCGCGTCGCCCGTGTCTCCGCAGCCATCCAGGAGGCCGAACGCG
Source organism: Streptomyces sp. NPDC031474 (assembly GCF_055581185.1). Taxonomy (NCBI): domain Bacteria; kingdom Bacillati; phylum Actinomycetota; class Actinomycetes; order Kitasatosporales; family Streptomycetaceae; genus Streptomyces; species Streptomyces sp. NPDC031474. The sequence goes on from NZ_JBVIJX010000007.1 coordinate 480,344, forward strand.
ACGCCGCGCCCGCCCTCGCCGCCCGCGCCAAGGCCGCGGTCGACCTCGTCCGGGCCCTGCACGCGGCCGCCGAGAGCGCCGAGACCCTCGCCAACGAGGAGGAGGAGCGCTCCGCCGCCCTCCAGGAGGTCGGCGAGACCGCCCACCGGGACGCGACGTCCGCCGCCACCGACGCCCAGCGCGCCCGCAGCGAGGTCGGGCACCTGCGCCAGCGCCTTGCCGAAGTGGAACAGGAGACCGCCGAGGCTGTGCGCGCGGGCTGGCTCGACGACAGCGCGCCCGACGCCGATCCCGCGCGCGCGGCCCTCGCCGCCAGCGATGCGGAGAAGACGGCCGTCGCCGCCTGGGACACCGCCCGTGAGGCCTCGCGCAGGGCCTCCGATCACGCGCGCGAGGCCGCCTCCGCGGAGTCCCGCGCCGAGCTCACCGCGGCCCGCGCGGCGGACGCGGCGACGGCCGCCCAACGGTCGTACGAGGCCGAGCAGCGGCTCGCCGAGTCGCTGGCCGGTGAGGAACGGCTCGCCGAGCTGCTCGGCCTGACCGGCGGCGGGGCACCCCGACAGATCCCCCAGCCTCGTCACGACGGCGAGCCGGACGACGGCTCCTCGCTCACGCCCGAGGACCTGGACCGCTGCGCCGACGAACTGCGCGAACTCCTCGACGACGCCGTCTCCTCCGCCGAACGGCAGCTTTTCGAGCTGCGCACCGCCGCCGCCGACGACTCCCGCATCCTCGGCGCGCTCGGCGACGGCGGACTGCTGCCGCCGGGGCCGGACGTGCTGGCCACCGTCGAGTTCCTCGGCGAACACGGCATCCCCGCCCTGCCCGGCTGGCGCTACCTCGCCCAGGCAGTCGACCCCGTCGACCACGCGCGCGTGCTCGCCGCCCGGCCCGAGCTGGTCGACGGCGTGATCATCACCGACCCCGACTCGCACGCACGCGCACGGGAGGCGCTCGGTGAAGCCGCGCTGCTGCCGCGCTCGGCGGTGGCCGTCGGCACGGCTGCCGCTCTGCTCGCACCGACCCCGGCCGCCGACACGCGGAGCGACGACGTCTTCCTCGTCCCACCGAACCCGGCCATGCACGACGAGCACGCCGCCGACGAGGAACGACAGGCGCTGCGCGCGCGGGCGACCGAGCGGGACGAGGACATCCGCCGGCTCGCCGCGCGCCTCGGCAAGGACCGGGAGCTGGCTGCCCGGCTGGCCTCCTGGCGTACCGGCTGTCCAGCCGGGCGGCTCACCGAACTCGCCCACGCCGCCGGGGAGGCGCGCGTGTTCGCCGAGGAGTCCGAGGCCGAGCTGGCCGAGGCGCGGACCGTACGAGCGGAGGCCGACGAGACCGCCGCCGAGGCCGCCCAGGTGCGCGACGAGCGCCAGGAGGCCGCGCAGAAGGCCCGGCGGGCCGCCGATGCTCTCGCCGGACTCGCCTTCCGGCTGCGCGAGCGGGCCGGCTGGCAGGTCAAGGTGCGCGAACTCGCCGACGAGGCCGCCGAGTCGGAGGCCCGCGCCCAGTCCTGCCTGGAACGCGCCCGCGCCGCCGACGAGGACCGCCGCGGAGCCCAGCGCGCCGCCGACGACGCCCGCCGCACCGCCCGTGCGCTGCGCGCCGAACGCGCCGAGATCGCCGGCGCCCCCGACGACGTCCCGGAAGCCGACCCGGACGCGTCCAGGGCGTCCCTGCCCGCCCTCCGCGAGGCCTACCGGGCCGCCTCCCAGCTGTACGAGAAGGTCGGCGTCGGCGCCGACCTGCGGGCCGAGCAGGCCCGCGCGGAAGGCGAAGAGAGCGCCGCCCGCACGGAGCTGGACCGGCTCAGCAACAAGGTCCGTACGCGTGCCGAGCAGCTGCTGCAGTCGCCCGACGGCTCCGACGGGCCGTCCCGGCAGGCCGCCGCCGCACGTGCGGAGGAGCTGGTGCAGCTCCTGGAGACCCGTATGTCCACCGCGAGCGAGCAGCTCGGGCGACTGCGCGGTGAGCACGAGCGGCTCGCGCCCGAGGACGGCGAGGCCCACACCGGGCTGGCCGAGGAGCTCCAGCCGCGCGACGCCGAACACGCACAGGCGCTGTTGCGCACCGCAACGGCCGAACTCGCCTCCCGCACCGAGGCGTTGAGCCAGGCCCGCGAGGCGCACGCCGAACTGCTGGCCGCCCACCGGGCCGCCGAGGACGCGGCCGGCGGCTTCGACGAGATCGCCGCGATGCTCCGCGACCTGCTGCGCGAACACCCGCAGGAGGAGGAGCAGGAGGAGCCGGAGCCGTACCCCGGCACCCTGGAGGAGGCCCGCCATTCGGCCGCCGAGGCCCGCCGCTCGTTGCGCGGCTGCGCCGCCGACCTGTCCGCCGCCGAGTCCGCCCTACGCGAGGCCGGCGACATCCTCGTCCGGCATGCCAACTCCACCCGCTACGAGCAGGTCCGCACCCCCGCGCGTCAGCAGATCCGTGAGCTGCCCGCCGCCGCGCTGCCCGAGCACGCACAGAAGTGGGCCGACGCGTTCGCGCCCCGACTGCGCGTCCTGACGGACGAGTTGGCGCAGCTGGAGCGCAACAGGGACTCGATCGTGGACCGGTTGCGGGGGCTCGTCGAGTCCGCGCTCGCCACCCTGCGCTCGGCCCAGCGGCTCTCCCGCCTGCCCGAGGGGCTCGGCGAGTGGTCCGGCCAGGAGTTCTTGCGCATCCGCTTCGAGGAACCGGATCAGGCCACCCTCACCGAGCGGCTCGGCGAGGTCATCGACGACGCGACCCGCGCGGCCGTCAAGAAGAACTCCGACCTGCGGCGCGACGGCATGTCCCTGCTGCTGCGCGGGGTCGGCGCGGCCCTTGAGCCCAAGGGCGTCGCAGTCGAGATCCTCAAGCCGGACGCTGTCCTGCGCGCCGAGCGGGTCCCCGTCGGCCAGATGGGCGACGTGTTCTCCGGCGGCCAGCTGCTCACCGCCGCGATCGCCCTGTACTGCACCATGGCGGCCCTGAGGAGCAACGACCGGGGCCGGGACAAGCACCGGCACGCGGGCACGCTGTTCCTCGACAACCCCATCGGTCGCGCCAACGCGACCTATCTGCTGGAGCTCCAGCGCGCCGTCTCGGACGCCCTGGGCGTGCAGCTCCTGTATACGACGGGCCTGTTCGACACGACGGCGCTGGCTGAGTTCCCGTTGGTCATCCGGCTGCGCAATGACGCCGACCTGCGGGCGGGCCTGAAGTACATCAGCGTCGAGGAACACCTCCGCCCGGGCCTGCCGCAACAGCCCCAGGCCGGGGAAGCGGTGCACAGCGAGATCACGGCGACCCGCATGTTCAAACGGCCGGCACCCGACACCGCCCCCTGAGGGGCGGTGAGGCAGAAGGCGTACTCCGAGGCGGGTCAGCCGTGGTGGGCGGTGTCCATGTCCACGGCACCGACCCGTAGGGGAACATCGAGTCCGGGACCAGGTACCCGCCTCGGCCCGGGCGTCGCGCCCGTGCCGCCGCCGACCACGAGTAGTCGAACTCGTCGATGCTCATGAGCCGCCGACCGCGTCAGCGTGTCGCCGCTCGCATCAGGGACGCGTCGGACGGCCTCAGGAGTGGGACAGCTGCCCGGTGCCGCTCTGCCTGCGTATCCGCTCCTGCTGACGCTCGGCCACCCGTGCCTGCCGTCGCGCCCGGCGGCGCTCGCGGCGCAACGAACGCGCCGTGCTGCTCGGTGTCGACACCACGCCATTGCGCTGGTTCCACACCTGCCGCGTCACCCAGACGTCCAGCGCGCCCCAGGTGGCCAGCACCGTGCTGACCACACCGCTGATCACCATGGGGAAGGCCAGCCAGGATCCGGCCAGTGTGCACAGGAAGGCGACCATCGCCTGAATCAGTGTCACGGCGATGAGCAGCACCGCACGCACGGCCGCCGTACGCACCGGATCGGGCATTCGGCGTCGACGTGCCGGCTCCTCCACCCACAACGGCCGGTAGGACGCCCGCTGTTGTCCTGAGGCGGCCGCACCGGGGGCGCCGGCCGCACCGGGCTGCCGGGCGCCCTCTCGCTTCGCGCCGACGGACTTCGCGGCCGTCGGAACACCGCGGTTGGTCGACTCTCGCGTGCCCGTCGAACCGTCGCGCCGATCCGCTGTCACTTGCCTGTTCGCGGGAATGTCGCGATCCCGTGCCTCGGGATCCCGCAGCGCGGTACCGCGCGCCGCCGCGCCGTCCTCGGGTGCCTCACGCCGCTCCGCCGTGCCCATCACCGTGTCACTCCCCACCGCCAGCAGTCCGCTCGCCTCCGGATCGAAGACCCGGCTCCCCAGTGGCTGCCCGGCTTGCGCTGATTTACGCCGCCCAGGTGCGGCATACGGCTCGTGTGGCCGATTCCGCCCCCAATTCCCAATGAGTAGGACGAGCGACCTGCCCCGAATGTTCCCGCGTTGCGAAAAATTCTGGCCAACTCGTTTACAGAGCCGGTCGGATCCGGCCTGCGGTCGCGCACCGGATTCGGGGAGGCAATCTCCCACAATGCCCGGACAACACACCATGTCTCGCCCTCGGTACGGAAGTTCAGCTTCCGGACCGCTCTTCGAGTTACCTGTGCGTCGGTAGTAGGCTCGCGCCGTTTGTTGACGCACATGCGTACCCCCTGTCGGTGGGGGTTCGAGCTGGGGGAGGCCATGCGCTTTCGCGGGAAGTCGATCCGCCGGAAGATCGTGGCGCTGCTCCTCGTGCCGCTGGTTTCCCTGACCGCGATCTGGGGCTTCGCCACGGTACTCACGGGACGTGAGGCGAGCCGTCTGTTCACCATGTCGTCCCTCGTCGAGAAGGTCGGCTACCCCATCGAGGACACCGTCCGCGTCGTCCAGCAGGAACGCCGCCAGACCCTCGTCTACCTCGCCGACCCCCGTGCCTCCGACGCGCTGTCCGCGCTGCGCCGCACCCGGACCGCCACCGACGAGGCACTCGCCGAGATCCGGGGGAACGCCCAGGACCCCGACGTACGCGACGTCCTCGACCAGGAGGACGGCGAGAGCCTGACCGCGGTTCTCGACGCCTTCGACGGCGTCGACTCCCTGCGCCGCAGCGTCGAGGAGGGCACCGTCACCCGAGCCCAGGCCCTCGACCTCTACACCCAGCTGATCGACCCCTGCTACGCCCTGTTGGCGAAGATGGACGTGGTCGACAGCGTGGAGATGGACAAGCAGTACCGCGCGCTCGTCGGCGTCGCCCGCGCCCGTGAACTGCTCTCCCAGGAGGATGCCCTGCTCGGCTCCGCCCTGGTCGTGGGCAAGTTGAGCCGCGAGGAGATCCGCGACGTCTCCGACCTTGCGGCCCAGCGGACAGTGGTCTACGACATCAGCCTCGCCCAACTGCCCACCGCGGAGCGCGAACGCTACGAGAGCTTCTGGAAGAACGCCACCACCGCCCCGCTGCGGACGGTCGAACAGGCTGTCGTCGCCACCACACCTGGCGGCCTGCCCCGAGGCGTCAGCGCCCGCAACTGGGACACCGCGGCCGGAAACGTCCTCGACGAGCTCGGCACCCTGGACGAGCAGGCCAACGACCGCTACCAGGACCGTGTCGGTCCGGTGGCGACGGAGGTCATCGTCAAGGCGGTCGTCGCCGGTGTCTTCGGGCTGATCGCCCTGCTCGTCTCCCTCGTCCTGTCCGTGCGCATCGGCCGCGGCCTCATCCGCGACCTGCGTCAGCTTCGGCTGGAGGCCCATGAGGCGTCCGGTGTGCGGCTGCCCAGCGTGATGCGCCGCCTGTCCGCGGGCGAACAGGTCGACGTGGAGACCGAGGTTCCGCGGCTGGAATACGACAAGAACGAGATGGGCGACGTCGGCCAGGCCCTCAACACCCTCCAGCGTGCCGCCGTCGAGGCCGCCGTCAAACAGGCCGAGCTGCGTGCCGGCGTCTCCGAGGTCTTCGTCAACCTCGCCCGCCGCAGCCAGGTCCTGTTGCACAAGCAGCTCACCCTGCTCGACACCATGGAGCGTCGCACCGAGGACACCGAGGAACTCGCCGACCTCTTCCGCCTCGACCACCTCACCACCCGCATGCGCCGGCACGCCGAGGGTCTGGTGATCCTCTCCGGCGCGGCCCCCTCCCGGCAGTGGCGCAAGCCCGTTCAGCTCATGGACATCGTGCGTGCCGCGGTCGCCGAGGTCGAGGACTACGAACGCATCGAGGTCCGCCGCCTGCCCCGCCTTGCGGCGACCGGCCCGGCCGTCGCCGACCTCACCCACCTGGTGGCCGAACTCCTGGAGAACGCCACGGTGTTCTCCCCGCCGCACACCGCCGTCCAGGTGTTCGGCGACCGGGTCGCCAACGGTTTCACTCTCGAGATCCACGACCGTGGCCTCGGCATGGCGCCCGAGGCTCTCCTGGAGGCCAACCTCCGGCTCGCCGAGACACCGGAATTCGAGCTGTCCGACACCGATCGCCTCGGGTTGTTCGTGGTCAGCCGGCTCGCCCAGCGGCAGAACGTCCGCGTCTCCCTGCAGCCCTCGCCGTACGGGGGGACGACCGCCATCGTCTTCATTCCCGACGCACTGCTGACCGACGACGTCCCCGACACCAACGGCATCGGCTTCCGCCTCGACCGCCCTCGGCCCCCGAAGGAGCCGGAGTCCGGGGAGACCCGCAGGGCCGCGCTCTCTGCGGCCTCGGTGCAGCTTCCCGGCCTGCCCGCCTCGATGCTCGACGGTCCCGTCGAGTTGGAGGCCCCCGTCGACCTGGACGCCCTCGGAGGTTTCCCGGCCGCGCTGGAGGAGGACGACGAGCACGGCGGCCTGTTCCGTCCGCGCCGCTCCCTCACCCGTGCTGAGGACGAGCCGGCCGCCGGCGCCTTCGACCAGCACCGCAGGCTGCCCGACGGCCTCGGCGACCCCGAGGGGCTGGCCAGCGACGACCCGGCCGCCCCGGTACCGCTGCTGCCCGGTTCGCGCACGCCCAAGCTGGTCAGCTCGCACGGGCGCCCGGTCACGGAACAGCGGCCCCGGCGGGCGGAGACGGACACAGAGCCCCCGGCCAGGCCCGGCCCCCGCCGTGTGGAGGGCGAAAGCCCGGCGCCTCTGCCGTCCCGCCGCCGCGGCACCACGGCACAGATCCCCCGCAACGGCGGCCCCGTCGACCGGCCCGCACTGCCGGAACACCCCGGGCGCGGTGCCGACGAGCAGCCCCCGTCTCCAGTTCTCCCACGGCGCAGCCGGCAGACCCCCGCGCTGCCCACCGGCCCCGACGACACGGCCGTGCGCGCGGCGACCGCAGCCCCCGGGACGCACGGGAGCGCACAGGCCGGTGAGCGGGGCAGCGGCACCCGGAACCCGGGAACCGTGCCTCATGACGACGGCTCCGGCACCCGAGCGCTGCCGCGGCGCGTGCGCCAGGCGAACCTGGCCCCGCAACTTCGGCAAGGCCCGGATCCGCGCACCGAGAACCGTGCCGACCCCGCGGACCGGGACGCCGACGAGGTACGCAGCCGCATGGCCTCGCTCCAGCGGGGCTGGCAGCGTGGCCGCGTAGAGAACGCCGAGGGCGACGACGCCCACAGCGGCACAGCACCACAAGGAACGACAAAGGGGGACGGTCGATGACCGCACCGAAGGCGACCGGCCACAGCACCACCAACGGCGAGCTCAACTGGCTCCTCGACGAACTCGTCGAACGTGTCGCCAGCATCCGCAAGGCCGTCGTCCTCTCCGGCGACGGCCTGCCGACCGGCGTGTCCAAGGACCTGTCCCGGGAGGACGGCGAGCACCTGGCCGCCGTCGCCTCCGGCTTCCACAGCCTCGCCAAGGGCGTCGGTCGCCACTTCGAGGCCGGTAGCGTCCGCCAGACGGTCGTCGAACTCGACGACGCCTTTTTGTTCGTCACGGCCGCCGGTGACGGCAGCTGCCTCGCCGTCCTCTCGGACGCGGACTCGGACGTGGGGCAGGTGGCGTACGAGATGACGCTCCTCGTCAAGCGGGTCGGCGTACATCTGGGCACCACCCCGCGCACCGATCTGCCCTCGGGCGGGTAGTGGGATGGCATGAGCACAGACGGTCAGGGAAACAGCCGCTGGTTCGACGACGAGGCCGGACCGGTCGTGCGTCCGTACGCCATGACGCGCGGCCGTACCACCAGTGCGATGCAGCACCGCCTGGATCTGATCGCGGTGGTCGTGGCCGAGGCCCACGCCGACGAGGCGGAACAGGACCCCGGGCTGTCCCCGGAGCATGTGGGCATCGTGGAGCTGTGCCAGGACGCGCCGCAGTCGGTCGCCGAACTCGCCGCCGGACTCAACCTGCCCATCGGAGTGGTGCGGGTCCTGGTCGGAGACCTCGTGGACGCGGAATTCGTCCATGTGAACCGACCTGTCCCCCCTGCCGAACTGCCCGACGAGAGTATTCTGCGCGACGTGATCAACGGCCTCCGAGCGCTGTGAGCAGCGCGGAAGCGAGGTGAGGACGTGACCGGCTGGCAGTTCTGGGTGGACCGGGGCGGCACCTTCACCGACATCGTCGCGCGCCGCCCCGACGGCCGGCTGCTGACGCACAAACTGCTGTCGGAGAACCCGGCGCGGTACGCCGACGCGGCGGTCGCCGGTGTCCGTGCCCTCCTGGCGGGGGCACCGGACGCCGTCGAGACCGTCCGCATGGGCACGACGGTCGCGACCAACGCGCTGCTGGAACGCAAGGGCGAGCGCACGCTGCTCGTCATCACCCGCGGATTCCGCGACGCGCTGCGCATCGCCTACCAGAACCGCCCCCACATCTTCGCCCGCCGGATCGAGCTCCCGGAGCTGCTGTACGAGCGGATCCTGGAGGTCGACGAGCGCATCGCCGCCGATGGCAGCGTCCTGCGCGCCCCGGACCTGGACGCCCTCGCGGGCCCCTTGCGGGAGGCGTACGACGACGGAATCAGGGCCGTCGCCGTCGTGTGCATGCACAGCCATCTCCACCCCGTCCATGAACAGGCCGTCGGGCAGCTCGCCGCCCGCACGGGCTTTGCGCAGATCTCGCTGTCCAGCGAGGTCAGCCCCCTCATGAAGCTCGTCCCGCGCGGGGACACCGCCGTCGTCGACGCCTACCTGTCGCCCGTGCTGCGCCGCTACGTCCGGCACGTCGCCGACGAGCTGCACGGTGTGCGACTGATGTTCATGCAGTCCAACGGAGGACTTGCCGAGGCGAGCCAGTTCCGCGGCAAGGACGCCATCCTGTCCGGGCCCGCGGGCGGCATCGTGGGCATGGCCAGGATGTCCCAGCTCGCGGGTTTCGACCGGGTCATCGGCTTCGACATGGGCGGCACCTCCACGGACGTCTCGCACTTCGCGGGCGAGTACGAACGCGTCTTCACCACGCAGATCGCGGGCGTACGGCTGCGCGCCCCGATGCTGGACATCCACACCGTCGCCGCGGGCGGCGGATCCGTCCTCCGTTTCGACGGCTCCCGCTACCGGGTGGGACCGGACTCGGCAGGCGCGGCCCCCGGGCCGGCCTGCTACCGCGGCGGCGGCCCGCTCGCCGTCACCGACGCCAACGTGATGCTCGGCCGCATCCAACCCGCCCACTTTCCGAAGGTGTTCGGGCCCGACGGCGATCAGCCGCTCGACGACGCCCTCGTGCGCGACCGCTTCACCGCCCTCGCGCGCGAGATCCACGAGCAGACCGGCGACGACCGCACGCCGGAGCAGGTCGCGGAGGGCTTCCTGCAGATCGCCGTCGCCAACATCGCGGGCGCGGTGAAGCGGATCTCCGTCCAGAAGGGCCACGACGTCACCCGCTACGCCCTCACCACCTTCGGTGGTGCGGGCGGACAGCACGCGTGCATGGTCGCCGACTCGCTCGGCATCCGTACCGTGCTCGTGCCGCCCATGGCGGGCGTGCTGTCCGCGCTCGGCATCGGACTCGCCGACACGACAGCCATGCGCGAACAGTCCGTGGAGGCGCCCCTGGAGGCCGCCGCACTGCCCGCGATCCTCAAGACCGCCGACGATCTGGAGGCGGCGGCCCGCGCGGAACTGCGCGCCGAGGACATCCCCGACGACCGCGTCCGCATCACCCGCCGCGCGCAGCTCCGCTACGACGGCACCGACACCGCCCTCACCGTCGAGCTCACCGAGCCCGCCGTGATGAGGCGGGCTTTCGAAGAACGTCATCGCGCCACGTACTCCTTCACGCTCGACCGCCCGATCGTCGTCGAAGCACTCTCCGTGGAAGCCACTGGCATCACCGAACCCCCCGATCTGTCCGCCCTCGCCCCGTACGAAGGCCACCCCGCCGAACCCCGGACCGTCCGCCTCCACACCGGCGGCGCCTGGCGCGACGTACCCCTTCACCGCCGCGAGGACCTCCCTCCCGGCGAGATCGTCACCGGCCCCGCGATCATCACCGAGGCCAGTGCCACCACCGTGGTCGACGACGGCTGGGAGGCCACGACGAGCCACGACGGGCATCTGGTCATGGAACGCGCGGCGATTACGCAGAGTTCCGATCTCGACACAAAAGTCGACCCGGTTCTTCTTGAAGTCTTCAACAACCTCTTCATGTCCATCGCCGAACAGATGGGCGCCCGACTGGAGTCCACGGCCCAGTCCGTCAACATCAAGGAGCGCCTCGACTTCTCCTGCGCCCTCTTCGACCCCGACGGGAACCTGGTGGCCAACGCCCCGCACATCCCCGTCCACCTGGGATCGATGGGGACGAGCGTCAAGGAGGTCATCCGCCGCCGCGGCTCCTCCATGCGCCCCGGCGACACCTACGCGGTCAACGACCCCTACCACGGGGGCACGCACCTCCCGGACGTCACGGTGATCACCCCCGTCTTCGGCGCCGGCGCAGCCGAGCAGACCAAAGTCACGGAGAGTGAGCAAGAGCTTCTCTTCTACGTCGCCTCACGCGGCCATCACGCCGAGATCGGCGGCATCGCCCCCGGCTCCATGCCGGCGGACAGTCGCACCATCGAGGAGGAGGGCATCCTCTTCGACAACTGGCTGCTGGCGCAGAACGGCCGATTCCGCGAAGAGGAGACCCTCCGTCTCCTCACCGACGCGCCGTACCCCTCGCGCAATCCCCGGACCAACCTCGCCGACCTCCGCGCCCAGATCGCCGCCAACCACAAAGGCGTCGACGAAGTGGCCCGCATGATCGAGGACTTCGGGCTCGACGTCGTACAGGCCTACATGAGGCACGTCCAGGACAACGCGGAGGAAGCCGTGCGCCGCGTCATCGACGCCCTGGACGACGGCGCGTACGCCTACGAGACCGACTCGGGCGCCGTCATCCGGGTACGCGTGCGCGTGGATCGCGAGAACCGCTGCGCGACCGTCGACTTCACCGGCACCTCACCGCAGCTGGCCACCAACTTCAACGCGCCCTATTCCGTCGTCAACGCGGCCGTCCTGTACGTCTTCCGGACCCTGGTCGCCGACGACATCCCGCTCAACGACGGCTGCCTGCGCCCCCTGAGGATCGTCGTGCCGCCCGGTTCCCTGCTCTCGCCCGAACCGCCCGCCGCCGTCGTGGCCGGAAATGTGGAGACCTCCCAGGCGATCACCGGCGCCCTCTACGCCGCCCTCGGCGTCCAGGCCGAGGGCTCCGGCACCATGAACAACGTCACCTTCGGCAACGAACGCCACCAGTACTACGAAACCGTCGCCTCCGGATCCGGCGCGGGTGACGGCTTCCCCGGCGCGAGCGTCGTCCAGACCCACATGACCAACTCCCGGCTGACCGACCCCGAAGTCCTCGAGTGGCGGCTGCCCGTCCGGCTCGAGGAGTTCGCGGTCCGGCCCGGCAGCGGAGGCGCGGGGCGATGGCGTGGCGGGGACGGCGCGGTCCGCCGCATCCGGTTCCACGAGCCCATGACCGTCTCCACCCTGTCCCAGCACCGCAGGGTCCCCCCGTACGGTCTCGCGGGAGGCGCCCCCGGCGCGCTGGGCGCCAACCGGGTGGAGCGCGCGGACGGCACGGTGGTCCGGCTCGGCGGCAGCGACTCCGTGGACGTCGGCCGCGGCGACGTACTCGTCATCGAGACCCCTGGAGGCGGAGGCTACGGCCCGCCGCCCCACACCCCCAGTCAAGCCATCAAGCAGGAGAAGTGATCGATGATCTTCGGGCGTTCTGAGCGCGGCAAGCCCCCGGTCGAGCCCGTCACGCTCAAGATCCTGGTGGCCGGCGGCTTCGGCGTGGGCAAGACCACTCTGGTCGGCGCCGTCAGCGAGATCAAGCCGCTGCGCACCGAGGAGTACCTCACCGAGGCCGGCCGCCCGGTCGACGACACCACCGGCGTCGAGGGCAAGCACACCACCACCGTCGCCATGGACTTCGGCCGCATCACCCTGCGCGAGGATCTGGTGCTGTACCTGTTCGGGACGCCCGGCCAGGAACGGTTCTGGTTCATGTGGGACGAGCTCTCCGAGGGCGCACTCGGCGCCGTCGTGCTCGCCGACACCCGCCGCCTGGAGGACTGCTTCGCCGCCGTCGACTACTTCGAACGGCGCTCCATCCCCTTCCTCATCGCCGTCAACTGCTTCGAGGGAGGCGCCCGGTACCCGGAGGCAGACGTGCGCCAGGCCCTCGACCTCGACGACGGCGTACCGGTGGTGCTGTGCGACGCCCGTGACCGAAGGTCGGTCCGGGACGTTCTGGTCGGCGTGGTCCAGCACGCGATGGACTACGGCGCCGAACGTCGCCAGGCCGTCACCACCTGAGGGACGGCCGCCGACCGGCACGGCCCGTACCCCCGCCGACTGGGGTACGGGCCGTGGTTCAGGGGGAAGCGCGGCGCGAGGAGCCGCACGCGCGTGTGGCACAAGCGAGACACACGCGCGCGTGCAGTGGATCAGCTGCACGCGCACGCACTAGCCTTCACCGTCCTGCAGCCAGCCGAAGCTCTTCTCCACGGCCTTGCGCCAATTGTGGTACTCGCGATCGCGCACCGACGCCTCCATCGCCGGAGACCACTCGGCGTCCTTCTGCCAGTGCGTCTTGAGCTCGTCGAGGTCGTTCCACACGCCGGTGGCCAGGCCCGCCGCGTACGCCGCGCCCAGGCAGGTCGTCTCGGAGACCCGTGGCCGGATCACGGGAACGCCGAGCACGTCCGCCTGATGCTGCATCAGCAGGTTGTTCTTGGTCATGCCCCCGTCCACCTTCAGGGTCGTGATCCGCACCCCGGAGTCCTGGAACATGGCGTCCACGACCTCGCGCGTCTGCCAGCTCGTCGCCTCGAGCACCGCCCGTGCGAGGTGGGCCTTCGTGACGTAGCGGGTGAGTCCGGTGACCACACCGCGCGCGTCGGACCGCCAGTACGGCGCGAACAGCCCGGAGAACGCGGGCACGATGTACGCGCCGCCGTTGTCGTCGACGCTCGCCGCCAGGCTCTCGATCTCATCAGCCGTACGGATGATGCCGAGCTGGTCCCGGAACCACTGCACGAGCGCACCCGTTACGGCGATCGAACCCTCCAGGCAGTAGACAGGCGCCTCACCGCCGATCTTGTACCCCATCGTCGTCAACAGCCCGCTCTTCGAGGGCACCGGTCGGTTACCGGTGTTGAGCAGCAGGAAACTCCCCGTCCCGTACGTGTTCTTCGCCGCGCCCACGTCGTAGCAGGCCTGGCCGAACACCGCCGCCTGCTGGTCGCCCAGCGCCGAAGCGACCGGCACACCGGCGAGTTGGCCGACCGCCGTGCCGTACACCTCGGCGGAGGACCTGATCTCCGGCAGGACGGCCTCGGGCACGTTCATCGCGGACAGGATGGAGGTGTCCCACTGGAGGGTCTCCAGGTTCATCAGCATGGTGCGTCCGGCGTTGGTGACATCGGTGACGTGCCGGCCGCCGTCGGTGCCTCCGGTGAGGTTCCAGATGAGCCACGAGTCGATGGTGCCGAAGGCGATCTCGCCGCGCTCGGCGCGCGCCCGCAGGCCCGGCACGTTGTCCAGCAGCCAGGCCGCCTTGGGCCCCGAGAAGTAGCTGGCCAACGGCAGCCCGGTCTGCTCACGGAATCGGTCCGGCCCATCGGATCCGCCCAGTTGACTGCAGAGCGCCGCCGTACGCGTGTCCTGCCACACGATCGCGTTGTGCACCGGCTTGCCCGTGGCGCGGTCCCACAGCACGGTCGTCTCGCGCTGATTGGTGATGCCGAGGGCGCTGATCTGGTCCGCGCGCAGCCCGGCTTTGGCGATCGCCCCGGCGACCACCGCCTGCACCTTGGACCAGATCTCGGTGGCGTCATGCTCCACCCAGCCGGGTTTGGGGAAGATCTGGCGGTGCTCACGCTGGTCGACGGCGACGATCGCGCCGTTGCGGTCGAAGACGATGCAGCGGCTGGAGGTGGTGCCCTGGTCGATTGCGGCGACGTACTTCTCGGCGGTGTCCGTCATGGCTACCCCTTGGGCTGGGTTGAGAAGGCTGCGCGGGTGTCGGACGATTCAGAAGGCCGCGTTGTAGAGGAGCCCCGCGAGCGCTCCGCCGACGAGCGGTCCCACGACCGGGATCCAGGCGTAACCCCAGTCCGAGGTGCCCTTGTTCGGGATGGGCAGGAAGGTGTGCACGATGCGCGGGCCGAGGTCGCGCGCCGGGTTGATGGCGTAGCCGGTGGGCCCGCCGAGCGAGAGTCCGATGCCGACGACGAGCAGGGAGACGATCAGCACCGTGGTTCCGGATTCGCCGAGCCCTTTGGTCAGCCCGAAGGCGAGGATCGGCAGGACCAGGGCGATCGTCGCGATGATCTCCGTGATCAGGTTGGCGACCGGGTTCCGGATCTCGGGAATGGTGGAGAAGATGCCCAGCGTGGGAGTGGGCTCCTCGGCCGTGCCTTCGGTGGTGCCCTGCTGCTGGACGTTCGCCTGGAACTGGGCGAGGTACACCAGGTACGCGAGGACGGCCCCCAGCATCGCACCGACCATCTGGCCCAGCAGATACACCCACACCTTGCCCCACTTGCCCGTGTCGACGGCGATGCCGAGGGTGACCGCCGGATTGAGCTGCCCGCCCGACAGCGGTGCAGCGGTGTACGCCCCCGCCAGCACGCCGAACCCCCAGCCGAAGGCGATCACGACCCATCCCGAGGCCCGGGCCTTGGAGTACCTGAGAGTGACGGCCGCGCAGACTCCCGCGCCGAACAGGATGAGGATCGCGGTACCGATGACCTCGCCGACGAATATGTCTCCGTTGCTCATGGCGGCTCCTTGGCCCGGTCCGAGGCGGATCGACCCCGGTGTTCCGTGCAGGGTGCGGTTCCCGTGGCTGCTTCGGCCGGGGCAGGGAGATCCCGCGCCCCACCCGGCGTCCGTGACGAGCGTGCCGTCGTAGCCGAATCGCCTGTGGGGGAGCGGGACTTTCATCGGAAAGTCCCCCTGGCGCGCGCCTGGATACGCCGAGAATGTACGGCGATGTCGGCTGACACCGGGAAGTGTTCACCGGTGCCCAGAGAGCGTCAAGGAGGCCGACAGCAACGGTTGGGGATGCGCAGCACGGACCGTTAAAGCCGACACCCGGGGGAGCGGCGCCCGGGGGAGAGGGCGCCCATCCGAGCCCAGCACCGGGGGCGGCTTCCACGGCCCGGCCGCCTCGTGTGGGCTCCCGACCGTCAGGGTCAGTTCCTCCCGGGTTCCTCCCCGACCGCGCCCGTACCCGCAGGAGCCGTCGGCTGCGACCGGCGCCGGATCTCGTATCCGGCCGGCCCGGCGTGGCCCACGACCCAACTCGCGCCGCTCAACGACTTCGCAGCTTTCTTCAAGGCCAGCGACAGCGTGACCGGGCGTCCGCCTGCCGACCAGGGCGCGTCCAGCACGCAGGCTGCCAGCGGATCCAGGCCTTCCGGATCGGCCGGCACCAGGAAGTCGTCCCCTCCGATGTGCCCCACGCGCGCGTGGTGGCCCCAGCGCGCATGCCCTGTCGCCGCGATCCGCAGAGCCGCTCCCACCGACCGGATCAGCTCGTCACCCGCCGCGAACCCGGTCTCGTCGTTGACCTGCTTGAAGTGGTCGATGTTCAGCCAGCCCAACACGAACGTCCGCCCCTGCGCGATCCGCCGGTCCACCTCCCCGGTGATCGCGTCCGAGCCGGGCAGCCGGGTCAGCGGATTGAGCCCGGCCGCCTCCTCGACCCGGGTCTCGGCCGGCGCCCGGACGAGGTCCGCGAGCCGGACCACGCCCAAGCATCGCCCGCTGCGATCGACGACGGCCACATCGTCGGAGGTGCGGTCCCGGTCGCCGACCGCGACCACGTCCAGTACCTCCCAGGCCGTCGCCTCCACCCCGACCGTCCGCGGTGGATCGCCCAGTCTGGCCGCAGGGCGGTCCGCGTACAGGGCGTGGCCGTAGCGTCCGCGACATCGACAGCAGGAAGCGCGGCCGGTGCACCGAGCGGACCGGAACCCCCTCTCGGTCCACGGGCAGCGCCCCGGACACATCCGGGGCCCCGGTGAGCAGCGCCCGTACCTGTCCGGCGGAGGCGGTCGCGGGCAGCAGCGCGGCCGGCCGCACGAACTCCCGCACCGACGGCCCCGACGGGGGCGCCGGTACAGGGCCGCGGCCGAGGGGCGGAACGTACACGTCGGCGGCGGGCAAGCGGCTGGGCGGCGCGAACAGCGCGCCCTGCGCCAGCTGTGCCCCCGCCGACAGCGCGGCCGCGCACTGCCGTTGGGTCTCCACACCCTCGACGACCAGGAACGCCTTCAGCTCGTCGCACAGGGTCCGCATCGCGCGTACCGCCGCGGGCCGTGCCAGGAGTGAGGCGTCCAGCTTCACCAGGTCCGGCGCGATGCCGACGAGCAGCCGCAGGGGTGCGTGTCCCCGTCCCCGACCCCGTCCGCGCTGATCCGGAAGCCGTGGCCCCGGAGTGCGGCCACGGCCTCCAGGAGCGCGGCCTGGGGAACGTGCGTGTAGGGCGGGACGACGTCCAGCGTCACCTCCCATGGCAGCCGCCCTGCCTCGCGCACGGCGTCGTGCAGCGCGGTGAGCCCGCCGAGATCGGCCAGGGTGCCGGCGAACACGTTCACGTGCAGGGGCAGCAGAGTCTCCTTGCGAACCGCCGCGCGAACCGCCAACACGGCTAGCCGACCGTCGAGTTCGGGCTCCCGGCGAGCCCGTGCCAGGATGTCGCCGGCCTCGGGGCGGGCAAGTATCTCCAGCCCCACGACCCCTCCGGTGGGCAGGTTGACCACCGGCTGGAAGGCGAAGCGGAGGGTGTCCGTCCAGGAGTGCACGGGAGCATGGTGGCGCTGCGGGCGCGCGCCCAGGCGCAGTTCATGAGACGTTCACACAGGATTCCGGGGCGATCGCAGTGCCTGTGAAAGGTCGGCTGGACGGCCGTGTCACGCCGAAGGCTCCCTCCCGCTCACCGTACGGCGACTACCGCCGAACCATGCCCGAACAGCCCTTGGTTCGCCGTGACGGCCACGCGCGCGCCCGGTATCTGGCGATCGCCCGCCTCTCCCCGTAGCTGCCAGGTGACCTCGCAGACCTGGGCGATCGCCTGCGCCGGCACGGCCTCGCCGAAGGAGGCAAGTCCTCCGCTGGTGTTCACCGGTATACGGCCGCCGGGAGCCGTCGCTCCTTCCCGCAGCAGCTTGGCGGCCTCACCGTCGCCGCACAGCCCCAGGTCCTCGTACCACTGCAACTCCAGGGCGGTGGACAGGTCGTAGACCTCGGCCAGGGACAGGTCCTCGGGACCGATGCCCGCCTCTTCGTAGGCGGCTCGGGCGATCGAGGCCCGGAAGGTCTCACTGGCAGGCTCCGCCGCCGGCGCGGAATCGGTCGCGATGTCCGGCAGATCCAGCACCGTGTTGGGATAGCGGGGCGTGACGGTGGACACGGCCCTGATCCGCACCGGTTCCGCCGCCCCGTGCCGACGGGCGAACTCCATGCTGGAGAGCACCAGGGCCGCCCCGCCGTCCGAGGTCGCGCAGATGTCCAGCAGCCGGAGCGGATCGGCGACCACAGCCGACGCCGCCACCTCCTGCGAGGTGACCCGCTTCCGATAGCGCGCGTTCGGATTCAACGCTCCCATGGCCGCGTTCTTCACCTTGACCTGGGCGAAGTCCTCTGGTGTGTCCCCGTGCACCGCCATGCGCCGGCGCGCGTACAGCCCGAAGTACGTCGGATTCGTCGCGCCGAGTAACCGGAAGCGCAGCCAGTCGGGGTCGTCCGGCCTGTCCCCGCCGGCCGGACGGAAGAAGCCCTTGGGGGCCGCGTCGGCCCCCACCACGAGCACCACGTCCGCGAGACCCGCGAGGATCTGGGCCCGCGCCGTGTTGATCGCCTGAGCCCCCGACGCGCACGCCGCGTACACGCTCGAGACCCGGGCTCCCTGCCATCCCAGGGCCTTCGCGAACGTCGCCCCGGCTACATACCCCGGATAGCCGCCACGCACCGTGTCCGCGCCGACGATCGAACCGACCTCCCGCCAGTCCACGCCCGCATCGGCCAGGGCGGCCCGCGCCGCCGTCACGCCGTACTCGACGAAACTGCGCCCCCACTTGCCCCACGGATGCATCCCCGCGCCGAGCACCGCCACCTCTGCCGTCATCCCGCCACCCCCGTCGGCCGCCATCGCCAGGTCGTCCAGGTCGTCTCCGCATCCTCGTCGAGCACGCCCGGGACGACCTCCACCTCCATGCCCACTGCCAGATCGGCGACAGTGACCCCGGGAACCGCCTGTCCCAGCACCACGATCCGCTCGGACTCCAGCTCCACAGCGATCAACGCATACGGGTCCCACGGAAGTTCCGGATCGGTCACATAGGGTGACGGAGGACGATATCGGCTGTCCGTGTAGGACCAGACGCGCCCGCGTCGTGAGAGCGGGACCTCCTCCAGGTCGCCGCCCCGGCAGCCCGGATTGCGGCAGTGCGTGTCCTCACGCGGGAAGAAGACCGACCCGCATGCCGAACAGTGCGTCCCCAGCAACCTGAAGTCCTCCCCGTCCCCGGTGAACCACCCGGCGACCACGGGCGTGCGTGTACGCGACAAGGTTCCCTCCCGGGCCACGGAATCTGACGAGACGTCAGGAGTGTGGCACGCCCCTCCGGAATTGGGCAGGGAGGAGACATGACACGACTCCCCAGCGCAGTACGCGGTGCGGTCGCCGCACTCGCCGCCCTGCTGGCCGTGACCACCGCCTCCGCCACCGCGCGGGCGCACACCGCCCCCAAGGCCCCAGCGGACTTCGTGGCCCTGAGAACCGTGGACCCGACGATCCTTCAGGAGATGCGCTACGTCACCCCGCACACCTTCGTCGGCGAGCCCATCGACGGCTACCGGCAGCCGATCTGCATCCTCACCCGGCCGGCCGCCGAGGCGCTCCACCGGGCCCAGACGAAGCTGCTGCGCCAGGGATACACACTCAAGGTGTACGACTGCTACCGGCCCCAGCGCGCCGTGAACCACTTCGTCCGCTGGGCGGAGGACTTGAACGCCCAGGGCATGAAGGGCGAGTTCTACCCGAACGTCGACAAGACCCGTCTGTTCGAGGACGGCTACATCGCCGAGAAGTCCGGTCACAGCCGCGGCTCGACGACGGACCTCACCATCGTGCGGCTCCCGGCCGTGCCGACGCGGCCCTATGTCCCCGGCGAACCCCTCGTTCCCTGTTACGCCCCACCACAGCAGCGCTTCCCCGACAACTCGGTCGACATGGGCACGGGGTTCGACTGCTTCGACACCCTCGCCCACACCCTCGACCCGCGCATCCAGGGCGAACAGCGCGCCAACAGGCTGCTCCTCAAGAGCACCCTGGAGAACCTCGGTTTCGTGAACCTGGCCGAGGAGTGGTGGCATTACACCTTCAAACCCGAGCCCTATCCGGACACCTACTTCGACTTCCCCGTGTCCGCCGACTCCCTCCCCAGGCAGCACTGAACCGCCCCCGTACGACGCCCTCCCCAAGATCGGATACGCTCCGCCGCGTGTCCGAAACTCTGCACTCCACATCGAACTCCGCGCGCGACTCCCACTGTTCGAGCTGCGGAGCGCCCTACGGGGAGGGCGTCACCGGCTGGCCCCGCACCTGTCGGGCCTGCGCCACCGTGGCCTACCGCAACCCGCTGCCGGTGGCCGTCGCACTCCAGCCCGTGTACGACACCAAGGGCACCGCCCTGGTCGTCATCACCCGCACCATCGCCCCCGCGCGCGGGGGCATCGCACTGCCCGGCGGCTATATCGACGACCGTGAGGACTGGCGGCAGGCAGTCGTCCGCGAACTCATGGAGGAGACCGGCATAGCCGCGACGCCGCGTGAGGTGCGGCTGGCCGACGCCATGAGCTCCCCCGACGGCCACCTGCTGCTGTTCGGGCTCCTTCCGGAGCGTCCCGCGGACCGCCTCCCGACGTCCGCCGCCACGGACGAGACCGAGGGCTGGCACCTCCTGCGCAGGGCCGAGGAACTCGCCTTCCCTCTGCACACGCACGCCGTGCGGGCTTTCTTCGAAGGCCGCTACATCTGAGCTCAGCGCTCGCCGAGCCCGCGTACGCGCACCGGGTGGGACGGCACGCGCACGCCGTCCTCGCCCTCCTGCTCGACGACGACCCGCGAGCCCTCCCAGCGGGCCACGTACCGCTCGATCTCCGGCTCCGCCCAGCCGTCGCCCGCGTCCCGCACCACCAGACCACCACCCGTCCGCCCCCGGACCGGCGCCCACACCTCCAGCTCCACGGCGCCGTCGTCTCCCCGCACCGGCATGACGGCACCCGCGCGCGCGAGCACCGGAATACGCGACAGGGGAGCGTCCACGAGCACCTGCCCCGGCCCCTCGTACGCCCGCCCCGTCGCCGTGTCGTACCAGCGCCCCCGCGGCAGCTGCACCGCACGTTGGTCGACGCCCGGGCCGAGGACCGGCGCCACCAGCAGGCAGTCACCCAACAAGAACGCGTCCTCGCAGTCCCGCAACGCCCGGTTACCGGGCGCTCCCCACCACACCGGGCGCACATAAGGGGCTCCCGTACGCCGGGCCAGATGCGCCAGCGTCATGAAATACGGCAACAGCCGCCGCCGCTCGACGAGCGCCACGCGCGCGTGCTCCAACACCTCGGGGCCGAACTCCCACGGCTCCCGGCGTCCCGCCCGCAGACTCGCATGCGTGCGGAACAGTGGCAGGTACGCGCCCAGCTGGAACCAGCGCAGATACAGCTCCGGAGACGGACTGCCGTCGAAACCCCCCACGTCCGGCCCCGAATACGGCACCCCGCACAGCCCGAGCCCCATCACCAGGGACAGCGACGCCCGCAGTCCCGGCCAGCCCGTGGCGACGTCCCCGGACCAGGTGCCGCCGTAGCGCTGCAGGCCCGCCCAGCCCGACCGGGAGAAGACGAACGGACGCTGGTCCGCCACCAGCTCCAGCAGCCCCTCGTACGCAGCCCTGGCCATGCACAGCCCGTACACGTTGTGCGCCTCGCGATGATCACCACCGCGCCCCTCCAGGGAGTGCCGGGCCGACCGGGGCAACGTCGACTCCCCGAAAGCGGCGAACGACGTCGGCTCGTTCATGTCGTGCCAGAAGCCTGCGAACCCCTGGGCGAGCCGCTCGGCGTAGAGACTTCCCCACCACTTCCGCACGCGCGCGTGCGTGAAGTCCGGGAAGACGGCCTCCCCCGGCCACACGACGCCCTCGACGAGCCGACCCGACGCGTCCCGCACGAACGCGTCCTCGGCGACCCCGCTGTCGTACACGGCGTTGCCCGGCGTGGCCCTGACCGCCGGGTCGATGATCGACACGAGTCGTATCCCGTCCCGCCGCAACTCCTCGGCGAGCACCGACAGCTTCGGGAAGCGGTCCTCGTCGACGGTGAACACCTGGTGCTCGTCGTAGTGGTCGATGTCGAGGTGGACCGCGTCGAGCGGCAGGCCGTGCTCGTGATAGCCCGCCACGATCCGGCGCACCTCCTGCTCGCTGCCGAAGCCCCAGCGCGCGTGATGGTGTCCGAGCGCCCACGCGGGCGGCAGCGCCGGCGCCCCGGTGAGCGAGGCCCAGGCGAGCAGCACGCGCGCGGGGGTGCCCACGATCACCCAGCAGCGCAACGGTCCGCCGTCCATCCGCACCTCGCACCCACCGGCCCGGTCATGTCCCGAGCCGGCTCCCTCCTCGCCCTCCCGCAGCGCGACCGAGCCGTCCCAGGAGGTGTCGTGGAACACCAGGTGCGTGCCCGCGTCGGCCACCACCAGCTGCACCGGCATCGTGAGGTAGAGGGGATCGTCCTCGCGATCGAACGCGTGCCCCGGATCCGTGTTCCACAGCCGGTACGTCCCGTCGCGCAGACGCGGCCCGGACGCCCGCCCGCCGAGACCGAAGAAGCGCGCGTCGGCCGCAACCTCCGAGCGCTGCATCCAGCGCGCCGGTCCACCGCCCTGCGGCTCCCACCACCGGGGCGGCAGATCACGGCGCAACACCACGCCTCCCGGCGTACACACCTCCACGGCGCCGTGCCGCGAGACCACGACCGTCACCCGCTCGGCGACGACCCGCCATCCACCGTCCTTGTCCGGCTCCAGCACCGCCCGGGGATCCGGCTCCGGACAGCGGCCGGCCAGCGCGTACGACGGCTCCGGCTCGGCACCGTCCCAGCCCCAGAACACCGCCCCGTTCACCGCGACGCGGATCGACAGCTCCGAGCGGCTGAACCGGAGCGTCCCACCGCCGGGCCCCGGCTCCACCTCCTGCACGAGACCCGGCACCCGCGCCCGCTCGGGACCCCGCACCGGCAGCCCGGCGGCATCGGCGCGCCTCCTGCGCCACGCGGCCCGCACCGTGCGCAACCCCCGGCCCGCACCCGCGGGACCGACCCGCTTCATCGAACGCACCAGGTCACGACCGTCCATGCTGTTCACCCTGTCACTGACCGCGCCACGCGCGCGGGTCGTTCAACTTGCGTTCACCCGGGGTGGGGCCACATCTTCACGACACGGACTGTGCGCAACCCACCCTGGTGCAGAAGTCGATCACATGGCATCGTCCGTGTCAGCCGCGTCACGGGCTCCACCCCAGCTCGTGCGCGGGCGACGCACACGACGCGCAGAGTCCGGGAGCCGCCCCATGCCGACCGTGAACCCCGAGCCGCTCTGGCGGCCAGATCCGCAGCGCATCGCCCAGGCCCAGATCGCGAAGTTCCAGACCTGGGCGGCCGAGCAGCACGGAGCCCCGTCCGAAGGCGGCTATCCGGCACTGCACCGCTGGTCCGTCGACGAGCTGGAGACGTTCTGGAAAGCCGTCACGGAGTGGTTCGACGTACGGTTTTCGTCACCCTACGCGCGCGTGCTGGGCGATCGCGCCATGCCCGGCGCCCAGTGGTTCCCCGGAGCGACACTGAACTACGCCGAGCACGCCCTGCGCGCCGCAACCACCCGCCCGGCGGAACCGGCTCTGTTGTACGTCGACGAGACCCACGAACCCAGCCCGGTGACGTGGTCCGAGCTGCGCCGCCAGGTCGGCTCGCTGGCGGCCGAGCTGCGCGCCCTCGGCGTGCGCCCCGGCGACCGGGTCAGCGGCTACCTCCCGAACGTCCCGCAGGCCGTCGTGGCCCTCCTCGCCACGGCCGCCGTGGGCGGCGTCTGGACCTCCTGCGCCCCCGACTTCGGCGCCCGCAGCGTCCTGGACCGTTTTCAGCAGGTCGAACCCGTCGTCCTGTTCACCGTCGACGGCTACCGCTACGGAGGCAAGGAGCATGACCGCCGTGACGTCGTCGCCGAACTCCGAGCCGGACTGCCCACCCTGCGCGCCGTGATCCACATCCCCCTCCTGGGCACCGAACCGCCCCAAGGAGCCCTGGACTGGTCGGCCCTCACGGCCGCGGACGAGGAACCCTTCTTCGAACCGGTCCCCTTCGACCATCCCCTCTGGGTGCTCTACTCCTCCGGCACGACCGGCCTGCCCAAGGCCATCGTCCACTCCCAGGGCGGCATCCTGGTCGAACACCTCAAGCAACTCGGCCTGCACTGCGACCTGGGCCCCGAGGATCGTTTCTTCTGGTACACCTCGACCGGCTGGATGATGTGGAACTTCCTCGTCTCCGGTCTCCTGACCGGTACGACGATCGTCCTCTACGACGGCAGCCCCGGTTACCCCGACACGGGCGCCCAGTGGCGCATCGCCGAACGCACGGGTGCCACCCTCTACGGCACCTCGGCGGCGTACGTCATGGCCTGCCGCAAGGCGGAGGTCCACCCGGCCCGCGCATTCGACCTCTCCCGCGTCCAGTGCGTCGCCACCACGGGCTCGCCGCTCCCGCCCGACGGCTTCCGCTGGCTGCACGACGAGGTGCGCGACGACCTGTGGATCGCCTCCGTCAGCGGCGGCACGGATGTGTGCTCCTGCTTCGCCGGTGCGGTCCCGACGCTCCCGGTCCACACAGGCGAACTCCAGGCCCCCTGCCTGGGCACCGACCTGCAGTCCTGGGACCCGAACGGTCACCCGGTCATCGACGAGGTCGGTGAGCTCGTCGTCACCAACCCCATGCCGTCCATGCCGGTCCGCTTCTGGAACGACCCCGACGGCAGCCGCTACCACGACAGCTACTTCGACACCTACCCGGGCGTATGGCGGCACGGCGACTGGATCACCGTCACCTCGCGCGGCTCCCTCGTCATCCACGGCCGCTCCGACTCCACGCTCAACCGGCAGGGCGTGCGCATGGGCTCGGCCGACATCTACGAGGTCGTCGAACGGCTCTCCGAGATCAAGGAATCCCTGGTCATCGGCATCGAACAGCCCGACGGCGGCTACTGGATGCCCCTCTTCGTGCATCTGGCCCCCGGGGCTGTCCTCGACGAGGCACTGCTGGGCCGCATCAAACAGTCCATCCGCGAACAGCTCTCGCCGCGCCATGTCCCCGACGAGGTCATCGAGGTACCAGGAGTCCCGCACACCCTCACCGGAAAACGCATCGAGGTCCCGGTCAAACGCCTTCTCCAGGGCACCCCACTGGAAAAGGCCGTCAACCCGGGTTCCGTCGACAACCTGGAGCTCCTGCACTTCTACGAAGACCTCGCCCGCAAGCGAGTCTGAGAGCACCTCGCGAGAGACGACGCCTCAGCCGCCGTAGGTGGCCTCGGACTCGCCGAGCACTGCCGCGAAGTCCGAGGCCAACTGCACCGCGTCGGCCGGCTCCAGCTCGGCGACGGAGATCCGCACCCCTGTACCGGACGCCGACCGGAACCGGGCTCCCGCGGCGACCCACCAACCGTGCGACCGCAGCCCGTTCACCACGGCCGACTCGTCCCGCACCGGCACCCACACGTTCATCCCGCTCACACCGTGGCCGTCGATGCCCCGGGCCGCGAGCTCCCGGAGCAGCACATCCCTGCGCAGCGCGTACGTCTGCCGCGCACGCTGCACCAACGCGCGCGTGTCGTCGTCGGTCAGCAACCCGTACACCGTCTCCTGCAGGAGATGACTGACCCAGCCCGACGTCAGCAGCAGCCGACCGTCGTGGCGGGCCAGCGTGGTCGCGTCGCAGGCCGCGGTGGCCCACCGGAGATCCGTCCCCAGGAACTTGCTCACCGTCCGTACATGCACCCAGCGCGGCAGCCCTTCGGAGGCGAGGGTCCACAAGGGCGCGTCCGCGATCACGGAGGCGTGGTCGTTCTCGACGACCAGCAGATCCGGCCCGTCCCGCAGCACGCCGACGAGCGCGTCCCTGCGCGTCTCGGAAAAACAGCCCCCATAAGGGTTCTGCGCGCGCGGACTGCACACCAGCGCGCGTGCCCCCGCCCCGAGGGCCGCTCGAAGCGCCTCGGGCCGCACCCCCTCGTCGTCGACGGCCACCGGCACGATGCGCAGGCCCAGCGCGGTGACCAGGTCCAGCAGATGGTGATAGCCGGGATCCTCCATGGCGACCGCGTCACCGGGCCGCAGCTCCACCGACAGCAGCCGTCCGATCAGATCCAGCGCCCCGTGCGCGAACGTCACGTGATCCACCGGTACGCCGTCGGGGCGCAACCATGCGCGTACGGCCTCCTCCAACCGTTCCAACCTGGGCGTCGAACGATGGGAACGGGCGCCGGGAGACAGGCGTGAGGGCGGCACCAGCGCCGGAAGCAGCGCGGGATCGGGATGCCCGCCGGCCAGGTCCCGCAGCCCGCTCGGCACCCTGGGCGGCCTGCGGGATGCCACGGCGGGGACCGGGGCCACGACGGTGCCGCCCCGCCCGCGCGTGACCACGATGCCCCGCCGCCGCAACTCCTTGTAGGCCGTCGCGACCGTACCCGCACTCACCCCGAGCTCGTCCGCGAGCCGTCGCACCGGGGGCAGCGCGGACCCTGGCCGCAACACGCCCTCGGCCACGCCCCGTTCGACGGACCCGGCAATCCCCTTGGCTGTCGTACCGCTGATCCCATATTGTGTTGCCACATTGCCAATTATGTATCAATACATAACTCTCGGCAAGGGGGGAGCCACATGCATCCGATCCGTCGCGCAGCCACCTGGCCAAGTCGGATACCCGGAGGCCGTGACGGACGCGCGATGCTGACCGTCGCCCTCGTCGACCGCATCGGAAGCGGTCTGTGGGCATCGGTAAGCGTCCTGTACTTCACCTACGTCTGCGGCCTCTCCCTCGGCGAGGTCGGCACCCTCGTCGCCGTCGCCGGAGCCGTCGGGATAGCGGGCGCCCCGCTCGGCGGCCGACTCGCAGACCGCTTCCCGCTCACTCGCGTCCTCATCGCGGTCCAACTGCTGCGGGCGCTGGCCTCCTTCGCCCTGCTCACCACGGACCGATACGCCCTCCTGCTCGCCTTCTGCGCCCTCGGCAGCCTCGGCGACAGAGCCGCCAACGTCCTCACCAAGCTCTACGCCACCCGCGCCGCCGGCCCGGATCGCGTGCGTTACCAGGCGATCCATCGCACCGTCGCGAACGTGGGCTGGGCGCTCGGCGGCCTGGCCGCAGCGGCGGCCCTCGCCGTCGGCGACACCGCCGCATACCAGTGGCTCCTCGTCGGCGACGCCCTGTCCTTCGTCGCCTCCGCCCTCCTCACCCTCCGCTGCGGCGAACCGTCCTCCCGAACCCGCACGGTGATCACCGCCAAGGACCCCAGGCCCACCGTGAGACCGGTCGGCCCATGGCGCGACCGCACCTACCTCGCCTACGTGGCCACCGACACCGTCCTCTTCCTCGACGACGCGGTATTCAAAGTCGGCCTACCCCTGTGGATCGCACACGTGACCACCGCACCGCACGGCCTCGCACCCCTCCTGCTCGTGCTGAACAACGTCCTGGTTGTGGCACTTCAGGTCCCCCTGTCCCGGTTCGGCGCGACCACGACCGCAGCCCGCGCGCTCCTGGTCCCGCTCTCGGCGGCCTTCGCCCTGGGCGGCGTCGCGATGACGGCAGCGACGACCGGCGGACCTCTCACCGCCCCCCTGCTCCTCACCGCGGCGGCCGTGTTCTTCACCCTCGCCGAGATGCTCCACGCCACGATCTCGTGGGAACTCTCCGTCGCCCTGGCCCCCGACACCGCCCAGGGTGCCTACCTCGGCGTCCATGGCCTGGCCCAGTCCGCCCAGCGCAGCCTCGGACCACTCGCCGTCACCGCCGCGATCGCCGTCGGCCCCCTCGGCTGGCTCACCTTCGGCGGCGGAATCGCCGTGACCTGCATGTTTCAACACCGCCTGGTCCGCGACCGACTCAAGCAAAGCCCGTTGTCAGTGCCGTCGATTACCGTGAGTGAGCATTGATCGACTGTGCACACAGGGGGAAACATGGCACACACCGACCGCCAGACCATGCGACGCGTCCTGCGCCGTGAAATCGCCGGCACCATCGGCCTGCTCACCGACGAGCACGACTTTCTCGCCATGCGGGACTACCGCACCTTCACGTTCGACGATCACACCACCTATCTGCAACAGGTCGAAGACCTCCTGAGGACACGCGCCCTCCAAGGCACCCACACCACCGTGGCCCTCTTCGACCCCCAGGAGTACGCCGCATACTGCGCCGCCAAGGGGCTCGACCCGGACATCCCCGCCAACCGCACCCGCTTCACGGCCGAACTCGCGACCACAGGCCCCACCATCCCTTACGAGGGCCAACCCCTCGCCGACCTCGTGCCGGCCCTCGTCGACGAGGCCGTCCGGCAGGCGACCTGGGAGTACGCGGCCATTCTCCTGTCCCGCCTCGGCGCCTGCGCCACCTGCGGTGAAGACATCGGCCGGGCAGCCTTCGCCCGCGCATCGAACCTCGTCGCTCGCATCCTCGAAACCGCACCACACGGCAACCGACACCTCGTCTGCAGCGTCACAGGCACCCCCGAAACACTGGTCGCCGTCCTCCATTCGGACGACGAGGCCAACGCCGCCCCACAACTCGACGAGGCCGAAGCGCTCGAGTTCACCACCGTCCTCGCCCTCGGCCTCGCCACTCAGAGCCCTGGCGGCCTGGTCATGCGCACCACCGCTGACGGCGTCTCCGACCGGATCTACGGATGGCGGCTGCGCGGCGACGGCCTCGAACCCCTGACCGCCGGCGAGGTCTTCGACGCCTATTGCACCGACGCCGAATCCGGCGACCTCATCTCACCCGAGTCAGGAGTGGACTACTGCTTCCCACCGGACCTCGGACCGGAGGGACCGCCACCGGGCCACCAACACTGACCGGAAACGACGCCCACACACACTGACCGGAAAGGACGCCCACACACACTGACCGGAAAGGACGCCCACACACGGCAGGGGCGCTCCACCCGACGGTGGAGCGCCCCTGCTCACCGGCCGATCGCCGGCCGGAGCCGACTACTCGCCGGACAACACGGCCTGCGCCGAGCCACGCGCCTCCTCGGCGGTGTCCGCCGCACGTGCCGCAGCAGCGGCACGCTCGCACTGCGCCAGCGTGTACTTCGCCAGCGAGGCCCGCACATAGGGAATCGATGCCGAGCCCATGGAAAGAGAGGTGACCCCCAGACCCGTCAGCACACACGCGAGCAGCGGATCGGCCGCCGCCTCGCCGCACACACCGCAGCTCTTGCCCTCGGCCGAGGCCGCCTCTGCCGACAGGGCGACGAGGTCGAGCAGGGCGGGCTGCCATGGGTCCTGCAGCCGCGACACCGCACCCACCTGCCGGTCGGCGGCGAAGGTGTACTGCGCGAGATCGTTCGTACCCAGCGACAGGAACTCCACCTCCTGCAGGATCGAACGAGCCCGCAGCGCGGCCGACGGAATCTCCACCATCGCACCGAACTTCGCCCGCAGTCCCGCCGCACGGCACGCGTCGGCGAACGCCTTCGCGTCGGTACGGTCCGCCACCATCGGCGCCATCACCTCGAGGTAGACCGGAAGCCCCTCGGCAGCCCTCGCCAGCGCCGTCAGCTGAGTCCGCAGGACGTCGGGATGGTCCAGCAGCGTCCGCAGCCCACGCACGCCCAGCGCCGGGTTGGGCTCGTCGGCCGGCGTCAGGAAGTCCAGCGGCTTGTCCGCCCCCGCATCCAGCACGCGTACGACGACTCGCCCCTCGGGGAACGCCTCGAGTACCTGCCGGTAGGCCTCGACCTGCTTCTGCTCGGAGGGCGCGTTCTTGCTGTCGTCGAGGAACAGGAACTCGGTACGGAAGAGCCCGACACCTTCCGCACCGGCCTCGACGGCAGCCGCCACATCGGCCGGCCCGCCGACGTTCGCCAGCAGCGGCACCTTGTGACCGTCGGCGGTGGCACCCGGCCCGGTCGAGGCGGCCAGCGCCGCCTTGCGCTCGGCCGCCGCAGCCTGGAGCTGGGCCTTCTTCGCGTCGCTCGGGTTCACGAAGATGTCGCCGGTGCTGCCGTCGACGGCGATCACCGTTCCTTCGGCGAGCTCGCCGGCACCCGGCAGGGCCACGACGGCCGGCACGCCGAGGGCGCGGGCGAGGATCGCACTATGACTCGTCGGCCCGCCTTCCTCGGTCACGAAACCGAGTACCAGCGTCGGGTCCAGCAGTGCGGTGTCGGCGGGCGCCAGGTCCCGGGCGACCAGCACGTACGGCTCGTCACTGTCCGGGACACCCGGCATCGGGACACCCAGCAGCCGGGCGACGATACGATTCCGCACATCGTCGAGGTCGGCCACCCGCCCGGCGAGGTACTCACCGGCTCCTGCCAGCAACTCGCGATAGGCGGCGAAAGCGTCGTAGACGGCACGCTCGGCCGTGCTGCCGACGGCGATCCGCCGGTCCACGTCGACCATCAGCTCGGGGTCCTGAGCCATCATGGCCTGAGCTTCGAGCACTGCCTGGGCTTCGCCCCCCGCCAGGTTGCCGCGCGCCATCAGATCGGCTGCCACAGCTTCGACGGCCTTGCGGGCGCGCCCCTGTTCGCGCTCCGCCTCCTCCGCAGGGATCTGCTTGGCAGGCGGTTCGAGCACCGCCGTTCCCATGTGTCGAACCTCGCCGATCGCCACACCGTGACTCACGCCGACGCCTCGCAGCGTTGTCTCCATCTCACCCGTCTCCGATAGTGCGGCGGGTCCCGCCGCCGCGGTGGTTGTCCTCTGTGCCGCCGCACTGACGGCGTCGGCTCTACTGCCAGGAAAAGAGAGCGTCGCCGGCTTTCACATCGCCGTCTTCACGGAGATCGCCGAGTGACTCGGCCGTGGCCTCCAGGGCGACGATCGGGCAGACCGGGGACTTGCCGGCCTGTTCCACGGCGACAGGGTTCCACCGCACGATGCTCTGCCCGCGGGTGACCGTGTCGCCCTTGTTCACGAGAACCTCAAAGCCTTCGCCATTGAGCTGCACGGTGTCGATCCCGAGATGTGTGAGCACCCCGCGCCCTTCGGCGTCGACCACGACGAAAGCATGCGGATGGAGGGAGACGATGACGCCGTCCACGGGTGCGACGGCCTCGGAAGGCTCACGCACCGGGTCGATCGCCGTGCCCGGGCCGACCATGGCTCCGGAGAAGACCGGATCCGGTACGCCGGCCAGTCCGATGGCGCGTCCTGCAAGAGGGGACGTCACGGTGGTCATGGGAAGCCTCCCAGGGGTGGAGATGTATATGGGCCGTTACTGCCTGTCCAGGGCCGCGCACTGTGCAGCAGGGTATGTCATATGAAGTACCGGTTCCGCACGAGAGCTCACGATCCGTGGTCTAGACCACTAGCCTAGCCGATTTGCAGCGCCTCCGCGGCCCCGTGTACAGTCGTACTCCTGCTTGAGGGTGAGCGACGCGATCAAGCGCGCTTACTGAGCAGCACCCAACTTGTCAGATCCTATCTTTGGATCATCTTCTGCATGCCTGCAGGATGGTGGTCAAGAGGCCGGAAAAACCCTGATAGAGTCGGAAACGCAAGACCGAAGGGAAGCGCCCGGAGGAAAGCCTGAGAGAGTCTCTCGGGTGAGTACAAAGGAAGCGTCCGTTCCTTG